>NZ_CP085041.1:337575-675150 GCF_022026155.1 Dissulfurimicrobium hydrothermale | reverse complement strand
TGCTGAACGTCCACATGATGTTTGACACCACGATCCTGTTCATCACCCACGACATAGACGAGGCCATACAGCTCGGCGACAAGATCGTGGTCTTCAGCGAGCGGCCCACGAGGATCAAGGCCGACATCACCCTGGACCACCCCCACCCGAGGGACTTTACAAAGGGTGAGCTTGCGGCCCTGAGAAGGGAGATATACTTCCTGATGGGTATCCACGCCGCACTATGATATTATGATATAAGGGTACTTTTAATAATCCGTCATTCCCGCGAAAGCGGGAATCTATCTTGTTGTTTTTGCTGGATTCCTGCTTGCGCAGGAATGACAAAACATGGATTTTTAGAGATTCCCATAATATATTTAAGCATTCAAACCGCTGGAGAAATGCCGTGAAAGACCAAAATGACCTGGACGAACAGGCGAGGGAGCTGGCCCAACACCTGGGTATTGATGAACAGGATATCAAAGAAAGGCTCCGCTACCTCTCTTTGACCCATGAAGACATAGGGCTCATAAAGAGGCTCAGCGAGGCGGCAAAGGGTCAAGACACGGCCTATCTCTGGGACCACTTCTACGCCCACCTGCAGGGATTTGAGAAGAGCAACAGGTTTTTGACGAGTCATGATAGGCTGAAGCAGCTTAAACTGACTCAGAATAGACACTTTTTAGAGCTTTTGGCAGGCAACTACGACCTCGATTTCTTTTTAAGCCGGCTCAAGGTAGGCATACGGCACGATTAGGTAGGTATTGATTACTGCCTCTATTCAGGTGCATACGGAAAGTACCTTGATCTGATCATGGACTATGTGGCGGAAAACATGGAACCATCCTTGGTACTGTCTACCCTTAAGGCCGTTTCAAAGGCCGTTCTCCTGGACATGATCCTCGAAAGTTACAGCTACTTCGCTGTCCGAGAAAAAAGGCTTGGTGAGGCAAAGAAGACCATCGAGAGGGTGAACAGGGCCTTTCAGGTCATCCACGAGATAAACGATCTCATCGTAAGGGCCACTGACCTGAACAAACTCCTTGACAACGCCACCCGGATCATCGTAGAGACAGGCGGTTTCGCCCTGGCCTGGATCGGCATGGTGGACCCGCAGACCGGCCTCATCCTGCCCAGGGCGGCCCACGGCCTTACGGACTATCTCAAGGGCATCAAGGTCTCCATCGACCCCAGCCTTCCAGAGGGCCAGGGACCTACAGGGACCGCTGCCAGGGAAAAGAAGGTCATAGTCGTTCAGGCCATTGGCGAGGACCCGCGCTTTCTGCCCTGGAAAGAAATGGCCCAAAGGTTCGGCCTGCGCTCCGCATCCGCCCTGCCCATCGTGATAGCAGGCGAGGCCAAGGGGACCCTGAACATCTACTCCACAAGGTATGCCTCCTTTACGGACAAAGAGGTCGCCCTGCTTGAAGAGGTGGCAGGGGACATCGCCTATGCCATAGATCACATGGAGAAGGAAGAAGAGGTGGAGAGACTCCTCTTCTGGGATGGGCTCACGGGCCTCGGAAATCACAACCGCTTCACCGCCTATCTTGCCTCCCATCTGCAGATTCTGAATTCGGAAAAGGATCACTGTCTGGTCTTGATTTTGGACATAGACCGCTTCGGGGTAATAAATCACGCCCTGGGCGTGCCCAAGGGCGACCTGGTCCTCAAGGAGATCGCAAACAGGCTCAAGGTCTTTGCAGGGGACTCCGGCGATGCGGCAAGATTCGGCGCCGACGAGTTCGGCCTGGCACTGGACATCTGCAACAAAAACCCCCTGACGGTCATTGAAGAGCTGAGACGGCTCATTTCACTGCACCCCATAAGGCTGGACGGTGACGAGATCTCGGTCAGCGCCTCCATGGGCCTGGCCGTATTCCCCGAGGACGGCCTTCAGGCCAGTCAGCTCATCGAGCGGGCCAAGATGGCCCTTTCAGAGGCCAAAAAACAGGGGGAAGATCAGATATGCTTCTATTCCCACGAACTATTTGAAAAAAACCTCAAAAAGGTCGAGCTGGAAAGGGAACTCAAGGAGGCCTTGAAAAACCGGGAATTCGTGCTCTTCTTTCAGCCCAAGATAGACCTCCTGACCAGAGAGATCGCTGGCTTCGAGGCCCTGATCCGCTGGCAGCACCCAGAAAAGGGCCTGATCCCGCCAGGCGAGTTCATTCCATTTCTGGAGGAGTCCGGGCTCATAGTGGAGGTGGGCAAGTGGGTCATGGAAGAGGCCATCAGGCACATAAAAGAAAGCCCGGTCTGCAAAGACTCCCGCATGGTCATATCGTTCAATGTCTCCTTCAAACAGTTCGAGAAACAGTTCGAGCAGCCCGGCTTTATACAGGAGCTCATCGAGACGGTCAAGGCCTCGGGCGTGGACCCGAAGAGGCTCCAGATCGAGGTCACCGAGGGCCTTCTCATGAAAAACACCAGGGAGACCATTGAAAAGCTGGCGCGCATACATGAGGCCGGGCTGGGTATCTCCATAGACGACTTCGGAACGGGCTATTCGTCCCTCCAGTACCTGAAGGACCTTCCGGCCTCGACGCTCAAGATCGACTACTCCTTTGTAAAGGGCCTTCCCGATGAGAGGGACGATGTGGAGATAGTAAAGACCATCCTCCTTCTTGCCCAGGGCCTTGGCAAAAAGACCGTTGCAGAGGGCGTTGAGACCAGAGAGCAGCTCGTGTTTCTCGCAGGGCTTGGGGTGAATGAGGTTCAGGGCTTTTATTTCGCCAGGCC
The DNA here is from genome assembly GCF_022026155.1 of Dissulfurimicrobium hydrothermale. Lineage (NCBI taxonomy): Bacteria > Deltaproteobacteria > Dissulfurimicrobium > Dissulfurimicrobium hydrothermale. The sequence continues at coordinate 672,426 of NZ_CP085041.1, read as the reverse complement.
CATGCCCAAGGGCGAATGTATCAAGTGGATCGAGGACTACAGGCCCGAGACGTATTTCTGGCCCAGGAGATAAGGTCTTTTTCATATGATCGACTATAGAAGTCTCACGAGAAAAGAACTCGAGGACCTGGCTGGGAACATGGGCCTTCCTGCCTATCGGGGCAGACAGGTCTTTAAGTGGCTCTGGAGGCCGGGCCTCTCCGGATTTCATGAGATAACAGACCTGCCTTCAGGCCTCAGAAACGTCTTTGCCCAAAAGGGCCGTATTGCGCGCCTCAAGGTGGCTACAGAGCAAAAGTCTGTGGACGGAACGATCAAGCTCGGCCTTGGTCTCGATGACGGCCTCATGATCGAGTGCGTGGTCATTCCGGAAAAAGATCACCTGACCCTCTGCCTCTCAACCCAGGTAGGCTGCGCAATGGGTTGCAGCTTCTGCTATACGGCCAGAATGGGTTTTTTGCGCAATCTTGAGGCATCGGAGATAGCAGGGCAGGTGATCGCGGTCATGGAGCGCCTCGGACTGGAGGAGCGGCCCAGGAACCTTGTATTCATGGGTATGGGCGAGCCGCTTGCCAACTATGAAAACCTGACCAGGACCGTTCAAATCCTTACCGATGAGCTGGGGCTTAACTATTCCGGAAGGCGCATCACTGTCTCCACATCCGGGCTTGCGCCAGAGATGTTGAGGCTCGGCCAGGACCTGGATGTGGGTCTGGCCATATCGCTTCACGCCCCGGATGACGAAATCAGGCAGGAAATCATGCCCATAAACCGCAGATACCCGATCTCGGCGCTCATCAACGCCTGCAAATCATACCCAATAAAACCCAGACGCAGGATCACCTTTGAATACCTGCTCCTCCAAGGGATAAACGACCGCATGGAGCAGGCCAGGGGGCTTGCAAGGCTGCTTCGGGGGATCCCTGCCAAGATAAACCTCATACCCTTTAACGAAAGTCCTGGGCTTTCATTCAAGGCCCCTTCAGAAGAAGACGTCCTGGCCTTTCAGAAGGTGCTGACGGACGCGGGCTACACGGCCATCATAAGAAAGAGCAAGGGCCAGGACATAGCCGCGGCATGCGGTCAATTGAATACAATGCCATTGCTGCACACAAGGGGCCGTTGTATAAACACGAACACGGCCTGAATGGACCGACCCAGGCGCCTCAGTGGATCGTATTAGTCACTGGTCCGCCAAGGCCCAAGGCCGAGAGATCCATGGCCCTCTGTCTGCGCTGGATAAAACCCTTCGCCCTATTCAACACCGCAGGGATGTCAAGGATCAGACCTATTGAACCGTCCCCGAGGATGGTGGCGCCGGAAAAACCCGGTTCGTCGGTCAGAAAATCAGCAAGGGGTTTTATGACCACGTCCTGTTGCCCCAAAAGGGAATCCACCCCCAGACCGGCCTCGAATTCCCCATGATGTACCACGACCACGAAGAGCCTCTTGGGGTTATCATCGGCCCCGGTCCCACGGAATATCCTTGACAGCCTTATGATCGGTACGGTCTCCTGCCTCAAGGACATGACCTCATAGCCCTCTATAGGACTTATATCGTCAGATGTTATACGCACTATCTCGCTAACAGCGGAAAGCGGAACGGCCATGACCTGGCGCCCGACCTTTACGAGCAGGGCCTGAATGATGGCAAGTGTGAGGGGTACGCGTATCGTTATCTCAGTGCCACGATCAGGTGCAGAAGAGACCTCAATGGTTCCGCCCAGTTTCTCGACGTTCTTCTTGACCACATCCATCCCGACCCCCCTGCCCGATGTCTCTGTGACCTCGGTCGCTGTAGTTACACCCGGCAGGAATATGAGCTCCCAGACGCGCTCGTCAGGCAAGGTCTGTGCCGTCTCGCGACCCATAAGCCCAAGAGATACCGCCCTTCGGATGAGCGCCTCTCGGTCAAGACCTCGGCCGTCATCAGCCACCTTTATCACAACAAAGTTGCCGTCCTGGCTTGCGGAAAGCACCAAACGACCCTGGGGCGGCTTTCCGAGCCTTATCGTGCGCTCGTCAGGCGTCTCTATGCCGTGGTCAACCGCATTCCTTATGATATGCAAAAGTGGGTCGGCCATCTGTTCTATGAGGCGCTTGTCAAGGGCGGTATCGCCACCTAATATGTGAAGCTCGACCTTTTTGTTGAGCTTTTGGGCGAGATCCCTGACAACCCTTGGATAACGCTCAAAAAGATGCCCTATGGGGAGCATCCTGATCTTCATCATATCTTCCTGCACCCGCTGGACAGCCCTCGAGAGGGCGGATGCGTTTTCGCCGAGACGGGCCGCCAGGTCTTTCAAGACCTTCAACTCCTTGACGCCTGCAACACGCCGGCTCGTCCAGTCCGCACAGACCCCCTTGAGACTGGCCGTAATCTGTTCGAAGACCGACCGTAGGATCACGAGTTCGCTCACGTTGCCGAGCAATCCGTCGACACGTTCAAGGTCAATTCTGACGGTCTGGGAGATCTTTTCAGGCCTCAAAACGGTCTCTGTTTCGGTTTGAAGAACAGGTGTACCTTGCCTTGCTGCGGTTGCAGGTGACCTTCCAAGGCCTGTATCGTACCCGGCAGGCAGCATATCCTGCCGCCCTTCACCACCCTGGGCGGCAATTCGGTCTATGCCGCGTGCAACATCGCCTTCCGTATCATCACCCGATTCAGCACCTATGTCAGAGAGAGGTCCGGCCTCAACCTCATCAAAAAAGGAATCGATGGCGTTATCGAGTGCGTTTATTTCAGCCATCTCGGCAGGGCCTGCCCCAAGCCCTTCACCTACCACTGTTGGGAGATCTTGGAGCTCAGGCATCAGCTTAAGGAGTCTCTGCCACATATCCCTCAGTCTCTCGGGATCAAACCCTTTGTCGCTCCCGTGATCGGTAAGCCCCTCGGTCAACCTCTCCGACCACTCCTCCATCAGCGCCACCACCTCCGGATAATCCATATAATTAGCGGACGCAATGATCTTTTCTATGGCGCCCTGGCATGCCGATATCCACTCCTGGTCCGGCCTTTCAGGTACAAGTGCAAGAGGCGATGATACCTCCTTTACAAAATCGACGAATATTCGGTAAAGCTCCTTGTCTTCCTCACCCTCTTCTAGCCTGCTGCCGGTCGGGACCTCCGCCTTCTGCGCAATAGGGCCTATAACCCCTTCAATAACCATGGAAAGTCTGGAAATGATGGCCTTCAGGTCATCGACCGTAATACGCCCACCCTGCCCGCTCGAAGCGATTCCATTGGAAGAGTCGCGTATGGCGTCGGTTATGGAATCTATCCCGACATAATTGGTGACCCTGGCCATGTCTTCCAAGATGGAGAGAACGGCCCTCGTATCCACATCCTCCCCCTTCATCAAGGCATCGAGCCTTGACCATATAGCCTTCATCTCATCAGCGTATATGCCCATGAGTTCCTCGTCTTCAAGATCGCCATCTCCGCCAACATCTCCTGCAAGGCCTACATTGTCGGGACCGGCTCCCTCAAGCCCAAGGCCGGCCTCGCGTCCTGATACCGCACCGCCTGCCGCATCTTTGTCTTCAATACCGCCGATGGCCTTTATCTTTTCCAATACATCATCTATCTCTGACGTTTCGGCATGGTTTTCAGCCACCTCCTTCACAAGCCTCTTCAAGCAATCCACCGCCTCGAAGGCGACGTTTATGAAGTCGGTGTCGCACTTTACCCGCCCGTTTTTAAGCTGATCAAAGAGGTCTTCGAGGGCATGGGAAAGATCGTGGATGCGCTTCAGCCCCATGTAACCCGCTGCACCTTTTATGCTGTGCACCCCCCTAAAGCAATCAGCTATCAGGGACATATCCTCCGGATGCTGCTCGAGCAAAAGCAGATTGGGCTCTATTTCATGGATGTGCTCCTCGGCCTCCATGACAAAATCCTGCCACATATCCTGGTCAAGCTGGGCCATTGGTCTCCCTCCCTTTAAAATCACCGCTGACAGCGGCCAATATGCGATCATAGGCGTCTTTGCCTATAAAATCTATAGCTCCAAGCCTCTTTGCCTCGGCTATAACATCAGGGTCTGATATCATACTGATGAACACGAGCCTTGCCCCAGGATCATAGTCGCGTATCATCCTGGCGCCGGTTATCCCATCCGTTCCTCTCATCGTAACATCCATTATCACGAAATCAGGTCTCAATTTCTTATACAGATCGAAACCCTGCCTCCCATCCTCTCCCTGGCCGACCACCTTGTGGCCCGCTTCGGTAAGGAATCTTACAAGGTGTCTTCTCATAAAACTTGAATCGTCAACTACTAAAAGTCTTGCCACAAAGCCTCTCCCCTGCACCATCTTTTTATCAATCTTCCCATCTGCTCCACTTCAATGGGTATGCAGGCCTCTTCAAACTCCCAGGACCGGATCTCGTCAAGGGGTGCAGGATAAACGGCGGTATCAGGGATCTGGAGCCATATATGACAACCTCTCGAGACCGCCTCATCCAGACCCTGCTTTATGTTGACGTCAGCGCCACTCAACAGCAGGATCGCCAGATTCGGACCAAAGACCTGCGAGGCGGTGCTTATAAATCTGGCCGAATCAAACCTGACGCCGTCGGCCTCGGTCCCGATCCAATATCCAGGATGTCTGATAAGCGCGCCGTCGCCCCTTACGACCTCCCAAGGTACATTCCAATCCGTCACCCAGCATAGAGAGCTGAGAAGCGGCCCTTCTGTCTGAAGGCAAGAAACAGTTACAGCCGCGATCTGGTCCATGGCGCCTGCAAACACTGATGCGCACCCTACAGCCATATCTTGAAATGCTGCCATTGAGAGCGATTCGCCAGCGGGCAATACTGATATGACCTTTTGAAGTTCGATCAACCCACCCATGCCGCCGATAACCACAAGCAACCTGTCTGCAGGAGGTCCTGGTCTGACCTTTTTGTGACCCAACGCCAGCTGCTGTTTTATCCTGCGTATATTCGCCAGTCTAAGGCCTTTTAAAGACGAAACGATCCCTTTGAACCTCTTTGAGACCTGCGCCCACTCTCCATCTCCGTTAGGCACCGCAATTATATCCATAACACCGAGCCTCAAGAAATCCATGACCTTGGGGCAGTTGGCATGATTGACGCTACCGAAGAGCAACGCAGGCGCCGCGGACTTCATCATGAAATGCTTAACAGCCAGCTCTTTGTTGGGTTCGGAGGTCTCCATGTCGATGACTACCAGGTCAGGTCTGGATACGGAGAGCCTCTTTTTGGCCTCCACCCAGTCTCCGGCCTTGACGATGACCTTGACACCGCAATCTTCGCGCAAAATCCCTTCGATCTTTGTGCAAACAGCCGTTGAGCGGCTTATTACAAAAACCACCGGCAGGGCACCCGCCATCTGAAAAGACGATGTCCGACCCGCCTCATCTTTACGTCTCAATGCCTCAAGGAGCAAAAAATTCCAAGGCGCATGTATGCTCCTTTCAGGGGCTGACGCCCTCTTCAACAAAAATGAGTCGGGCTCACTGCGTATCAGATCGAAGAAGGCATCTTCCCCCCTGGTGTCTTTATATAAAGCATGCACCATCTCGCCGCCGGAAAAGAATATCTCTCCGTCAGCGTCACCGCAGCGGACGATCAGCAGTCTCTCACCGCCCTCCATGCAGGCGAACTGAACCAGCGCCGCGAGATCGATGTCTTCTATATGGGCCCAACGTCCATCGGCAAGCCCATTTTTGTACGTGCCACCTCGATCGCCGCCGATCCCCTTGCAGGCGTCAACCGTCATCTCTTCCACGCCCCCAACCCCCTATCCTACCAGCAAGCTCATTGACCAGACAGACATCCGCGCCCGTCTCCTTTGCTATGAGAGCTGGCGTCTCAGGGGCAAGACATGTATCAGGATCTTGAACCAATACCCTCCCCCCAAGCCTGAGCAACTCCTTCGCCCCATTCAAACCGCCAACACCATCTCCGGACAGGAATACCGCCATCATATTGTCTCCGAAATGTTCGCTCGCCGAATAGAGGAATAGATCAACCCCCGTTTCTCTTTCAGAAAGGCCACATCTAGGCGTTATGTGAAGCAACATATCCCCGCCTTCATGATCGATGGAGGCCGCGTCATCGCTGTTTATGAAATAGGCCTTGCCGTTCTGCAAAGGCTCACCGTCTCCTGCAAGTCTGGCCTCAAAGGACACATAAGCCCCGATGTAATTGACAAATGCCTTTAAATAGCTCGGATGCGCCCTCATGAATACGACGACCGGAGCGGATATGCCCTTTATTAAAGGCAAAAGCGACAAAAGCGAGGCATAACCGCCTGTCGATGCGATGAGCGCGATCAGCCCATGCGGTGACCCGGACGCCCGGGCTGTAGCCCGATCGCCTGCCCAGGCAAGGGTGGCCGCCTGTCTGAGCCTCAAATACCTGGCAGCCTTAAGCTGCACCCTCGCGGCCCTCTTGACCCTCTCCTGAAGCACCGCCTTCTGCGCCTCAATATCCGCGCCGTTTTCCCGCGAAGGCTTTTGAAAAAAATCAACCGCCCCATATCGCAGGGCCTCGAAGGTCACCTTGGCGCCCTCCGAGGTAAAGGCACTGACCATCAAGGTGGGCGTAGGGGAGCGGATCATGATGTGCTTGAGGACGCTCAACCCACTCATTCCCGGCATGTGCACATCAAGCGTACATACGTCGCACGGTGTCTTTGAAAGGATCTCTATTGCCTCCCCGCCGCTCAACGCCTGGCCAACTATCTGAAGCGCAGGGTCTTCGGAAAGTATGTCGGCCAGAACCTTGCACATAAGCGGCGAGTCGTCGACCACCAGGACCTTCGTCTTTTTGACGCCCTCCCTGGTCAGGAGACCTGTCTGAAGTTCTTGCATAGCTCAATCCCTTATTAAAAGATCATCTTGATCGGAGATCGCCCGACTCTTGCAAATGGATCCAAAGAGCAGCCTACGTCCAAAGGCGTCTATCCTTGCCAATAGTTCACGTTCATCTGAAATCACCTCTCGACCTGCCCTTGCCATGGCATCACCTAAACGACCCTCTGTAAGGTTGGGATTGAAAAAGATCACCTCTCCTCCCCCGGCCTTTATCTTTTCAGGGCCATCACCGACAGGGTGCTCTGGCTCACCCATAACCACAGCCAAACAACACCCGGCCGTCAAGGCCACGGCCTGTTCAAAGAGCTGCTGCGCATTGCCTGGGGGTCCGTTGGCAATCTTGAACCCCCCTGAATCGTCGGCCTCAATCCAAGGGGGGCTATCTTTCGAGGCCACCAAACAGGAACCCGTTTTCAAACAAAGACCACCTTTCGCAAGCCTGACATCCCACCGTACAATCGAATCCAGCTCCTTTGAATAGGATTCGATGACCTCACAAGAGACGTCTTGAATACATATAATCGATATCGGGAGACTGCGTCTTAAATTGACCAGCAGTCTCATGAAGGGACCTAAAAAGCCTCTACCAGCGACAACTATTGCCAGGCCGAGCGGAGGATTCACATCCCTTACGACGGCTGTCTTGGCAGCCTTCATCGTCTGGAAACGCACCCGCTTGATGGCCATGGGATTCATCCTTGCCGCCCTGACAACCACACGACTGAGCTCATCGGCGCGACTGTGTATGTCAAGAGAGATCGTGCCCGACGGTTTTGGAAAAAAATCCACCGCCCCAAGACGCAACGCATCAAAGGTGACGCGCCCATGGCCCGCTAGACCGCTTACCATGACGACAGGCGTCGGCATCTTGATCATGATGTGTTTGATGGCCGTAAGCCCATCCATGACAGGCATATCTACGTCAAGCGTCACTACATCGGGTCTCAAGACCTCTATTGCCTCCAAGGCCTCCCTGCCGTGCTTGGCCACGCCGACGACCTCTATCTCTTCATCCTGCGACAGTATATCGACAAGGGCACGGCGCATAAACACCGTATCATCCACTACAAGCGCCCTGATGCGAGCATTATCGGACACAGGTCTTCCCCCTTTTTCAATTATCATATTAACTTGAGATTATAGCGCCCCATTGGGACTCCATATCCCCTCTCTCATCTTTAAGTCTCTGCGCAACACCTTTTATAAAATCCACATCAAGCCCCAACGCCTTTGGCGATAATATCTTTTTGTCCTCATCGTCATCTAGATTCCAGCCTATTTTAAGCTTTTGGCATATCTGATCCGCAAGAAACACCACTGATGCATGGACTGTATACTGGCCTGCACCCTGCGGGCTGTGGTGGTATCTTATTACGCCCTTAAGCATATCGCTCAATCCCCATCTCTGAGCAAGGTATGTGCCGAGCTCCATATGGGTCAATCCGTAGCGTTCCTCCGCGTTTGAAAGCGGTATGGCCATCGAACGTTTCATGGCCAGGATATCTCGCAACTCGTGTTTGAGATATATCCCGAACAGGAAACGGCCGATATCATGTATAAGCCCCGCTGTAAATATCTCCTCAGGGTCAACGCCGTCCACGCGGCCGCTGAGATATCTGGATGCCCTTGCAACTGCGATACAATGGAGCCATATATCCTTGGAAGTAAACTCCTCAAAACCCAAATCGCCCGAAAATATCCCCGAGATAGAAAGCCCTATTATAAGATCCCTGACCTCATTCAAACCAAGGACAAAAATAGCCCTCGAAATACTGCTTATTTTTTCCGCAAATCCGTAATATGGGGAATTGGCCGTGCGCAATAGCCTTGCGGTAAGCATCGGGTCATTTTCGAGTATCTTTTCCAGTGTATTTATAGAGACATCGGGGTCATTCAGGGTATCCAAAACCTTCAAAAGTGTATTTGGAACAGCTGGAAGGTCTTCCAGCTTGTCAAGCCGCTGAATCAGCGAGACCTGCATAGTCTCTTCTCTCCTTTTATCTTTATCGGTCTCTTTCCTCTTGGGCTTAAAGTTTTAAAGGGACTCAGATTTAATCTTTTTCAAAAACCGTTCCGATAAAACATAACTAGATTTAAAATATCTGTAGACAGGCCCATAAATTCAGTTTTTTATAGATATATCACCTAAAATTTGATATACCAAATAAAAACGGCAAACGGAATATCTTTCATATGACAGACCTCATTGTTACCACCTCCGCCCTGGAATTCGCACGCAACAAAATAAACGATTCCCTTATCAAGGCAGGCGTTCACACGGTCCTCCTGCTGGATCAGGCCGGCAACATCGTTGCCAGCTGCGGCGGCAACCCCGATATAGACATCACGTCGCTCGCCGCGCTTACGGCTGCGAATTTCGCAGCCACTTCACAACTCGCCAAGCTGATAGGGGAGGATGATTTCTCGCTGTTGTTCCACAAAGGAAAAAAAGACAGTCTGCACTTCGCCAGGGTCAACAACGATCTCATCATGGTCAGCATCTTCAGCGACAACATCTCGCTGGGGCTTGTAAGGCTCAGGGTTGCGGAGCTGATCAAGACCTTAAAAGACCTCTTTGAATCCTAAGCTATGGCCCTAATCGACCTCAGCAAAAAGGAAATCCATTGCAAGATCGTCTATTACGGCCCCGGCAGGTGTGGGAAGACCACAAACCTCCTCTACATATACAACGCCATGAGCGAGAAGACCAAGGGCAAGATGCTCACCATAGAAACAAAAGGCGAACGTACGCTGTTTTTCGATCTGCTGCCCCTGACGCTCGGCAAGATCGGCGGATTCGATATACGCATCCAGCTCTATACCGTACCTGGTCAGGCCCTGTACGAGGCAACGCGGAAACTGGTACTGAAAGGTGTAGATGGTATAGTCTTCGTCGCCGATTCCTTGAGGGTGCGCCAGATGAAAAACAAGGAAAGCCTTGAGGAACTTAAACGCAATCTGACTGAATATGGCCTTTCATTAAACAAGATCCCCTTGGTGCTGCAATACAACAAACGCGATCTGGTATCTTCCCCAGTACCTACAATCAGTATTGAAGAGCTCGACAGAGATCTCAACAACGACCTGGGGGTACCCAGATTTGAGGCAGCGGCCATAAAGGGCATAGGGGTCTTTGAGACCCTGAAGGAAATAAGCAAACGCACCGTACGCTATGTGGCCAAAAAAAACATGTTGATAAGTTAAACGGCAGGCCTGTCCCGCCGATGGATGATCAGGAGAACGGCAATGACAGACACGAAACAAGACGCCGGCATTGATGTATTTGGATCGGAGATTGACAGTGCCATTGATGATCTGTTCAATCCTTCGAAAAGGATAGAGATCGACCCGGTCACCGGCAAGGTGATTGACGTCAAGACGCAATCTGGCGCACCGCATGCGCCGGAACCGCCAGCGCCTGATATATTGCATCAGATACCATTACAATCGCCCTCGCAACCGATGGATGAACTTATTGAAAAGTGCCAACAGCACCTATTGACCCTCGAATGGGAAGTAACCGATACAAACATCCTCCTCTTCAAAGAGGAGCTTTCAAGGCTGCTCTCTGCACTCGATCCTGATAAAAAGAGGCTTTTGGGCGATATGCCGCGCCTGATGGACAGGATACTGGACCTCATGCTGGCATCTCCTGGCACAATGTCCATGAATGGCCTAAAGGCCATGCAAAAAGGGGTGGACGCCATAAAAGATATGATATCCGGTGGGACATTATGGTTTGAGCTGCTGACCTCCTCTATAAACAAATTAAACGAGGAACTGTCGCCAGTGCCAGGGCATCCGGATCAGCCGTCGGATCGGCTGCAGGGCCCGCCTCAAGGGGATAAATCCACCATGCCTGCGGCAGAAGAGGCCAAGGGACAGCCTATGGAGATGGCTGAGCTGGAGTTGGAGCTGGAAGAAGACTTTCAAAAGGCCGGGGCCTCGGCGCCTCAATCGGCTGAGGCCATTTCTATCGCACCCATGGTCCGCGAGACCCTGGATTCACATGTAGACGCCTTAAACAGATGTATAGCCCGCATGGTGCCTGTAGAAGATTTGATGGCGCAAACGCCGGGCATGGAAAAGTTATGTACCTTTTATAGGGGGATAAGGGAAGACCTAGAGCAGCAACTGGCCACCCTCCTCAAGGAGATGCCCGAGCTTGAGCGCCCGATGCCTCATGACGAAATACGCCCCGAGACGTCGGAAAAGACAACAGCGGCCCCCCTTCAGGCAGACACTGAGTCTGCGGCGAAAAAGACCATAGTCGCCCAAGAAGGAACACGACAGGTGCCGGCGGACAGATGCCCGTGGCAAAGGCTTGCCATGACCTCTTGGAGCGGAAAGACGGTGGCCTTTGTGCCCAGCGAGATAGCCTTTGAGGGGAAACCGGCATGGTGGGCCAGGAAAAAGATCAGGAGACTGGACGCCATGCCGCTCAAGATGCTCAAGACATGGCCGTGGACAAGGCTCAGGTCGCTGCTAAACGGAGAACTTGCAAAAAAGGATGAGGCGGAACTCAGAGAGATCGAGATAGACATCGCCGCCCCCCCTTGGCCCGCACCTGCAGCTACCGACAAAGAACCTATCGTGATCGTGCTTTACGACGGCGACAAAGACAGGGCGACGGCATTGCTCGTTGACTCGGAGACTATCCTATTTCCCGCGCAAGGAAACTGGGTCTGGGTACCGTCCGAAGAAAAGGCGCATTACGCCGTTGGCGAGATCAAAAACGATCAGGGCGAATCCATCCCGCTCATATCGGCGGGTTCCATTGCCGGACAATGACTATGAAAAACCCAGCAAATCAGGCCGAGATGTCCATTGAAACAAGCTTCATAGAGGCCGATCTCTACATGAAACAAGGATTAAAAGACGAGGCCGCGGCCATCTATCGCGACCTTCTCGATCGCATAGGCCCGTCTCACAGGCTTGCAAAGGAGATAGAAAAACGCCTCAATGAACTTGACACCCAAATACCTGTCACGCGGAAAGGTCTGGCGAAGGCGAACAGGGAGAGGCTTGAAAACGCCCTCGGGCTTATAGAGGCTGGATTTTATTCCGAGGCGGTCTCGGAACTAAAGGGTCTTCTCAAGACAGACCTGCCCCCGGGGGAAATACACGCCAAGATAGGCGCATGTTATCTGCTTATGGACATGCCCTTCGATGCCATCGAGCACCTCAGTGAGGCGCTGAAAGACCCCACATTAAAACCTGACGAACGGCTTGAGACCCTTTACCGTCTATCTCTTACGCATGAACGCACAGGCTCAATACCGCTTGCGATCAAAGACCTGGAACAGATAATACGGATCGACCCCGGGTTTAGAAATGCTGGCGAAAGACTCGACGCCCTCAGCCATACAAAACAGAAATATGGCAGGTTCTACTATCTTGTAAGCCGTGGGGCCTTGAGCGAAAAGGATCTGGAACTGGCGAAAGACATAGCAAGGAGGGAGCGATCATCCATCGAAGACGTCATCCTAAAGCAATTCGGGGTGAGCAAGGCCGAAATAGGTCGCTCATTGAGCGAATATTACCGCTGCCCGTTTGTGGAATTCAACGAAAATGAAATCAAGGCAGTCCCATCTTGTATCCAGGGGGTTAAAGAACACTTCTTCAGGACAAACATCTGTGTACCAGTCAAAGACGGACCCTATGCAGTCCTGGTGGCGCTGGACAATCCGCATGACCTTACAAAGATCGACAACATAAGAAGGACGTTGAAGGCGGCAAACTTTGAATTCGCAGTCTCCCTCAAGGAAGATATCGATAAGTTCATAGATTATTTTTACGGAAGGTCCGCATCAGACAAGGCCCAAAAAGATGTCTTCGAGGCCTTGAACATAGATGAGGCGCAGGCGCCGCAAGAACCGGAACTTGATGACGCCGCCAATATCGGTACCGGCGAAGATAATATAGTCATCCAACTCGTCAATCAGACCATCGACGATGCATATCAAAAAAAGGCCTCGGACATCCACATCGAGTCCCTCACAGGGAAACGCGGGGCGTTGATTAGGTTCAGGATAGACGGAGACTGTATGCACTATCAGACGGTACCGTTTAATTATAAACACGCCCTCATATCAAGGATTAAGATCATGGCCGGGCTGGATATAGCCGAAAAGCGCCTCCCGCAAGATGGAAAAATAAAATTCAAGACCAGGGATGGAAATATTATTGAACTAAGGGTTGCTACTATCCCGACCGTCGGCTACAACGAAGACGCTGTCCTCAGGCTCCTACCTGGCTCGAATGCCATGCCGCTCGACCACCTGGGCATACTGGAACACAACCTTTCGGAACTGAAACGCATGATCGAGATGCCGTACGGCCTCATACTAGTGGTCGGACCGACTGGATCCGGCAAGACCACTACCCTGCATGCAGCGCTCGGCTACATCAACAGACCAGAAAAAAAGATATGGACGGCCGAAGACCCTGTAGAGATCGTGCAGGAAGGGCTGAGACAGGTGCAGGTCAAACCATCCATAGGCCTTGACTTTGCCCGGATATTGAGGGCGTTTCTGCGCGCCGACCCGGATGTCATCATGGTCGGCGAGACGAGAGACGAAGAGACCGCAAAGACAGTCATAGAGGCCTCACTCACAGGTCACCTGGTCTTTTCGACGCTCCATACAAACTCCGCCCCCGAGACCGTCACGAGGCTCCTTGGCATGGGCATGGACCCCTTCAATTTCGGAGATGCACTCCTGGGGGTGCTGGCCCAACGTCTTGCAAAACGCCTATGTCCCAGATGCAAGGAGCCTTACCAGCCCGACGAGGCCGAGATCCGAAAACTGCAAGACGAATACGGCGGTCACCCGACAAGACCGCTCAACCTGATCGGAGCCGGGACCATCACGCTCTACAGGGCCAAGGGCTGTGCATTGTGCAATAACACCGGCTATAAGGGCAGACTTGCCATACACGAGCTCCTGGTCGCAGACGACGGCCTCAAGGAACTGATCCAACAAAAAAGACCTGTGCACGAGATACAAGAGCGGGCCGTAAAGAGCGGCATGCTTACGCTCAAACAGGATGGGATACTGAAGGTTATCCAGGGAGACACAGATATCAGGCAGGTAAGGGCTGTTTGCATAAGATAGATGGTTCGATCCGCCCGTTCCCAAGCCTGTAGATCGCCGTATCCGGGGCGAGCCCTTTAAAGATCGAGACCGTCTCAGGGTGACAGGTGAAAAACAGCACCTGATGCGTCTGCGCAATGTCCAGGATAGCCGAGGCTGCAGAGGCGGCCCTTGTAGGGTCGAAATTTACAAGGATATCGTCCATTACGATGGGCAGAATCACCCCGCTTTCTGCGCAATTCAATATGTAGCCGAGCCTTAGAGCGAGAAAGAGCTGCTCGGCTGTCCCGCGGCTCAGTTCCTCAGGCCTCTTTCTTGCGCCGTCGCTGCCGACCGCCTCGATTACACCGCCTTCAAGGGGGATGATCATCTTGTCATACGCGCCGCTGGTGATCGTCTTGAAAAAATTGCTGGCGTCTCTTACCACCTTAGGCTGTCGATCGGTCTCAATCTCCCTCTTCGTCTCCTTTATGAGATAAGCGGCAAGACAAAGGCTGCCCCATTTCATGGAAAGCAGGCGTATTTCCGCTACAAGACCCTCTTCCTCCGCCTTGAGCACAGAAATCTTATCCTCAAAAGCGAGCATGTCGCGCATATCATGCCTGATCTCCCCTATCGCCCGGTTTTCATCGGTCATCCGCTTCTCGATCGCCCTTATCTTGGCGGTCAGGTCTTCATGCTCTGATTCGAGCCTCGCTGGATCTTTTTCCTCGAAGATCCTGGCCAGCACCCCGATATTCTCTCCGGAGGCCGCCTCGATTGCGCCCTCAAGTCTATTTATTTCCTTAACGATATCGATCTTTTTCTGATGCATACCGGCAAGGCGTCTGAATCCTTCTATGTCCGCTGCGCCGCCGGCCCTTATTAGCCTATCTAAATCCATGGTGAGCATGCCGAGCTCGCCTTCCAGCTCCAAAAACTCCCGACAGACCCTCTCAAGCTGTTTCTCTTTTTCCCTGCGCTTTATACAATTGTCGCTGCTCAGCCTCAATTCTTCACAAAGACCGTCAAGGGCAGCAAGCGCCCGCCCATCTTCCACGTCTCCCTCAAGCCGCCTGCCGAGCGTCTCAAAGAGGGCGTCGATCTCTGAGCTATATATTTTTATCTCCTCATTCCTCTGCCTTATAGCCTCATCAAGCCTGCCAAGGCGCCTTTCGGCCTCACTAAGGGCGTCATGCCGTGAGGCAACCCTTTCCGCCCATTCTATGACCCCATCCAGGTCCTCCTGCACAACCTCACCGGCAAGACCGATCTCGGCCTTTAAACGCTCCGCCTCCTCATCAAGTCTTGCCTTGCGCTCCTTCAATGAATCCCGCTCGCCGGCCTTATGCGCCACCTCATCTTCAAGCCCGGCCAGACGCGCCGCCATCTCCTTGATGGACCTGTCTTTATCGAACCCACCTCTTGCCGCCAAACAGCCGCATACCGTAAAAAAAACCGCTACCACAGCCCAAAGACAACCTTCGCCGTAACGGGCCGCCCTGATGGACAAGATGGACCAAAACAGGGAAAATGCCGCTAAAAGCCCTGCTACACCTGAAAGGGCAGACCTGATCGCCCTCTTGCGGCTGTCAATCCCCCTTTTAAGGCCATCTATCGACGTCTCCTTGTCTTTAAGCACCTCGTCCAAAAGATCAAGCCTGCCCTCGACATCCCTTCGCTCTGCAATGCATCTGGAGAGGAGGTCGGCCATCTTTTTCCGTGAGGCGACGGCGCCTATATCAACCCATCCCTCCGCGGCCATGGCCCTCCTCATCTCTTCGATCTTCGCCGCCTCATCAGCCCTCTGATGACGCATCCTGTCGAGCTCGCCTTTTGTATGGCGATAGAGGTCTCTCTTGCGGAGGATGCGGTCTATATCGTCTTTGCGTGAAACAACCGCCTCATCCACCTGCAAGCCTTCTATCTCGACACACAGGGCGGAATATTCCTTCAGACGCCCCTCGGCCCTTTCGATCCTCTCCTTACGGCGCTCAAGCAGCCTATCGAGTGCCGCGACCCCGTCTTCTGGAAAATCACCTGGCACCTCCCGAGACATAGACTCAAGCTCCAGCCTCAATTCCTTGAGCCGCACCCAATCGGGCCAAAGCCTTATATAGGCCTCTATCTTTGAATCTAGGCCCTTCAGCTCAATCAACTTGTCATTGAGGTCGGAGAGGGCTGCCTCCTTTGCCTTGAGCGCCTTTTCTCTATCCCCGAAATGCATTGAAACAGCTGCCAGGTCGTGCAGCTCGGCCCTTATATCTTCAAGCCTCTTCAGCCTGCGGTTTATTTCCTGGTCCCTCCCTTTTGGCTTAAACAGGGCGCCCATCCGCCTCTCCAGCTCCGCCTGAATCTTGGGCAGCATGGACATACCAAGCCCCGCACTTGCCCCGTAGATGACCGCCCTCACCGAGTCGTCATCAAGACCTTCAAAGCGCTGGAGTTCGCTTAGACTGAAGGCGTAGACATTTTTAAAAAGCTCCGGCGTCACCATGCCCAGGAACTTATCCGGATCTATCTTTTGACAGGACGACCTCTCAAAGGCGGAGACGCCGTCCTTGCCCGGCCGCCTCTCAAGAACGATCTCTCCAAATGAATCGTGGATCAAAAACACCCTGCCGCCGTGCCCGCCACCCATCAACGGCGGATAAAACCTTTCCTTGTTTGAACCCTTGCGCGGGAAACCGAATAGAACGGCCCGCAAAAACGCAAGGAGCGTGGTCTTGCCCGCCTCGTTCTCGCCGTGGAAGAGCACAAGGCCACCTGGCATGTCCTTCACATGCACGTTATGAAATATGCCGAATCCATCTATATGGAAACCCGCGATCCTCATCTGTCACCGCCTTCCAACATATCAAGACAGAGGAATTCAGCCTCCTTGAGCATCCCTTCCAGTTCATCGGGCGTAAGCCCGCCTACCACCTTTTTCACACGGCGGTCAGAAAAGAGTCTGGCAAGGACCTCTTCAAAAAGGACCGCCCTGGCCCCTCCCAAGCCGCGCAGCTCATCCGCCTTTCTAAGCAAAAACCCCAGGAAATCATCCGTCTTCCGCATGCGCTCCAGATCTATTGCGGGCATACAGTCGATGGACAACCCTTCAACTAAAACAAATGGATCTTGTTTAATAAATCTATCCCTTATGCGCTGTATGAGTTCATCCGCACCCCACTCCCTCCTCAGTTCGCCGCATATAGAACTGCGCCCTGTAAGGGCGAGACGGCAGATGACCGGCCTTCCATCCGCCCCTTTCAAAAGGCCTTCGACAGCGGAAAAGATAGCGTCCTCAAGCCGACCCATGGATTCGAACTTACCGACATCCAGAGCCAGCGAGGTCCACCGAGCCGCATCGAGCGGCCTGAAATCGAGCCGTACCCTGCCAAGACCGTCAACCGTGACGAAAAAACACCCGCGCGCTCCCTGTTCCCTTATGCTCCTGCCTTGGATATTTCCGGGATAGACTACATAAGGGTCTTCGTGCAAGATCTTCCTTTCGTGCACATGCCCCAAGGCCCAATAGTCAATCTCTGCCCTTATGAGATCCGATATCTCACATGGGGCATATGGTTCATATCCCTCTTCTCGCCCGACATTGGAATGCAACAATCCGATCTTGAAAAGACCCTTCGTACCGCCTCTGAATTCCTTTGCAAGGTTACGCCGCTCAGCCGATTCGCGGTAGCTTATACCTGATACAGAAACGGCCGGGCCGCCCGATATCTCGACAATCACCTCTTCCACGGCCTCCGCGCCGAAAAAATGCACATTCTCAGGCCAATCAACAGGACACAGTCGGCCTGACAATGGATCGTGATTGCCGAAAACCGCAAACACCCTGATCCCGTGCGCCCTGAGCCTTCCAAGCCCTTCCCTGAAAACGAGCTGGGCCTTTAGCCCCCTGCCCGCCGTGTCGAATATATCACCGGCAAGGAGGAGAAAATCGGCCTTGCTTTCTATACAGAGGCTTACAAGTTTATCAAACGCCAGAAAGGCAGCATGGTGCAGGAATTCGGCTACATTCGGCTCCCTGGCGCTCAAACCCTTGAACGGACTGCCCAGATGCAGGTCGGCGGCATGGACAAATTTAAATGGTTTCATATCAATTTATATTTATGAGACATCCTCTCTATCTCTCTTGTCATCTCAATCCTCAACGCCTCAGGCTCGAGCACCTGCGCCCGGCTTCCAAACTGAAGCGTCTTCATTATGATCTCGGTGAAATCCGTGACCCTCAGCGTGAGCACAAGCCCATCCTGCGTATCCTCCAGCTGTTGGTCAGGGTGCCAGACCTGTTCCCTGACTATTGCCGCCGCATCCCCGCCAAATAAAATCTTTACGGTTTTCACATCGTTACCCTTGAATATCCCAAAGGATTTATTGAGCAGCGAATCGAGATTTTCATTTATTATCTCGCACACACGGCATCTCTCTCCTGTTAATTCGATCGCACTCATGCGGGGTATATGAAATATCCGCATTGCGTTTCTCAGATGACAAAAGGCCACCAGATACCACCGCCACTGGTAGTTCAAAAGTCTCAACGGGTCAACCATGCGTCGGCTTTTCTCGCCGTTAGGCTTGTGGTAATCAAAGCAAATGGCTACGCCTTGTTGTATGGCATCAAGTATCAGCTTGATCCTTTCACTGGCCACAGGCTCAGCCTCTATCTTCTCGAAACGAATCGCATTCACCAGGCGTTTGCTCTCAGGTGACAGGATCGCAGAAAGCCTTTCCTGCAATGCCGTAACCTCAGGCAGGGCCGATAACCCCGCCTCCTCCGCCATCTTGTGCAGCACTCCAAGCATAGCTATGATCTCAGGGACGTTTTCAAAGGGCAGACGAAAGCCTGATGAGGCATAGAAATAGCCGTTTCTGGCCCTGTCAAACTCTATGGGGGCAAGGAGAAACTCCCTCAGATATTCGATGTCGCGTCTTGCCGAGGATTCGCTGACACCGAACTCATCCCTGATCGTCCTGGTGTTAGGATATCTTTTCTTAAGAACCTCTCTATGAAAAAAATAGATACGCTCCATCTGACTCATAAAAAACACCTTCAAAAAAATATTTTCATTGCCCGCTCACTATATGAAAGGGTGTATATGTTAAAATAACATATAATCACTATAAAAAATAACTTATGCGCTATGCAATCCATCTGCAATATATAAAATGAACTTTAAAGGCAACATCTCCTTGGGCATAACACTATCCAACACATTCTGCAGCCATTAAAGTTCAACAATAGACAACTGTATTTCAAAGCCCATGGATTGCCGAATCAGGAGGGAAGAGGTAAGGATATGGGTGGCAAAAAAGCTTTTGCCCACCGCCGCGAGGACGAAGACCGCGAAGAGTGGCAGCCGCTCATCGAGCATTTGCAGAACACCGCAAAACTAGCGTGTAAATTTGGCGCGGACGCCAATGTAGCAGAACTGGCATACATTGCGGGATTGATTCACGACCTGGGCAAATACTCCGCCGAGTTTCAAAAGCGGCTAGAGGGTGGTCCACGCGTAAATCACTCTACGGCAGGAGCAAAGGAACTCAGGGCGCTGCTAACGGGCAAACCGCAGGAGATCTTTGCCCAATTGCTGGCGTATCCCATCATGGGGCATCACGCGGGCTTGCCCGATTACGGCAGCGAAACCGACCTGGAAGGCAGGACTCTCTGCGGGCGGCTGAAAAATAACATTCCCAATTACAGCGAATACAAGAGCGAGTTGGATTTGTCGAAGTTGTCATTTCCGCTGCGTTTGCCAATCCGCCCGTTGCGCCTGCCCATCCTGCCCGAAAAACCACCCAAAGACTATTTGGGCTTTTCGCTCTCCTTTCTGACGCGCATGATTTACTCCGCTCTGGTGGACGCCGATTTTCAGGAAACCGAAACCTACATGAAAGGCGCCAAGCCGCGCGGCGGATACGACGACATCCTGACCCTGCACGATAAACTGGACGCGCACCTGAAGCAGTTCGAGAACCCGACCAGCGATATCAACCGCAAGCGCAACGAAATCCTGCATGCCTGCATCGAGAAGGGCAAAAGCGAAAAGCCTGGCTTCTTCTCGCTCACAGTGCCAACAGGCGGAGGCAAGACGCTGGCTTCGATGGCGTTTGCCCTGCATCACGCCGCCGAACACGGCTTGAAGCGCGTCATCTACGTCATCCCATTCACCACCATCATCGAGCAGAACGCTAGCGTCTTCAAAGGCTTTTTGGGCGAAGAGAACGTACTGGAACATCACTCCAACTTCGATTGGGAGGGCAAGCAGGGCGCGGATGCGGACAACCGTACCAACAGCGTCTATGCCAAGCTCAAACTGGCGGCGGAAAACTGGGACATTCCCATCGTGGTTACGACCAATGTGCAGTTTTTCGAGTTGCTGTTTGCCAACAGGTCATCGCGCTGCCGCAAACTGCACAACCTAGCCAAGAGCGTGATCATCTTCGACGAAGCCCAAATGTTGCCGCGCGAGTATATGCGCCCGGCGATGGCGGCGGTGTGGGAACTGGTGGTCAACTATGGCGCGAGCACGGTCTTTTGCACCGCCACCCAGCCGGGGCTGGAGCGCTTTTTACCTGAAAAGACCGAAGTCAAAGAACTCGCGCCCAATCCGCAGGAATTGTTTGACTTCTACAAGCGCGTGGAAGTGAAACATTTGGGGACGCTAACCGATGAAGACCTGCTCGCCCGCCTGAACGCGCACGAGCAAGCCCTGTGTATCGTCAACACTCGCCGCCACGCCAGCGGACTTTTCGGCGGCTTGCAGGGCGAGGGGAATTTTCACCTTTCGACGTTGATGTGTCCCGCCCATCGCCGCGCCAAACTGGCAGAAATCAAGGAAAGGCTATTGAGAGAACAGCCTTGCCGCGTGGTTTCGACTACGGTCATGGAAGCAGGTATTGACCTGGACTTTCCTGTCGGCTACCGCGCCCTGAGCGGGCTGGATTCCATCAATCAGGCGGCGGGACGCGTCAATCGCGAGATGAAGCGCGGCGTGAGTGAGATGTTCGTCTTCGAGCCGAGATCAGAGTACATCAAGCGCACATCATCTTTCCTCAAGCAAACAGCTGAAGTCGCCCGCATGGTATTGCGCGACCACGCCGAAGCGCCGATTTCCATCCCCGCGATTCAAGCGTTCTTCGGACAACTGTATAACCTGCAAGACCCGCAGGCGTTCGATGTAAAGCGTATTATGGACTGCTTCGATGATGCCGAGGGCAGGTTTAAGTTTGAGACGGCGGCGCGCGCCTTCCAAATCATCGAAGACCCGACCGTGACGGTGATTATCCCTTACAACGAGGAGGCAGAACGTCTCATCGAGGAGTTGAAATACACCGAGTATCCCTTCTCCACCCTGCGGAAACTTCAGCCCTACACCGTTTCGATTTACGAGGGCGAGTTCGACAAACTCAGTTCAAAAGGAGTGATTTTGACCATTGACGACACTTATCATGTTCTCAATCCAGACTGCATGAAAGCGTACTATGACCTTGATAGAGGTCTGCTCGTCCCCGAAAACGGCGGCGGGGATGGGTTGTTGTTCTAATTTATCTATGTCATTGCGAGCCGCCGCAGGCGGCGAAGCAATCCCCTGTTCCGAGGAGATTGCTTCGACCTGCTCCGCAGGTCTCGCAATGACACAATAACACGAAAGGAGGCTCGACACATGGGATACGGTATCACCATCCGAGTTCAGGGGCGCTACGCCCTGTTCACCCGTCCCGAAATGAAGGTAGAGCGCGTCAGTCACGACGTCATCACCCCGTCGGCGGCGCGCGGCATCATCGAGGCGGTTTATTGGAAGCCCGCCATCCGCTGGGTGATAGACAAAATCCACGTCCTGCGCGAAATCGAGTTCACCAACATCCGCCGCAACGAGGTGAGCGATAAAGTATCAGTGGATAACGCCTTGCAGGTGATGAAGGGCGCGAATAAGCCGCTCTACATCGCTACCACCGAGTCCCGCCAGCAGCGCGCCGCCATGGTCTTGAAGGATGTGGATTACGTCATTGAAGCGCACTTCGAGAAGGTGGAAAAGGAATGGGGGGAGCGCGACACCGAGGAAGGGCATTACAACATTGTCCTGCGCCGCCTGCGGAACGGGCAGCACTTCCATCAACCCTGCCTGGGGACGCGCGAGTTCCCCGCCAAAGTGACGCTCATCGAGGACAAAGGCGCAATCCCCAAAAGCCCGCTGACGGGTAAGCGCGACCTGGGCTACATGCTCTACGACCTGGATTTCTCCAACCCGCGCGATATTCAGCCGATGTTCTTCCGCGCCATCATGGAGGACGGGATGATTGTCGTGCCGAAACCTGAGGAGGTGCGGCGATGATTTTGCAGGCGCTTTACAACTACTACCAGATTTTGCGCGAAGACCCCGACGTGGAGATTGCCGAGCCTGGGTACAGCGCGGCAAACGTCAGTTTCGCGCTCAATCTTTCGCCTGAAGGCGAGTTGCTGGACGTCATCCCGTTTACTTCCAAATCACCTGATGGCAAAAAGGAACGCAACTTCCGCCGCATGATTGTTCCAGAACAAGCCAAGAAAGCATCGGGTATCGTTTCAAATTTTCTGTGCGACACTGCGGCTTACGTTTTAGGACTGTCGGGCAAAGAAGCCAAAGACCCGAAATATGCAGAAAAGCGCTTCGACGCCTTTCGTCAGTACAACACCGAAATACTTTCCAAAGCCGACAGCCCAGCTGCTCGCGCTGTCATCGCTTTCTTGAAAAAATACAACCCGCAAAAGGCAAAAGAGCATCCTGTCATTGCGCGACATCTGGAAGACTTGCTGGAAGGCGGCAGCCTGATTTTTCAAGTGCAAGGGCGAAATGTGACAGATGACCCAAAAGTCAAGCGCGCATGGGAAGAGTACAAACTTGGTCAGGAAGCCGTCGAAATGCAATGCCTGGTCACAGGCGAAATTGAACCGATTGCCAGACTTCATCCAAGTATCAAGCGGGTGCGCGGCGCTCAACCAACTGGCGCATCGCTGGTCAGTTTCAATGAGCGGGCGTATGAGTCTTACAACCGCATGAAGGGACAAGGGTTAAACTCCCCCGTTAGTCAGCGCGTGGCTTCAGGGTATGGCGTGGCGCTCAACTATATGCTTTCTGAACAAAGCCCCAACCGCCCAATTTTTCTTGGCGACACGACTGTAGTCTATTGGGCAGATACCGCAGACAAACGCTACGCCAGCGCGTTCTATATCTTCCTAAACCCAGAGTTCCAACAGGAAGAAGAGGATGGTGAAGAAACCAAAGGCAAGAGGAAACGCGCCAAAGAAAAGGAAAAACAAATGGGCGAAGTGGCTGAATCGGTACGGCAGGGAAAAGCAATTGACCTTGCCAAACTACAGGAAGGTTTAGATGACAGCACGCGCTTCTATGTGCTTGGTCTGGCTTCCAATGTCTCGCGTCTCGCTGTGCGCTTCTTTCTCACCGAACCCTTTGGCGTGTTCGCCAAGCGCATCATGCAGCACTACGACGACCTGCAAATCGAGAAGGAATACGCCAATCAGCCCACCTACATCTCGCCCTACCGCATCCTTGTCGAATGTGTTTCGCCCAAAGTAACGCGGCGGGATGACGAAGTAAAACAATCCTGGTCGCTGTTGGGCGGGGCGTTCATGCGCGCCATTCTGACGGGCGCGCCCTACCCAGAAGGGCTGTACGCTGCCATGCTCAATCGCATCCGCCACGATTGCGATGATGAAAAGCGCAGCGTCAAAATCAATTACATCCGCGCCGCCTATATTAAGGCGCATCTCATACGTAAGTACCGCCGTCAAGGACAAAATCCCTATCAGGAGGCTTTACAAATGTCACTCAATGAATCCTATTCTCATCCCGCCTATGTGCTGGGACGCCTGTTCGCCGTGCTGGAAAAGGCGCAGAGCAAAGCCATCGGGCAGAACATCAATGCTACCATCAAGGACCGTTACTTCACATCCGCCTGCGCTTCGCCCGCCAGCGTGTTTCCCACCCTGTTGCGGCTCGCGCACCACTGGACGACCAAAGCCGAATACGGCGGCGTCTCGGACAGGAAAATTCAGGACTTGCTGGATATGCTCGATGCCAAACCTTTCCCGTCCCGCCTCTCGCTGGACGAACAGGGCGTGTTTGTGCTGGGCTACTATCACCAGCGCGCCGCGTTCTACCCCAAGAAGGGCAATGGCGAAGAAACAGCCGAATAATCTCATCGCGAGGAGCGAAGCGGCGAAGCAACCCTATCGAAATGGAGATTGCTTCGAGCGGAAGAGCACCGCTCTCGCAATGATATGCCAGTAAAAGGAGACTGCTTCGCTTGGTCTCGATACGCCCCAACGAACACGGGGCTACTCGACCAGCGTTCGCACTGACACACAATTGCAAATTTACAAGCTTAATTCACAAAGGAGATAAAACCATGACTACTCTTTCGAACCGCTATGAATTCGTTCTGCTCTACGATGTGGAGAACGGCAACCCCAACGGCGACCCCGACGCGGGCAACATGCCGCGCATTGACCCCGAAACCGGCTACGGCATCGTCACCGATGTCTGCCTGAAGCGCAAAATCCGTAACTACGTGGAGATGGTCAAGGGCGACGCGGCGGGCTACCGCATTTACGTCAAAGAAGGCATTCCGTTGAATGCCAATCATGTAGAAGCCTACAAAGCGGTCAAACTGTCCACCGATGATAAAAACTTCAAAGCCAAGCCCGATGAGGTGCAGCGCGCCCGCGCCTGGATGTGCAAAAACTTCTTTGATGTCCGCACGTTCGGCGCGGTGATGAGCACGGGACTGAACTGCGGTCAGGTGCGCGGACCTGTGCAGATCAACTTCTCACGCAGCATTGACCCCATCGTACAGCAGGAAGTGACCATCACTCGCCTCGCCGTCACTCGCGAGGAAGAGGCTGACAAAGAACGCACGATAGGTCGCAAGCACATCGTCCCCTACGGCTTGTACCGTGCTGAGGGTTACGTCTCTGCCAAACTTGCCAATGATCCAACCAAAGGCACGGATTTTTCAGAAGAAGACCTGAACCTGCTCTGGGAAGCGCTCATCAACATGTTCGAACATGACCGCTCGGCGGCGCGCGGCAAGATGGCAACCCGCAAACTGTTCGTTTTCAAACACAAAAGCGAGCTGGGCAACGCCCCTGCGCATAAGTTGTTCGAGTTGATCAAGGTCCAGCGCAAACCCGAAGCCAATCCCCCGCGCAGTTTTAATGATTACGAAGTGATGGTGGACAAGGCGGGCCTGCCGGAGGGTGTGGAGTTGACTGAGAAACTATAGGAAGCAAATGTCATTGCGAACCACGGAGCGGGGAAGCAATCTCCTGCTACGTGAGGATTGCTTCCCCGCCGCAAAGCGGCTCCCGCAATGACATGCTTGTAATGAGGAGATTGCTTCGACCTGCTCCGCAGGTCTCGCAATGACATAGGAATACCATGAAACTTGAATACACTCCCGATGACCTTCTGCCCCTCTCAGGTATCCAGCACTTCCTGTTCTGCCGCAGGCAGTGGGCGCTGATTTATGTCGAAATGCAGTGGAAAGAAAACGTGCTCACTGCCGAGGGGCGCATTCTGCACCAGCGCGTGGATGACCCGTTCTTCACCGAAACAAGAAATGGAGTCATTATCGCGCGCTCCGTGCCTGTCGCTTCCTATCGGCTGGGGCTTTCTGGCGTGTGCGATGTAGTGGAGTTTACGCCCTCACCCCCAGCCCCACTTTCACAGGGAGAGGAGGACGTGAAACTGCCCAACCGCGCAGGACTCTACCTTCCCACGCCCGTGGAATACAAACGCGGCAAGCCCAAACGCGAACCTATGGATGAAGCCCAACTATGCGCACAGGCGATGTGCCTGGAAGAAATGCTCTCAACACACATCCCGCTCGGCTATCTATACTATGGCCAGACCCACCACCGCGAAAAAGTCGAGTTCACGTCCGAGTTGCGGGCGCTGGTGATGGAAATGTCTGCTGAGATGCACCAGTACTTTCAACGTGGCCACACTCTGCGCGTCAAACCGTCCAAGGCCTGCCGTTCCTGTTCGCTGGAGGAGGTGTGTCTGCCCGTGTTGCAGAAAAAGGTCATCATGGCATCGAAGTACATTCGGCAGCAGGTTGAAAGTGCCTGATGTCATTGCGAGCGACCGAAGGGAACGAAGCAATCTCCAATTACAGGAGACTGCTTCGTTCCTCACAGTGACACGTCGCACCAAGAGATTGCTTCACCCCTTTGGGGCTCGCAACGACATGATGAGAACAGGAGATTGCTTCGACCTGCTCCGCAGGTCTCGCAATGACATGATAGAGATACTATGAAACACCTCGCCAACGTCCTCTACATCACCACCCCCGAAACCTACCTCTCGCTGGATGGCGAAAACGTCGTCATCCAAAAAGACGAACACACCTCCACGCGCCTGCCGCTGCACAACATCGAAAACATCGTATGCTTCAACTGGCAGGGAGCCAGCCCCGCGCTGATGGGCGCGTGCGTCGAACAAAACATCGGACTGACGTTTCTCGCTCCCAGCGGGCGCTTTCTGGCACGGGTCACAGGTCAAGTGAAGGGAAATGTACTGCTGCGGCGGAAACAGTTTCAGGTCGCAGAAAATGAAGCGCAGAGCGTCCCCATAGCGGCGTCGTTCCTGCTGGGCAAGTTGTCCAATTGCCGTAAAGTCATCGAACGCGCCCTGCGCGATCACGCCATGCTCGTAAACGTCGAAGCCCTTTCGAGCGCGTCGGCTTTTTTGAAGGAAACGCTCAAAGTAATCCCTTCCTGCCAGTCCACCGCCGACCTGATGGCATTTGAGGGCAGCGCCGCCAAGGCCTATTTCAACGTCTTTGACCACCTGATTTTGCAGCAAAAGAATGAGTTTTACTTCAAGGAACGCAACCGCCGTCCGCCGTTGGACAACATGAATGCCCTGCTCTCGTTTCTATATGCCCTGCTCACGAACGAATGCGTCTCAGCGCTGGAGACCGTAGGTCTGGACCCGTTTGTAGGCTTTCTCCACACCAATCGGCCCGGCCGCCCCTCGCTGGCGCTGGACCTGATGGAGGAACTCCGCCCGGTCTTTGCCGACCGGCTGGCGCTCTCGCTGGTCAACCGGCATCAGGTAACAGAAAAAGGATTCACTCCAAAAGAGAGCGGAGGGATTTTGATGGACGACGAGACTCGCAAGACGGTCATCACCGCCTGGCAGGAGAGGAAAAAGGAGGAGATCATACATCCTTTTCTCAAGGAGAAGATCCCCTTTGGTCTGATTCCGCACATTCAGGCGCTCCTGCTCGCCCGTCATCTTCGGGGGGATTTGGACGCCTACCCGCCGTTTTTTTGGGGGTGAGCATGTCATTATAAGGCTGTTAATTTTATTTATATGCTTGCAACGACATGTCGAACAAATGTCGTTGCAAGAAAGAGCAAAGCGACGACAAAACAATCTCCCAAAAACTGAAGATTGCTTCGCCCTGCTCCGCAGGTCTCGCAATGACATGATGACAGCAGGAGATTGCTTCAAGCGAAAAACCACCGTTCTTGCATGACACCTTCAGAAAATTATGCGATAATTGAACCTGTGGAGGTCATATGAAAGAAATAAAAATCACCCTTAAAACCCTCACCCCGCTCTGGACCGGCGGCGTGGACCAAACCAGCGACCGCCTGCACGAAACTGGCCTGATCGGCTCGCTACGCTGGTGGTACGAAGCCCTGGTGCGCGTTCAGGGCGGAGATGGCTCGCTGGCAGGCCCGCTCGAACCGATGGTCGGGCGCGAGTGGCGCGCTGATAACAAAGAAAAATACAATAACAACCGCATCCACATCGGCCAGCACCTGGCCTACAACGGCATGTTCTATGCCCCGGGCAGCGTGGTTCGCCGCAAGGCAGAGTTTATCCTTAGCGAAGGCGGCTACTGGCAAATGATCCCATAAAAGGCGGCGCAGCTATGATGGTGCTCATAACCTATGATGTCAATACTGAAACGGAGGCCGGTAAAAAACGCCTGCGCAAGGTGGCTAAAGCCTGCCAGGATTATGGTCAGCGCGTGCAAAACTCGGTCTTTGAATGCATCATTGACCCGGCACGGCTGAAATTACTGCAGGCCGGGCTGGAAAAATTGATTGACAAGGAGAAAGACAGCCTGCGCTACTACTACCTGGGTAATGAGTGGCGCAGGCGAGTGGAACATGTGGGAGCAAAACCGTCTCTAGACCTGGAAGGGACGCTGATTACTTGAACCGCGAACCCCAAGCGAACATAAAATCTCTAATGGGTTCGCAGGAAAATTGCTCTTTGACAATCAAATAATTCGACACAAATCGCAATTTATGGTAAATTTAAAAAACTATTACATCTAATAATAGTAGTGCAATATCTGTAAACAACCAGATGTTGCGGTCGCTCCCCGTCCGGGGAGCGTGGATTGAAACGCCTCTGACCCCACAGACCCGGACTACCGCGCCGGTCGCTCCCCGTCCGGGGAGCGTGGATTGAAACCGCTCGAAGAGCCTGGCCTGGTATGCAGTCATCTGTCGCTCCCCGTCCGGGGAGCGTGGATTGAAACTTGAACATGTCGGCGATACTGGCAAACGATATCCGGTCGCTCCCCGTCCGGGGAGCGTGGATTGAAACGACTCTTCTTCCCTGGCGTATGCTGTATTGGAAATGTCGCTCCCCGTCCGGGGAGCGTGGATTGAAACCCCTGCAATCTCCTCAACCGGTCGGTCTTTATATTGTCGCTCCCCGTCCGGGGAGCGTGGATTGAAACGAACGAATTGAAACAAGAATATTCGCTGGTCCAAAGATAACTG
The DNA here is from genome assembly GCF_022026155.1 of Dissulfurimicrobium hydrothermale. NCBI lineage: Bacteria > Deltaproteobacteria > Dissulfurimicrobium > Dissulfurimicrobium hydrothermale. The sequence continues at coordinate 643,692 of NZ_CP085041.1, read as the reverse complement.
CACCCTTCGCTCCTGCTTCAATAACATAGACTGAAACTACACAAGTTATCCGTATAGATATTTAATGATAAAAACAGCTATCTTGCTACCCTAACCCTGGTATCGTCCGGATTTGACCGATTGTATTTGCCTTGATGAAATGATAAAAGTACTAGACGATGGTGAACAGCTAGACCACCAATCGAACTATATAACTGTATACAATATCCGACGTCGCCTACGAGAAAGGACACAGTGATAGCATGAAAACCCAAACAGACATTGATTCTATCTTTCCGACCCAGGCGGACATCCCGGAACGCCACCGCTTGGACGTCCCCATCGAACAACGAACCTATCTAATATACGGCGAGATGAGACGGTGGAACGGCCCTGTGGAAGACGTCTATTCCCCTGTCTGTATAAAAAATGGATGGAACATGCAACAGGTACGCTTAGGAAGCTATCCCCTTATGGAAGAATCTGATGCGCTCCAGGCCCTTGACGCGGCACTTAGGGCCTATGAAAACGGCAGGGGGCATTGGCCGACCATGACTGTTGCGGAACGTATCTCCCATGTACAAACCTTTGCCAGCCGGATTAAAAAACGCCGTGATGAGGTGACACGTCTCCTTATGTGGGAAACAGGAAAGTCACTGGCCGGATCCGAACAGGAATTCGACCGCACCATTGAATACATCACCAATACTATAGATGCATTGAAAGATTTGGACAGGGTCTCATCGCGCTTTGTCATAGAACAGGGCATAATCGCCCAGATAAGAAGGGCGCCGCTGGGCGTCGTCCTTTGTATGGGCCCTTACAACTACCCCCTGAACGAGACATTCGCAACATTGATCCCCGCCTTAATCATGGGCAATACCGTTATCTTAAAGCCGCCACGTTACGGGGTCCTGCTGTTTTCGCCTCTTCTGGAGGACTTCAGGGAGTCTTTCCCGCCTGGTGTCATAAACACCATCTACGGCAAAGGCCGATCCATTGCCCCTCCGCTTCTCCACACAGGGAAGATAGACGCCCTGGCCTTCATCGGTACAAGCAAGGCTGCGAACGCCCTCTACAAAGAACATCCTAAGCCACACAGACTCAGGCTGGCCCTGGGTCTGGAGGCCAAAAATCCGGCAATAGTGTTGCCTGATGCAGATATGGATCTTGCGGTGAGGGAGTGTATCTCTGGTAGCCTTTCCTTCAACGGCCAACGTTGTACGGCACTGAAGATCATCTTCGTGCAAAAAGACATAGTCGACGAGTTTCTGGGACGGTTCCTTAACGTCTTAGGCGGCATGAAAAGGGGCATGCCATGGGAAGACGATGTGTTCATAACCCCACTTCCTGAAAAAGGAAAAATCGAGTACCTCACAGAGTTGATAGACGACGCTGAGGCATTTGGCGCAAGGGTCCTGAACCATGGCGGCGGAAAGACTGTAAAGACCTTTTTTGAACCGGCTGTGGTCTATCCGGTCACAAAAAAGATGCGTCTCTATACCGAAGAGCAATTCGGCCCGATTGTGCCCGTCGTCCCATTTGACGATATATCAGAACCGATAGGCTATATGGAGGCCTCCAGATACGGCCAGCAGGTGAGTATATTTGGCAGTAACCCAGAAGAACTGGCCGGGCTGATCGATCCGTTGGCAAATCAAGTTTGCCGTGTCAACATAAACAGTCAGTGCCAACGCGGACCAGACACATTCCCATTTGCAGGTCGAAAGGACTCGGCTGTCGGCACACTCTCGGTCTCCGACGCCCTGAGGACCTTTTCCATCCGTACACTTGTGGCCGCAAAGGCGGAGGAACTGAACAAGAACATCATAAGCGAGATAGTCAGAAAACGCCTGTCCGGTTTTCTCTCGACCGATTTCATCTTATAAAAGAACAGATTGGAGATCAGATCCTAACCGTGTCAATCCTAACAAGAATGCTTCTCAAAGAAATGCTCATACCATTCGTCCTCGCCTTCAGCGCCCTCAATGCGCTTCTGCTCCTGGGTCGCCTTCTTCCCCTGTTCGAACCAATCCTAAGGGCCGGCATAGGGTTTAAAGACATGCTCAGGTTTGTAGCCTTGATCCTGCCTACATTTTGGGCGTTTGTCCTACCCATGGCCACTGTCCTTGGTGTGCTCCTAGGATTTCTACGCCTCTCAAGGGATAGTGAGGCACTAGCCCTCTTTGCCTGCGGTATCACCCCAAGAAAGATGCTGATCCCCGTATCCCTGGTAGTACTTACTGCCTTTGTTGCAGGGCTTTTTATATCAAGCTACGTACTCCCCAAGTCGAAAATGGCCTCGAAGATCTTCCTTATCGAGCTGACCCAACTTGCACTCGCAAGGGGCGTACCCGAAAAGACCTTTTTCACGCCCATCAAAGGCCTTACGATATATGCAGACAAGACTGCAAACGGCGGTAAAAGCCTTGACGGGATATTCATATGGGACTCGCGCAAACAGGGGGCGACGAGCCAGATACTCGCCGGGCACGGCGAGATACTGGTGGCCCCCGGCGGCAAGGAAGCAGCGCTGCGATTGACCAACGGCATATTAAATATGACCGGCCACGACTATAAAGATACCGATACTATGGAGTTCAAGGACTATACATTAAGGCTTAGGCTCGCCGAAGGCGCTTACGAGCCATCGCGCGGCGATCTGAGCATCGACAAGCTATGGAAGGAGATAAACAACCCCAAAAATACAAAAGATGACAACTTATCATATCTGACGGAATTCTATGAGCGGCTGGCCCTGCCTTTTGGGACGTTGATATTGGGCATCATGGCCGCGCCGCTCGGGGTATTCTTCGGCCGCTCCGGACTTTCAGGAGGCATAGCTCTGAGCTTGACCGCGTTTCTTACCTACTATACGCTCATGATCTCCATGGCCAATCTTGCCGAAACAGGGCTAACACCGCCCTTCTTGAGTCTGTTTCTGCCGAATGCCGTTTTTTTATGTATCACAGCTGCCACGCTCTGGCTGTTTGACAGAAAAGGCGCCATAAAGGATTAACGAATGGGCATATTCAGCCGCTATCTGCTACGTCACTTTTTTAACATGTTTGTTTTGATCATGCCGGGCCTTACCGGCACCTATCTTCTAGTTGAAATAGCAGAACGGCTCAACAATATTATTGAAGCCGGCGTACCCTTCAAAACGGGCGCCCTGTATTTTCTGCTCATCACGCCCAAAACGATCTTCGAACTCGCCCCGGTCGCAGCAATGATGTCTGGCCTTCTCGCTGTGATGCTCCTTGCAAGACGCAACGAAATAATCGCCATGAGATCCATCGGGATCAGCGTCTTGAAGATAATCCGCTGTTTTTTATTCTTTGCCGCTGTTGTCTCATTTGCAATGTTGGTGGCCCAAACTATATTCATCCCGAAAATGACGCGCAGCGCCGACGTACTGTGGCAAACGAAGGTAAAAAAAGAACCCCTGAAAGGGATGCTTAAGGAAAACAGGTTATTTTACCGCAGTGGAAGGACCATCTGGACAGCGGAGCTGCTGGATTCAAATGCCAAGACACTCAAGGATGTCTACATAATCAATTTTGACGACAAATATGGCCTCGTCCGACTCATCGGCGCCGAAAAGGCAAGGTATTCCAAAGGGATATGGACCTTTTCCAACGGATTCATAAAGACAAGGACTCAAGGACGGTCTGATGGTAACATCTCCGTACAGATTTTCAGCTCAAAAGAGATGAAGTTTGAAGAAGGACCAGAGGAATTTACGGCCATCCAAACACCTCCATCAAAGGTGGATATACTCTCCCTTTTTAAAAACATCCTGAGACTTAAGGCCTCAGGCTATCCTGCAGACGAACAGGAGACGGCGTTTTGGGCCCAGATTCTCTATCCATTTTTGGGTGTCACCCTTCTCTGGTTGGGGATGACGATCCTCTTCAGACAGGGGAAAGGCTCGATGGCCGTTGGGCTTGGTCTGGGACTGACACTCAGCTTTGCCGCCTTGGTCTCCTGGGACTTTTTTATAACCCTAGCGAAGACATCCGTCATGCCGCCACTACTTGCCGCGCTTATGACGCACATTGTATTTGCAGGAGCAGGGTATGTAGTGTTCAAAAAATCGTATGTATAAATAAAGGCGGTTGTCATGGTCGAAAAAGAAAGGATTAAAAAGGTCATAAACATCCTTAACAGCGTCTATCCAAGGGCCGGAATAGCACTTAAATACAAAGATCCTTTTGAGCTCCTTGTGGCAGTTATCCTCTCAGCCCAGTGTACCGATGTAAGGGTCAACGAGGTCACGCCCCATCTGTTCGCCCGCTTTCCCAATCCAAAGGCCATGGCCGAGGCGCCGGTCGAGGATATAGAAAAAATCATAAGGCCGACCGGTTTCTTCAGAAACAAGGCAAGGAATATAAAAGAAGCGGCACGGCTCATTGTGGAGGAATACAACGGCCACATCCCAGATACTATGGAAGGGATTACGAGGCTTCCTGGCGTGGCCCGCAAGAGCGCAAATATCATACTTTATAACGTCTACGGAGTCATAGCGGGCATAGCGGTGGATACCCACGTAAAACGTCTTGCAATGAGGCTAGGTCTTACAAGGGAAAAGGACCCGATCAAGATAGAACGAGACCTAATGCGGATCATACCCAAAGACCAATGGGGCGTGATCTCATATGTACTGATCGAACACGGCAGAAACATATGCAACGCAAGAAAACCGTTGTGCGCCAAATGCCCTGTAAAGGAACTCTGTCCATCAGCCGTGGTCAGACCTTGACGGGCTCACTGAAACAAACAAGAGAGCCGGCGAGAATCACTTCAATCTGTCGTAAAGTTCGGCAACCGCTGCATCGACAGGCCTTATGGTATTCAACTCATAGGCGTCCACGTCTTTAAGGGCTTCTGGCATAAACAAACCCCTCTGTGCGAGATATATCTCCCACCTGCCATCTGATACCTGTCCTTTGTCTCCTGCCCTCTCAAAGAGCCTGCGCCTTATCTCGTCCTCAGGACATGTGCAGAGTATAAATTTGACATCCGCACCAGCCTCTTTGGCGACCTCAAAGATGCGGCGGCGCTCCTTTTCGTCTTTGTAAGTTGCGTCAAGCACTACGGATCCGCCCTGCATAAGATGCATTGCTCCAAGCCTAGCCAGTGCCCTGTAGGTCCTTTCGGTCGTCCGCTGGTCGTAGATTCCTTCACCCACAGGCTCGATACGCTTTTCAGTGGCGGGTATCTTCAAAACCACCTCTTTTCTCACTCTGTCGGAATTATAGACGGGGATATCCAACGCCCTGGCCCAGGCCGTTGAGACCGTACTTTTACCACTGCCCGGCGGTCCGAAAAAGATATATAAAATGGGCCTTGCCAAGCCGCCGGCGTACCTCAAGGCAAGCTTAAAATAGTGCTCGGCCTCCAGCCTGGCCCTTTCCCTAGCCGTCTCGTCCACCCCTTTAGAGGCCCATGTAAAACAACCAATTTTACCCCTAACATAGGCGCGGTAACACTTATAGAAGTCAAGCACGCTGAAAAGATCCTTGTCGCCCATCTCTTCTGAAAAGACCCGGGCAAAGCGGTTCCCAAGATGTGGAAGGCCGTGATAATCCAAGTCCATGGCCAAAAATGCGGCGTCTGATGCCACATCGCCGCACCTGAAGCGCTCATTGAATTCAATACAGTCGAAGATATAGATTTCGTTTTTTTGCTTATCAAAACAGATATTGGTCGAATAAAGGTCCCCATGTCCCTCCCTGATCCAACCGCCGTCCACCCTTTTTTTAAAGATATACAACCCTTTGTTTATAAACAATCTTGTGTATCTAGTAATATGTTCATAGGCGTCCTTGTCTATGATATCTCCCACAAAAGGCATCGTCTGTTCAAAATTCTCCTCCGTATTTTGGATTATAGTCTCGATGCCGCCGAAGTGTCTGACATATTCGCCCCCTTCTGCCTGGAGATAAAACGGCGCAAGCCTTTCGGCTATCTCGTCCACATCTTCTTTCTCAAGGGCATCTTCCTCGATCAGGTGGGGCATCATACCCGATTCCGGCATACGGGCCATGACAACCGCCCATTCCACAGGAAGACCTGGACCGTTCAGATGAATCGACCCATTTTCAGATGTGATCGGCCAGACGTCGAGATAGATTTGAGGGGCAAGACGCCGGTTCAGCCGAAGTTCTTCAAGGCAGAAATGATGCCGTTTTTCAATCGTCGTGAAGTCCAAAAAACCGAAATCCACTGGTTTTTTGACCTTATAAACCCTTTCTCCGGCCAAAAAAACCCATGAAATATGGGTCTGGACGAGCCTCACCTCATCCACTGGGTGCGGATAGGTCGTCGGATCAAGCATAGCCCCAAGCCAAACAGGTTCCTTTGTCATATTGATTATCCTTTCTCTCTAGTCTCCAAGGCATCCATTACATTGGTCTCTTTCAGACATGCATCAAGGGTTGAGAGCCTCTCCAGCCAGCCAGTGCCAAACCCATCGATCGCCACATCCCGCGCCGTTTCATTGCGCCACCTCATGTCTATCTTGAGCACATTTCCTCTGGCCGCATCATCCAAAAATTCGCCCCATTCTATCATCACCACCCATTCCCCGCCCAAATATTCCAAAAGACCTATCTTCCCGGCATCCACGTCCGGCCCAAGTCGGTAAAGATCGGCATGGCAAACTGGCGGCATGGCAGCGCGGTATTCGTGTATTATGGCGAATGTAGGGCTGGTGACTTGACGTTCATCCATGCCAAGCCCCGAACAGACAGCCTTGACAAGGGTAGTCTTGCCTGCGCCGAGATCCCCCGAAAGAAGAACGACATCGCCCGGAAAAAGCAGTTTAGCCAGGCAGCGCCCAAGCAGCCTTGTCTCTTTCAGGGAACTTGATCTCAAATATATCATCTTATAAGCCTGCGCCTCAGGAGCATAATCGATATCCAGGCGGCCGTCAGGGCGGCTGCCGCAATCACGGACAGGTTTAATGCCCAGCCGCCGCTTAGATCACCATAACAAAACCGCCTTGCCAACGTTACAGTATGTGTAAGCGGCAAAGCCAATAAAACCGCCTTTGCTACAGGATTCAAGGAATCAATGGGAAAGAACACCCCTGAAAAGAGAAAAAGCGGGGTGATCAAAAGTGATGTGAAGTAATTGAAAAATTCATAATTATCAGCCACGGCGGTGGTGATGAGCCCAAGGGCGGAGAAGAATACGCCTTCAAGAAACAGAATCGGGATAAGGGCCAACACCAACGGAGAGGGCCAGACGCCGAAAAGTGGCAGCGAAATGAGCATAATAATGCCTGAGACGAGCCCTTTTGTGGCCCCCCAGATAACCTCGCCCACCGCAAGATCGCTTACGCTCACAGGCGTCATAAGGATGGCCTCAAAAGTATGCTGGGTTGTGAGCCTAGTATAGGACCCATAAGTCGCTTCAAAGGCCGCACTATACATGACCGCCGTAGTCACAAGCCCAGGGGCGATGAATTGGAGATAACTCAGGCCATGTATGGCCGGTATCTCCCTCCCGAGGCCATAGCCCATGGCGAGCAGGAACATGAAGGGTTGGCCGAGGTTCCCTATGAGGCTCGCCCTGATATGCCTCATCCAGACCCTGGCGTTTCTCAACCATATCTTTGAAAAAAGGAGGCACATCATTCAATCCTCTTTGAGGGCGCTACCCGTAAGCTTAAGAAAAAGGTCTTCAAGGTTTGCGGGACGCCTCGTGACATGACGATGCCTGAGAGCCATGGCCTCGAGTTCAGGACACGGGGCCTTCGTAAAGATATAAAGGCGTTCGGCCTTCCGCTCATATTCAGCACGACATGAACGGAGCATCACCTCGATTTGCGCCAACTCTCCGGCATCCCCGCTTACCTCAAAGACATCCATGCCGACCATCTTCTGCACCATTTCTTCGGGATCTCCGTCCGCAACGACCCTGCCGTTGTTCATGACCATCACTCTTGTTGCAAGACGGGAGACCTCCTCCATATAGTGGCTGGTAAGAAGCATGGTCGTTCCTTTGACCCTCAGGCCCTCAAGACGCTCCCAGATAAGATGTCTTGCCTGCGGATCAAGGCCTATCGTCGGTTCATCAAGGATCAAAAGCTCAGGTGAGTTTATAAGCGCCCTTGCAATAAGAAGTCTTCTCCTAAGCCCGCCAGACAGGTGCTCTATTATATCATCCGACCTATTCCCCATGGCGAAGAACTCGAGAAGGCTTCTGGCGACATCCCTCGCCTTGCTGCGCCTGATGCCGAAATAGGAGGCATAGGTCAGAAGATTTTCCATCACACTCAAATCAGGGTCAAGATTGTCCATCTGGGGAGCGACCCCTATGCGCCTCTTTATTTCTGCAAGACGGGCCTCTACAGGCTCACCGAAAACCATTATACGGCCTGCCGCCGGACTCACAAGGCCCAGCATCATGGAGATTGTGGTGGTCTTGCCCGCTCCGTTGGGGCCGAGCAGGCCGAGACATTCACCCGGATATATGACGAGGTCGATATGCTGCACCGCAACCCTCTGACCGAAGGACTTGGCAAGCCCTTTTATTTCCACAACAGGGGCTAGTCGAATGCGCGGATCGACAATTTCATGCGGCATAAAAATACATTCTCTGTTTTTTCTTGGTCGGCCTGCGGTCTGGCCATGTTACGGCAGCACAACAGCCAGCATGTACGGACATTGTAATATAACCGAAGTCCCGGCGCTGGACAAAGGGCAGGCCGCCACTCAAAATAGCAGGTGGGTATTTAGATACAGCAGGCCCGACAAAACCGATCGCACACGGATATTGTATTGCGCCGTTTATTCCTGCGTCTTGAGCAACATGAGATAGAGCGCCCCCTTCGCCTTAAGCCTTCCGGCGACTTCCCCGGCCCGCCCTCCGGTCCCGCAATACAGATCAAGTCTGTACGGCCCCTTGATGGCGGCGCCTGTATCCTGATTAAAGACAAAACCTTTAAAATCTCTGTCCACGCAAGACCCCAAGGCCTGTCTAGCGTCAAACTCAAGAAAACAAAGGGCCCCCGGCGGATAAACAGAAGGGTCGAGCGCAACCGATCTCAGGGGCGTGAGCACCTCGCCGAGACTGCCTACCGGACCGTCCTTGCCCCATTTGAAAAAGATATATCTCGGATTGCTTGCAAGGGCGTCTTCGAGGCGATCAGGATTCGCCTCAACCCAGGCACGGATATGCGACCAATCAGCCTGATCTCTCTTGATCAGACCCTGCCCTATCAACCATCCTCCAACACTCTCGTAAGGCAGCCCGTTGCTTGCGGCATAGTGGATGAACCGCCTGCTGCCGTCTTCGAACCTCAATATCCCTGACCCCTGGATATGGAGCATAAGGCCATCCACAGGTGAGGCCAGCCAGGCCAGGACCGGGGCATTTGCAGGCCATCTGCCAGAGTCTATCTCTTTCCTCGGATAATAAGGGACCAGCCTCTGTCCCGATACGCGTCCCCAGATCGTTACGGCAGGGAGAGCTGGGTTGAACTGCCTGATATCCACCCTTACAAGATCGGCAGGGACGCCGTATAATGGATATGTAAACCGGTCGTTAGGCGTAAGCGATGCCGAAAGCTCAGGCTGAAAGTATCCTGTAATAAGCAGGGGGTCCTTGTCGACCGCTTCTATGGTGCGCTCGATCTTATAGAAATCAAATCGCCTTGCAAGCTCCTCCTGGAAGGCCTGTCGGGAAAGACCTTCATCGAGAAGGTGCAGAAAGACCTGCACGGTCGCCTTGAGCCGTAAGGCCTTGACGACCATGCCACCTAATAAAAAGGATTGATCCGGATCAAACCTAGAAAGGGCCGAGATATCCTTTTCCGCCGCATCCCTAAGCGACTCCCTATCACCGGTGTCTATAAAAACCGGGATGTCCAGCGGGCTGACACGAACCACATAAGGTGCCGAGACAGATTGCCTCACCCGAGGCGGATAGCTGCATGAAGGAGGCAGGAAACAGATCAAGACCAACAAGGCCAAGACGGTCTTTCTTGAAAACACCATATCAAAGACCGGTTGACGCCACCTGTCTCTTGACCGCGGAAATGGACTCCTGCAGTGCACCATGTTCCTCAGGGGTAAGTGGAAACTCCAATATGCGCTCTACGCCCCCGGCCCCGAGAACGACCGGCGCCCCCAGAAACACACCGTTTATCCCAAACTCTCCCTCAAGATATACGGCACACGGCAGCACCCTGTGCTGGTCTTTGAGTATGGATTCGGCCATCTCAACAGCGGCAAGCCCGGGTGTTGCAAAGGCACTTCCAGTCTTCAAATGACCCACGATCTCTGCACCTCCATGCCTGGTCCTGTGGATGATCCTGTCGATCTCGTCTCTTGGAAGAAGCACCTCGAGCGGCACGCCTCCAACAGTTGCAAGCCTCACGAGCGGAAGCATATGATCCCCGTGGATCCCCATTACGACGGCGCTCACATCCTGTGGCGAAACCCCAAGGGCCTGGGCTATAAAAAACCGGTATCTGGCAGTATCGAGTACACCGGCCATGCCGACCACCCGCTCACGCGGGAATCCTGACACCTTGAATGTGACATAGACCATGGCGTCTATGGGATTCGTTACCACCACTATACACGCCCCTGGAGACCGGCCAGCGGCCTCGGTAACGACAGCCTTTATTATCCCCACATTTTTGGAAAGCAGGTCTTCACGGCTCATGCCAGGTCTTCGGGCAAGACCAGCGGTTATGATTATCACGTCAGAGTTCCCGGTCTCTTCATAGTCATTCGACCCTGTCACCTTGCCGTTGAACCCACAAAGCGCGGCTGATTGTGCAAGGTCAAGGGCCTTGCCCTGCGGCAGCCCTTCCACCACATCAACAATTACAATCTCATCGGCTGCATGCCGACTCACAGCCCATTGAGCGGCTGCCGTACCGACCGCGCCAGCACCTATGATGGTCAATTTTTTCTTGATGCCTTTCATGGATGACCATCATAGTTAAAAAAACATGTCTTTGCAATCCGATAAGTCACACTTGTCAAACATACAGCTCTTTGGTAGGTTAATGTTACAACTGCTTAAAAATTATTTTAAACTTCTTCTTGCACAAGGCTAAAACAATGATTCTGGGTCCCCTTCTAGGCTGGCTTTCAAAAGACCTCGCAATTGATCTAGGCACCGCCAACACCATCGTCTATGTAAAAGGAAAGGGTATAATCCTCCGGGAGCCCTCAGTTGTAGCGGTAAAAAGAGAAATGGGTGGAATAAACAAGGTCCTGGCCGTAGGCAAAGAGGCCAAGATGATGCTCGGCAAGACCCCGTACAACATCGAGGCCATCCGCCCCATGAAAGACGGTGTGATAGCCGACTTTGAGGTCACCGAGGCCATGCTTCGATATTTCATCCGCAAGATCCATAACAGACGCACCCTTGTTAGGCCGCGCATCATAATAAGCGTCCCTTCAGGGATCACACAGGTTGAAAAACGCGCCGTAAAGGAATCGGCTGAGTCGGCCGGGGCGCGAGAGGTCTATCTAATCGAAGAACCTATGGCCGCGGCGATAGGCGCCGGCCTTCCGATAACGGAACCCACGGCCAACATGGTGATAGATATAGGTGGTGGCACCACCGAAGTAGCGGTAATCTCCCTTTCCGGGATCGTCTATAGCAAATCGGTCCGTGTGGCAGGAGATAAGATGGACGATGCCATCCTGCAACACATAAAGAGGCGCTATAATCTATTAATAGGTGAATATACCGCTGAATACATTAAGATGGAAATAGCCGATGTAATGCCGGAACCGCCATACAAAGAGATGGAGATAAAGGGCAGAGATCTCATATCCGGCATCCCTAAAACCATAAAGATAAACTCCCAGGAGGTGCGCGCGGCCATCGCTGAACAGATCGACAACATCGTCGAGGCCGTAAAAGATGCATTGGAACAGACTCCGCCCGAGCTTGCAGCTGACATAGTAGAAAGAGGCATAGTATTGACAGGCGGAGGTGCCCTCCTGAGGAATCTCGACAAACTGCTTGAGAAGGAGACGGGCCTTCCGATAATCGTTTCCGAAGACCCGCTTTCATCAGTCGCGCTAGGTTCAGGCAAGGCATTGGATAACATCGAAATTCTAAAGGAGATTATGATATATTGATCGTTTCCTGCACTTGATGACCTGCAAACTTTTTAATCCTGAACGGCCTGTAAGCCCCTTCTAATCCAAATAACTATCGGGTGTATTGGTAGTGTCCCGCCTCCAAAAGAAAAAGAAACAAAGACACCCTTCATTGTCAGCCCCTTTTGTACTGGCAGCCTTTATATTCCTCATATCGGCAGGCCTCTGGCTGGGCGTATTCGGCATATTGCAACCTATCAAACAGACATTTCTCGACATCTCAGGATCGGCCCAAAAATGGCTCGAGATCCCCTTCGCCTGGACGAAAGATATCTGGAGCTCATATATAGCCCTCCGAGATATAAAAACCGAAAACGAATCCCTCAAGCATGAGATAGAAAGGCTTCAGCGGGAGATAGCCAGCTATAAAGAGGCAGTCATGGCAAATGCAAGGTATAAAAGGCTCTTGGACATAAAAAACCAAGAAAAGATCCCAGTCGTAGCAGCATCCGTAATCGGCGAGGATCTTGCACCATGGGTGTGGTCGCTGACCATCGACAAGGGGATCAGGGACGGCGTAGGCCCTGAGATGCCGGTCTTGGCCGACGATGGCATAATAGGCCAGGTGGTCGAATCATCGGACCGATTCAGTAAGGTGTTGTTGATCGCCGACCAGAACAGTGCAGTAGCGGCCATAGATCAGCGAAGCCGCACACCAGGGATCTTAAAAGGCAATGGGGACGGCCTATGCAGGCTTGCCTATGTTGGGAAGGAGGAAGATGTAGCGGTTGGAGACGAGGTCATAACCTCAGGTACCGACCAAATATTCCCCAAGGGACTCCCCCTCGGAAAGATAATTGCCGTTGATAAGGGATCTGGCTCCGATCTCTTTCAAACCGTGACCGTCAAACCGGCAGCCGGGCTAAAGAAGGCCGAAGATGTGCTGGTGCAGATCAGAGGGAAGCCGCTGGTGGAGGGTCTTCATTGAACATATTTTTGACACTGGCGACCGGTTATATCCTTATCCTGACGGAAACTGTTGTCTGGCCTTCCTTATTTACAGGCATAATACGCCCTGACGGGCTCTTTGCCCTTGTGGTCTGGTGCGGGATCGAAATCCCACCATCAAGAGGCCTTATCGCAATGTTTGGTCTCGGCCTTACAGCCGAAGCCTTTACAATAATGTCAAAAGGCCTCTATTTGATCTCTTTCACCATAGGGTATATAATAATTCGCTATATCTTGAAACATATAATCGCTCCGCATCTCTGGGAACGGGGGGTGCTTGTGGCATTCATAAGCGCCATATGCCTGACCGTGTTATTGACGGGCAGCGGCAATGCAGGCCTCTTTTGGCCCTGGGGGATCCTGCAGTCCATATTAAACGGCGTCTTAAGCCCTGCATACTTCTTTCTTTTTGAGAAGATATCCGCGCTTAATCACCTTGCCCCGACGAGGAAAACGAAAGACCAACAACAATGAGATTACCTCCTCGTACCATCTTCGACATCAAGCAATTCGACAAAGACATGAATGCCTTCGAGGGCAGGTACAAAAGGTGCACCTTATTGCTTCTATTAGTCTTTATGATTCTGATCTCGCGCCTTTGGTACCTACAGATATATAAAGGCGATGAGCTGCGGGCAAAATCTGAAAGCAACCGCCTGAGGGTACTGCGCATCCAGGCGCCGAGGGGCAGGGTGTTCGACAGAAACGGTCGTATCTTGACGGGCGTAAAACCTTATTTCAACGTTTGCATCGTGCGCGAAGACGTAAGGGACATGGAAGGACTGATTACAAGGCTCGCCGGGCTCCTCGGTGAAGACGAAGCCGATATACGGGCAAGTCTTTATCAAGGGTCAAAACAGCCCCTTTATATGCCGATAGCAATAAAAAGGGACATAGATTGGGAGACCCTGTCCAAGATAAGCGCACGGCTCATATATCTGCCCGGGGTTGTTATAGATGTAGCGCCTGGCAGGGAGTATCCATATGGCCCGGTAGCGCCTCATCTCATAGGCTATCTCGGAGAAATCAGCGAAGACGATATAAAAAACAACCTCTATCCAGGTGCCAGACCAGGAGATATGGTCGGCAAAAGCGGAGTTGAGGGTAGATACAACAGCGAACTGGCTGGAGTACCCGGCAAACGCATCGTCGAAGTAGATGTAAAGGGCGGCCTTGTAAAAGAATTGGAGGAGACGCCGCCTGAAGCAGGGGATGATATCTATCTCACCATCGATCTCGACCTCCAGATGGCTGCTGAAGAGGCGATGAAAGACAAAATAGGCGCTGCAGTAGTTCTCGATCCGAACTCAGGGGAGATCCTCGCCATGGTGAGCAGCCCGGGCTTTGACCCAGGGATATTCGCAAAAGGCCTGACGACCGAGGAGTGGAAGGCGCTGAACGACCCTCTCTATAGGCCGCTCTTCAACAAGGCCATCCAGGGGACTTACGCACCGGGATCGACCTTCAAGATAGTCATGGCGGCCGCCGCCCTGGAAGAAAATGTTATAAATGAAAACAAAACCTTTTTTTGTCCCGGATTCTTTAAGTTCGGCAACAGGGATTACAGATGCTGGAAAAAAGAGGGGCACGGTTCCACAAACCTTTATAGGGCGCTTGCCGAATCGTGCGATGTGTACTTTTATAATGTCGGTCTGAAATTGGGTATCGATAAGATAGCAAAATATGCCAAACTATTCGGATTGGGCGAAAAGACGGGGATCGATCTCCCCAATGAGGCCGCGGGCACGATCGCCTCGTCCGAATGGAAAAAAAAGAGGTTCAAGAGCAAATGGTATGAGGGCGAGACCCTGAGCATCTCCATAGGCCAGGGCTACAACACTGTGACCCCTATTCAGATGGCCCGCCTGATTGCTGCGGTGGCGAACGGCGGCATCCTTTACAGGCCGAACTATATAGAAAAGATAACGGGGCCGGACGGAACTATCGAAGCCCGCTTTAAAAAGGATCAACAGGGTATCATCCCTGTTTCTGAATCAAACCTTCGGCTTATCCAAAACGGACTCATAGGTGTGGTGGAGGACGACAGGGGGACTGCAAAGGTATGTAGGATAAAAGGCATAACGATCGCAGGGAAAACGGGTACAGCGCAGGTGATCAGACAAGCCAAACGCAAGGAGGACGAAAAGATGAATTGGAAATACAGGGATCACGCCTGGTTTGTAGCCTATGCCCCTGCCGAAGCACCTAAGCTAGCCATAGCCGTCCTCATAGAACACGGCGGTCACGGCGGGTCGGCCGCCGCCCCAGTAGCCCGTGCAATAATCGAACGCTGGCTTCAGATGCAGGGTCCAAGGCCGCAAGATAGCCCCGAACGAACAGCCGGGCTCGATCCTGCTCCAGCCCATCAAGGATAATAGAGGTCAAACATGTTTGATCGCAAAGTGTTTCTGCATCTTGACTGGTGGCTCCTTGGATATATGGCCATCATCATGATCATCGGGGTTATCAACCTAAACAGTGCAAGTACCGCGGGCTCCTATTATCAATGGAAACAGGCCCAATGGTATGCAGCCGGCACCGTGTTTATGCTCCTGTGCATCATATTCGATTACAGGGTGCTTGCATCACACGCCGTACATATATATATATTGACGGTTGTGTTGCTGCTTTTGGTCATCTTTGTTGGGAAAAGTGTAAGCGGCTCACAGAGATGGATCCCACTTGGGTTCTTCAATCTACAACCATCAGAGTTTGCCAAGCTGAGCACGGTTATTGTGGTCAGCAGCTATTTCTATCACAACGAAAAACCCAGTTATGGCATAAAAGACCTCATAAGACCCACCTTACTGATGGCAGTGCCGTTTTTTCTGATCTTCCGCCAGCCCGACCTCGGCACCGCCTTGTTGGTGCTGCTTATAATGGCATCCATAATACTTGTAGCCGGACTACGCTGGACGTCCATATTGACCATTGCTACAGCGTGCATTGCTGCTGCACCGCTCGCGTGGAAATTGATGAAACCCTATCAAAGGGAACGAATAAAGATATTTCTGAATCCCGAGTCCGATCCCTTGGGATCGGGTTATCACATCATCCAATCCAAGATCGCTATTGGCTCAGGCCAGCTGTTCGGCAAGGGTTATATGGCCGGGACGCAGGCCCATCTCGACTTTCTGCCTGAAGTCCATACAGACTTCGCATTTTCCATATGGGCCGAGGAATGGGGATTCATCGGTGCGTTTATACTGCTCTCGGTGTATTTCCTGATTATCGCAAGGGGGCTCCAGATAGCCTCTCAATCAAAGGAACGCTTCGGATCTTTCCTGGCCTTCGGCATTACGGCCATGCTGTTCTGGCAGGCCGTAATCAATATATGCATGGTGACCGGGCTCATGCCTGTGGTTGGCATACCCCTCCCCATGATAAGCTATGGGGGTTCATCTGTGATAACAACCATGATAGGCGTCGGTCTCCTCATCAACATAAAATCTAGACGTTTTATTTTTGATTCTAAATAACCAATAAACAACCGCTCAATCCCTATTGCATGCCTCGCCACAACGCCAAGACCTTGTCCACATACTCCCTTGTCTCGCGGAACGGCGGGACGCCCCCGAACCTTTCTACACTGGCCGGGCCTGCATTATATGCAGCTAAAGCCAATCTGATATTGCCGCCAAATCTATCGATCATCTGTCTCAAATACTTGGCGCCCCCCCATATGTTCAACTCAGGGTCAAAAGGATTTGCTACATACAGCTCTGCCGCGGTATCAGGCATGAGTTGCATGAGACCTATAGCCCCTTTCTGGGAGCGCGCATCGGCAAGGCCACCCGACTCAGCCTTTATCACGGCCTTTATAAGGGCTGGATCAAGATTGTGACTCCTGGCTGCGCTGGAAATAACCCCATTCAATGAAGCCAGACTAATCCTCGACCTAGATACCGAGCTGACCATTGCGCCCCTCACTGTAATGTTTTTGTATCTGGCGATAAGTTTATACCTGCTGTCCGTAGGCACATTCGTAAAATGCATCACCCCGCGCTCGTCTCTAAAGCAATACAGCCCGTCCGCATGGCCGACACCAACACTGCAAAGAACCGCAAAAACACCACTCAGAAAAGGGATCATCGAAAGACAACCTATCCTTAGCCAAGACCTCATCAAGGCGAATATCCTCCTCTTGTTTGTTATTTAATTTTTCGGAACCTTTTCCCAATCGGATAAAAATTTCTTGAGGCCGGCGTCTGTCAGCGGGTGACAAACAAGCTGCGCTATCACCTTATACGGTATCGTTGCGATATCGGCCCCAAGCCTCGCCGCCTCAAGGACATGAACGGGATTTCTTACGCTGGCTACGATAATCTCGGCATCAAAACAATAGTTGTCGAATATCCGTATGATGTCCGCCACCAGCTCCATACCCGTCTGCGCAATATCGTCGAGCCTCCCGACAAACGGGCTTACATATGCGGCGCCGGCCTTGGCGGCAAGGAGTGCCTGGAGCGGGGAAAAGACCAATGTCATGTTTGTCTTGACGCCCTGACCAGCAAGCTCCCGTGTTGCCTTGAGCCCTTCCGTGGTCATTGGGATCTTGACAACGATATTGGGGGATATCACAGCCAATCTTTGGGCCTCCTTTATCATACCCCCCGCCTCAGTGCTGACGACCTCTGCACTGACAGGCCCGTTCACCAAACTGCATATCTCCCTTATCCTCTCTTCAAATGGACACCCCTCTTTGGCTATAAGCGACGGATTGGTGGTGACTCCGTCGGCCATGCCAAGCGCGACCGCGTCTCTTATCTCATCAAGGTTTGCGGTGTCGATAAAAAATTTCATAAAGAGCCACCTCCTGATTCTATAACGCACAAAAGAAACTTGATTTTTAAATCTCCTTGCACCACTGATCCGATCAAGTCTGGTCTGTCAGTCGGCAGACAGGCTTGCGGACAGGACGCCCATCGCCGCAAACAGGGATATGGGACCCGCCAGGCCATGAACGGATATCGGACAAAATTTTTATTAGTATATCAGCCTACCGCGGATTTGTCATGTCAAACAACCTAAAAAGACGTAGTAAATCGGTTTGTTTTATTGAGGCGAAATTCATTTTGACATAAATCATAACGACAAAAGGCTTGGCAAAGATGGATGGTTGTGATACAGAAAGAATGAAATATGTTTTTATCCTTTTAATAAACTCCGCTCTGGATATTCAAAGAGGCGGTGAAGAAATAAAAAATCAAGGAGGTTTTAAAATGCCAGTTTATGTTTTAGGACACAAGAGCCCGGATACAGATTCCGTAACTTCAGCTGTCGCATTTGCAGCGTTGCAAAAGATGCTTGGCGTAGACGCGGTTCCATGCCGCCAGGGCGACCCCAATCCAGAGACCGAACTCGCCTTTAAAAAATTCGGCGTGCCCATGCCAGAACTTATGACCGACGTAGCGGGCAAACAGTACATGTTGGTGGACCATAGCGACATCAAACAGGCGCCCGACAACTGGGACAAGGGGGAACTTATGGCAGTAGTGGATCACCACAAGATCGGCGACATCACCACAGCAAGCCCGATCTTTTTCTGTGCCATGCCAGTAGGCTGCACTGGTACCGTACTCTATCGTCTATACAGCGATCTTTACAAAAAGCCGATTGATCCGAAGGTGGCTGGGCTCATGCTATCGGCCATCCTTAGCGATACGGTGCTCTTCAAGTCCCCAACCTGCACCGATGCCGACAAGGCCGCCGCAGAGGCCCTTGCCAAGATCGCCGGTATATCCGACATCAAGGCATTAGGTCTAGAGCTCGCCAAGGCCAAGAGTTCAGTGGAAGGCGTACCCCCAATGGATCTAATCCACAGAGACTACAAAGACTTCAATATGAGCGGCAAGACCGTGGGTATAGGTCAACTCGAACTGGTCTCTTTGAGCCAGGTCAGCAATGACCTCAAATGTGCCATCATGGACAACCTCAAGAAGATGAAGGTGGACGGCAATCGTCACAGTGTATTTTTGATGCTTACCGACACCATGGAAAAAGAAGGGACAGAGCTCTTGGCCGTGACCGACGACCCTTCAATAGTCGAAAAGGCATTCGGCAAGAAGCTTGAAGGCAATTCTGTGTGGCTTCCGGGGGTCATGAGCCGTAAAAAACAGATGGTTCCGCCCCTTGAGAAGGCATTCGCTGCTTAATCTTTCAAAATTCCTCTGAGGCCGGGTCTACCCGGCCTTTTTTATTTTTTTATTTAATGACATGTGCCGCAACCTGTCTCAAAAGACATTCTTTGTGTGCATTACCACCCTTTCCGTGGTCTTGATCATCCTCGGCCTTGCAGCACTTGCACGCCCAGAAAAGAAAATGGGTGGAAAAGATATCCCAAGGAAGGCGGTGACCGTCAGCCGCACTTCAGGCGGCAGGGTGGAAATGTGCCTCAGCTGCCACAAGGAAACACCTGATAAGGCGCATGGTCGGGAGGTTCTTGGTTGTTCCGTATGCCATATGGGTAATCCACTTTCAGGCGACGTATTCGATGCCCATAGGGGCATGGTCCTAAACCCCGGCGAGTTGAAATACGTCGGAGAGACCTGCGGACAAGAGGGCTGCCACCCGCGGGAGGCCGCCTGGGTCAAGAATTCATTGATGGCCACAAACCGCGGGATCATAAGCACACTTAGGTACTATTGGGGCGAGACCAAAAACCACAACGAGGCGATAACCGTAGAATATCTCAAAAAAACCGGGTTCGACTCACCTGCGACCGATTACTTCAGAAAGCTGTGCGGGAGCTGCCATCTCTGGGTTGAAAGAAGAACCCTGCCCTATTTTCTGAAACACAAAGGTGGAGGGTGCACGGCCTGTCACCTTGTGCCCGGGCCGAAAGATATAAAAAAGGGACAGGAACACCCATATATAACCAGGTCCATCCCCATGGAAAACTGTGTGCGTTGCCACAACCGCAGCGGGCGGATCGGGCTTTCATATCAGGGCATTTATGAAACCGACGGCTACGGCGCCCCTCTTGAGGCAGGACATCCAAACAACAAAGTCCTGGAAGACGGCCGTTTTTATCAAGATCTCCCTGAAGACGTCCATCACAAGGCAGGTCTTATCTGCATCGACTGCCACACACAGAGAGAGACCATGGGAGACGGTGTGCAGAGGCCGCACATGGAGTACCAGCTTGAGATAAATTGCTCTCTGTGTCACGGGGACGAAAAGGCCCTGGAATATATGTACAAAATCAATAAATCCGATGATGAAAAACTATACCCAAAGGGTGACAAGATCCCCCTGTATCCCAGACTGAACATCGAGTCCAAAGATGGCCGTTTTTTCCTGTTAGGCAAAAATGACAAAA
Organism: Dissulfurimicrobium hydrothermale; assembly: GCF_022026155.1. Classification (NCBI taxonomy): domain Bacteria; class Deltaproteobacteria; genus Dissulfurimicrobium; species Dissulfurimicrobium hydrothermale. The sequence continues at coordinate 623,304 of NZ_CP085041.1, read as the reverse complement.
AGCTCCATCCTTTAAAAAATCCTGACCAGACGGCGTGCAACCACCCGGTTCACCGGCGCCTTTCATGTCAGGCCTGCCACAGCACATGGGTGCCTCAGTGCTTTGGATGCCATGTGAGAAATGAGAAGGCAAAACCACAGCTTGACAAAGTAGTAAATAAAAATACCCCTGGTCTATGGCAGGAGTTCAAGGGCTTCATGCGCCTTGACGCACCGTCTCTTGGCATAATGGAAGAAAAGAAGGATGGTACAGACCAGGACAAGGTGGTGATCCTGGTGCCTGGATGACAAGATTTCGCATCCTTTCTGGACGAAAGGGGGAAATGGAAAAAGGACTTCACAAGACTCACCATTTCGTGGATGGACCCGCATACTACACAGAAAAAGGCAAGGACCTGCAAGGAATGCCACCAAGACCCAAGGGCACTAGGGCTCGGCGAGGGAAATCTTTTCATCCGCCGAAATGGCACATGGGGCTTCCGCCCTGCCTTGTCATCCGCACCATCAGGCGGTATCAGTCACCCCCTAGATGCCTTCGTGGGCCTTGCCGGAAGGCCGTTGGTTCATACATCAAGACCGAATCTGCGACCCTTTAACAGAAACGAGATTACAAGAATACTATATGTAGGCCTGTGCTTGAATTGCCACAAAGACTTCAGCGACCCTGTAATGCGAAATTGGACCCCGCTGCATGCCCCGCCTGTCTGCGAAAAAGGCAAGATCTTTTTGCAAGGTCTTGAAAGATAAAGATATGCACGAGCTATCTCGTAGATTTTTGAATAGCCTCGCCCCCTTTTTCTATATCCTTGCCCAGCCCATGTATGGTATTACAACCAGCTGCAGTCAAACAAAAGGATGCAAGAAACAGAACAAATATAATTTTTTTAAACATCAGGGATCCTCCTTAAAAACAAAACATTATTCCGTTTTCGGCAACGACTCACCACCTGCTTACAACCTAGGGTATGGCGAGACCGATAGCAATCAATCATGACGGCTTGCATTCATCAAATATTAAGTTAATATGAAAAATTCATGAAATCAACAAGATATTCAATCGATACAAAACAGTCGGGCGAACACTGGGGCAAGGCTGTATGGGAATATATCCAGGCGATATTGATCGCCCTTATCCTTGCGCTGACAATCAGGACATTCGTCATCCAGGCCTTCAAGATACCATCCGGGTCCATGATGCAGACCCTCTTGGTCGGCGATCATTTGCTGGTCAACAAATTTATCTATGGTGTCAGAAACCCTTTTACTCAAACGCTCTGGATAAAAGGAGAAAAACCGAAGCGGGGCGATGTAATCGTATTCATATATCCGCTTGATCCGTCAAAGGACTTTATAAAACGGGTGATCGGCATAGGAGGCGATACTGTAGAGATAATAAATAAAAAGGTCTATGTAAACGGCCGGTTATATCCCGACCCACCTGGGGTGCAACATACAGACCCAAGGATACTCCCGGCTTCTGTCAGCCCGAGGGACAATATGGGGCCTATAATCGTCCCGAAGGATAGTCTTTTTGTCATGGGAGACAACAGGGATCAGAGCTACGACAGCAGGTTTTGGGGTTTTGTCCCTTTAAAAGATGTAAGGGGAAAGGCCTTGATCATCTACTGGTCTTGGGATTCCGATGACTTTAGGCCCAGGCTTGACCGTATCTTCAAGATTATAAACTGACATCATAACTCTTTAATATCGCTTAGATATCTATTCTTGAAATCTTAAGGCACTAAAACCACTTTTTAAACATCTATCCAGATTGTGGCGATAATAATAAAAAACCCTTGTAAGAGGTCGCCATGGATAACAAAGGCATCGATCCAACCAATGCAAATCCCGCCATTCTGATACAAATAAGGTCCGAAAAGAAAGAACCTAGAGACATCAAGCCTGTCCAAGAAAGCGCAAGAGGGACATTTCAGACGCCTATGGACAAAAGGCCAGACAATGGTTTCAAGGATTTCATGCATGAAGCAGGGTTTGGGCTTATCGCCAACATCTTACCTGACGGCCTAAAATCCACAAGGAAATACAAGACGCGATGGCGCATAAATAGAGAAAATGGGGAGCTTGTATTGGAGATAAGCGACAGGGCATCAGATAAAGTGGTAATGGTATTCACACAACAAGAGATAGAAAAAAAACTTACAGAGAAGGGCAGAAAAGGATCCGAATCATCTGGATCCCTTATAGATAAAACTGCATGATGCAGCTGCGAAAAATAAGATGACGCACGCAATCAAAGGCCCCAAATAAAACCAACCACAATGCGGCCTCCCCAGACCCAGCCAACGACCCCTGTGTCAAGAACTGCAGCAGGGTGCGCACACTAAAGACAGGGCGATTGAAACCGCCCTGTCTTTAGACAATCACCCTCTCTCCATTCAGTAGCTGCTATTTCTTTATGAATGGTTTCCAGAGATCGGAGTTAGCGCCTGAGACAAGGCCATGTTCAACACAGACAAATTCGCCAGGATGATTGACCTTCGCTACTACATAGGCACTCGAATACCCTACAATAGCTGCGCTTGCGTCTTTCCTGAATACGGTATCGCCTGCAACCTTGGTCCAGATCTCCGGCTGTGCCCCAGTGAAAGGCAGTTTAACGATCATGGCCTTTTTCTCCGCGGTATTAAGCCCCAACCTCAGCACATAGGCATCGGCAAGGCCGATGCCGTCGAGGTAGACAGACTCGGCCTGCGGCTGAAAACCGCACTCTGAAAGCTCGGGCTTCAGATCTTCGGGTATATAGAAATAGAGCTTGTCCGACCAAGGGCCATTTACCACCTGTTTGGCGTATTCTGCGGCCAGCTCATCCGGGGTAAATTTCGATGGATCGTTGATCTCGGTTATATCATAACCGCGAACGCTGCCTTCGCTCGTTATATAGAAGAGCTCCTCTGCATGATGTTTACTAAGGGCCAAGACGTCTTGGGCCTTAGCGCCGAGTACGCTCAAGTTGTCGGCTTGCTGCGGCTGAATGTAGGCCACCTCGCCGTCAACTATGAAGAGGCCATTCGGGTTGGCCGGGACCATGCCCTTTGCCGGGTCATACTTCATGACACGATTATCATCCCTGAACCAAGGCGGGGCCCACGACACATAAGTGATAATCCTGTCGGTAATCCTGTGCGCACCTGGATCTTTTGTATAATCCCCATGACAGTCGAAGCAGGATCTTGCGCCCAATGCCTTCTCCTTTGGCTGAACCCCGTGCGAATCGGAGAAATAATGGGCGGCCACAAAGATGATCGGCTTGGGATCTGTTTCGCCCTCTGCCTTCAGGACCTTCACTAGTGCCTGCTGCATGGCGCGCACATCCTCGTCCCACCACAGATCGGGATACATGTCTCCGGTATGGTCGAATATGACATAGCCGCTGTCTTTTAGAATGATCTTGCCCACATTTGGGTTCCTTGCCCAGTTGGGATCATTCGGCGGGATGCCTGCAAGCGTCCTTGGATCAACAGCCCCGACCTGGAGCGGCGGGATATAAGCCTGTATAGCTGCATTTATCTCCCTTAGATAGAGCACCTTGGCCCCGCCGTATGGCAGATCACTCATATCGTGATCCGGCTGCGGGTTGGCGTCAACCCATGTCATGATAGTAATCGGATTGCCAATCACTATCTGCGGATAACCGTTTCTTGAGTTTGCATAGTATAGAGGCGGAAATACCTCATTGTCGTGGGCCGGGTCATAGTTCAACGGGACACCCATGGCCTTGTACTGATTCAGGCTTGCCTCATAGAAATAACGCCAGAAATCAAAGCCAGGATTCGTAGGCATGCCGTTCACAATTTGACCTGGATCGGCTGAGCCGCTCATGTTGAAGTAGTCCACCATCTGTGAGACATAGTCCATGGGCACCACGCCACCACCATTTGCGTCTATATGTTGTGATAGCATATTGAAGTGCGCTATGCCGTACCCTGGAGACGTCCCATAGACAGGGGACAGGGCATATTCGGGCGGATAGGCAGCCATCTTGCCGTCACCGCCGGGGAGTATATTGTAACCCATGCGGTTGTCAAAATTGCTGAAATATCCCATGGTGTCGTCAAATGTCCTGAAACGCCACGTCCTTCTATACGGCACATGGCATGTCTCGCAGGCGATCTCAGCCATGTGACGGCCTGTATTTTCGCCGAATTTCTCCTCATGGGCGGCGGTAGGATTAGGCGCCTGCGGATCACCGCCCGAAAGGTGACAATACTCGCATGTCTTCGGTTTCGGATTATTGTCAAGCTCGTTGCTGACCATGTGAGCGGTATCGGTACCCTTCAAGAAATTATGCTTATCCTCTACCGTACCGACCGCCCTAAGATGACACGATCCGCAACCCATCTTCTTTGATGACATATGAACATCATAACCGGACGCCTCTATATCGTTGGTGAAATTGACATACTGGCCATTTTTGACCCAGTCGGCAGGCATCCCGAGGTTGTAGGGACGGGCGTAATTCCATTCGCTGTTACCGTGATCTTTGGTCATCACATGGCACTGGCCGCATATATTGACCCACTTGTATGAGCCTATATCTTTAGGACCTCCAAACATGTCTATGCGGAGATATCCATCCCCAAGGTCTGCTGTGTTCCAATACGCCTTCGCCTGCCAGCTCCCGCCGCTCTTGTCAATACGCACATAAGTAAGGGGCGCGCCGTCCTGATTGAGATCAAGCCCCATTAAACCCGCTGTAGGCATCATATAGAAAAAGTTGGGCAAATACTCATGAAGGGCCGGCTGGATCGCACTTTGACTTATAACACCCTTTTGCACATCGGCCATAACTGCAGCCACATCCGGGGTCCCGGCAGGGGTGATATAGCGGCTATCCCCCTGCATAGCCCTCTGCACGGCATACATGGCCGCCCCCCAGCCCATGCCGACCTTGCCTGAGTAAGGAATGCCTTCACCTTCGATAAGCGGGGCCCTCACATAATCCCTTACAGAGGCATTACAGTCATCCCAGTCGGTATAGAATTTCCCTGGCTCATACGCCCTTAAAGGAACAGGTATGGGAAGGAGGTTGCCCATCTGGTCCTTTATCTTGTAACCATATATAAAATCGTTAAAAAATAGGGCCATCATGTCGTTCATGGTGGCACTTGACGAGATAAGACCTTTGGACTGCATGAATCCAAGGAGTTGAGAAAAGAGCTGGTTTATGGCGCCAGCGGCGTTTGCAAGCCTGGCAGCCTCATCCGCAGGCCCTGCCGGGTTTGGACAATAGGCGCCTTTTATACCGGTTGATGTCCATATCTTGTTGACATTCGGGCCGTAAAGGGCGTAAGGAAGGCTTATCCCGCTTTTTTCTATTTGTTTGAGCCCGTCTGTCCACATCTTCATCATCTGCCCAACGACATCTGGCGGCAACATGTCAAGGGCCAACATCTTCGTCGGCCTGGACATCCTCTGGGGATCGTTGGTATAGGAAAAGGCCGATTCATTAAAAAGCCCATAATTTAACGGCATGCCGAGCGAGATGCTCTGCACCTGACCGTTTTGTCTGGATGCAAAGATCATAAGCCTAGGCCTGAACGGCTGGGCCTTTAGCCCATCCGCAGCCTTCAGTGCATATGGACTCTGAGGATCGATATGACATAGGAGGCAGTCCGCCTCCATGACGCCTGACTGATGCCAGTCGTGCGCCTTGGGCGCACCAATTGCAGCTATGGTATCGCTGATTGACGCCTGGCTATTCAATGCCTCTGTAGTGGCATACGGGCTGTAATCGTAGAAATCCCTATCATAGGTATGAACAGGCTTGAGAGTCGAATCCGTATAGGGAATAACCGTTCCGTTTGCCTGAACGATGCCCTCTGCAGGCCCACCGCCTGGATGGCATGAGTAACAGACCCCCATCTCATCAGCGGTCCCGACATCAAAAAAGTATCTCTTGCCCTCTGAGGTAAATGGGCTTTTTAATCCACCACGCTCCGACTTAGCCGCCAACTGGCGGTAAGACGGCGGTCACCACGCGCCGAATTGCCCAGGGCTTATCAGATGCCCATAGGCATTGGCTAGATAGCGGTAAAGGGGGTTATCTTTGTTTTTCGCGCTCCAGTGGTCGCTAAGGTCCTGACCGTAGGCGCCAGCGCCTTCACGGAAGTGATAGGCCCTTGTAATCGCCTGATAGTCATGGCACTTGCCACATGTCTGCTTCGGGCTGTAGGCAGGACCCCTCATATAAACTGAACCATTTGCGGCAACCACCGTATCCGACGGATTCAACTGATCTTTTATAGGCATCCCGTTGGCGTCCAGGAGTCGGACCGCCGGGTGAGCGAACGCCAGGGCCGGGATAATGAGACCTGCTGCTATCACCCACAAGATTGATCTTGAAATCCTTGTAATTTTGTTAGACATCCCTCAAAGCCTCCCTTTGGATAGTAATCTAAAAGATATATCAAGATATCTCCGATCTCTCGGCGCTATCTCCTCAAGATGATCGACTGATGACACTTCATGCACTCGCTTGTTTCGTGACACACATTGCAGCTCCTGAAATTGCGGCGCGCCTCCTCGGCATGGCCGTTTTCTCGGCTGAGCGCCATCCAGTCTGCACGCCTGTGCGAGATGGGCTGCTCTGACCTGTGACAATCAGAACAGTAACTTGCTGTATGACAAGTCGTGCACAGACGACGGTCATGTGTCGCCTCCTCGCCGTGCTGCGTCGTCTTCCAATTGAATATATGATCCTTCGGCTTCTGTGTCCTGTGGCAATCCTGACAGAAGCGCTCCTGATTTTCATGACAGAACTGGCATGACCTGTCGAAACGGCTCTCGAGGCCGTGGTGCATGGTCCAGTCGCCATGATGGCTCTCTGGTGCTATATCCTTTCTGATCTTCTCATGGCAGACCTCACAGGTGATCGGGGCCTCTTTCCCGTTGTGGCACCTCTTGCAAACAAACATATCAGGCCACTCTATTTGCGAGAGAGAATCCTGTTTATCTATCCCCTTGTGGCACGTATTACATTCAACACCTTCATGATATTCATGGCTGAATTTGAGGTCTTTATAGCTCTTCGGTTTCTCCGGTACAGACTCAGACACCTCGTAATCGTGGGCCGCGCTCTTTACGGAATGGCACAAAAGGCACTTTTCAGACGGATGGTCAGTATCTATTTCATGGCATTCGGAACACTTGTCCATGCCTGGGTTCTGCAGCTTTCCCTTTTCGCCTGACGCATGGCAGGTTGCACACGCCATCTGGTTGTCAATTACGTGCAGCTTGTGGTTAAATTTGAGATTGGTCTCTTCTTTTTTACAGCCTGGCAATAGCAATAGCAGACCAATCAACACCAAAATTATGAGTAAAAACTTGAGCGATCTCGACTCATTCATATCTTATTCCCCTATCCCTTTTTATCCGCTGATCTCCAATACGCCTGCCTTTCCAAAACTAGAAACGGGCGGAAACCGTAGCGGTTATGGAATTTATATCTCCTACACCGAATTCCCTGTAATAGTCATCGTGCTCATATTCATACTTAAGCTCGGCCCACTTGTCCTTGGCAAAACCATATCTCAGAGAACCATAATAGTGTGCAGCGGCCTCACCCTCGATGAGGGAATTGACATCTTCATCCTTGTAATAAAAACCGCCACTGACCTCGAACCTGTAGGGGAGTTCCTGATGAAAATCCAGGAAGACCGATCTGGATTTACCTTCATAAAGATAATCCCTCTTCTCCCACCATGAAGTCACACCGACCGACATATGAAAACCATGCAACTCGAGCCATTCATCAAGCGAAAGACCGCATGTAAGGCTATAAAAGCTGGTATTATACAGGTCTTCCTGATTATCATGGGCTAGATCCCTCTTCGTACCGCGCACGAAGACAGCAAGACCTTTCTGTGTAGGGATCGGTTGGCTGACCGACAATGTATACTGGGTATACGCCTCCTCCCTGGAGAGATAGAGACGCCTTATATTGTTCAGACTGTCGCTCATTGAATATGTATAATCGTAGATGAAATCGTCAGGCAGGGTTACCCTGAACCTATGATATACATTGAAACCTATGGTAGTACCTGTAGACTCGACATCACCCACCACGTCAACGGATGCCTCACGACTCTTGTCGTCGATCAACGCCCATCTGACATTGGCCTTAATGTATTCGACCGGACGCCAATAAGCTGACGCCTCGTAAGAATTTTCGCGATAAAACACGCTGTTAAGATACAAGGCAAGTTCTTTCGATGGATAAAAGCCCAGATTGACGCCGCCCACACCGTCCTGGGTAAGGTTAGAATACATCTGGACTATCTGGCCGCCGAAGGCCTCTATGCTGAAACGCTCATCCAGGGACCTGTCCGCCCTGACCCATAAGCCATCAAAATGGACTGTTTCCGCTCCATAGGCATATTGGCGCCCTAGCCTAAGATCAACACCCGGTATGACATCTTTATTTTCGGCAAAGGCATAGTATGCATCAAACCTCTGCCTTTGACCTCCGCTTGCATCCAGGTAATCCTGGAATATGGAGCCAGACGGCGTACCATCGAGGTCTTTTGCATATTTCCCCAGAAAGGAAAAGGAAAGTCCATTGATTTTGGACGAATTCCAGTCAACGCCGAGTATCTCAGAGATGTCTTGATCGCTTGAATTGCTTGAAACAAGCTTGCCGTTAGGAGGATCTGACCATTGGAGTTGATACCTGGTGGTACTGCGGATGTCTATTTCGCCGATAGACGTATCCATTGCCCAGGCAGGCTGGACCAAAAACGAAAATGCAAGAAACAAGACAAGAATAGGGCCCCTGGCCCAAGTGGCTATTCACCTTCCATATCGTGTCTTTTCCCTCTCCATATCCCTGACCCCCTTCTCCTTACAAGAAAAATAAACAGCAGCAAATTTATAGCATCCAAATTAAAATTGCCCCAATAATACAGCTAGATATTATCAATGATCTAACAATTGAATATCTATTCAATTTTAATAATATTAAAAATGAATTAGTATTCAATAAATATTTATAAGTGAAAATGCCTGTCAATTTCTAAAATGAACGATTATCAACACTTATGGAAGGTATCTGCTTTTTTATACGTGCAAAGAAATTTTTTCACAAATAACGAACAAATTCGCCGCAATCGATCTAACTAAAGATTGCTTGCATAGACAAAAATAAACAACGGGCTTGATAGCCTACTGTCGAGGAATACCTTGATCTTTCGTCCTCAAAGGCAAAGGGTTTGGGATAGGCGCCCTCAAAATCTGATTCGATCATGATATCGTAGGGAACAAGGCTTATACAGAGACTTCCTATAAAGCTGGGCGCGTAAATAAAGTCTAAGGGGGAAAATGCCGAATTTTAATAAGGCAGGAAATATGTTAAGGGCCTTTGGGGCTTATATTTTTACCCCTCATCAGTTGAGAATAAATTTAAAGGGTTTCTTATGGAAAATTCCAAAAAACAGGGTTAAGAAATTTATTGATGATCTAAACTTTTTTATGTTTTCTGGGGGTGGAAATGCCGATATATATCTGGGAAGGGATATCGATAACAGGCGAAAAGAAGAGGGGGGAATTAGAAGCGGTTGATGAGAGGGCGGTACGGATAACCTTAAGGAGGCAACGCATCAAACCTTCGAAGATACACACCAAACCCAAAGACCTTTTTAAAGACATAAACCTCCTTAAACCCAAGATCAAAACCAAGGATATCGTAATCTTTACAAGGCAATTATCAACAATGATAGACGCAGGCCTGCCGCTTGTCCAGGGGATTGATGTGCTGGCGGAACAACAGGAAAATAAGACCTTTAAGTCGATGCTCCGCCAGATCAAGACCGATGTAGAGGGCGGATCCACATTTGCCGACGCCCTAAAGAGACATCCAAGGCACTTCGACAACCTTTATACTAACATGGTGGCCGCTGGAGAGGTGGGTGGAGTACTCGATGAGGTCATGAACCGGCTCGCCGTTTATATGGAAAAGTCCCAGCGCCTGAAGAGGAAGGTAAAAAGCGCCCTTACTTACCCAATAATAGTCCTTGGCATATCAGTTGTTGTATTGGCCATCATACTGATATTTGTAATACCTGTATTCGAAAAGATGTTTGCCGAATCCGGGCAGGCGCTGCCCTTGCCCACCCAGATGGTCATTGCGCTCAGCAACTTTGTAAAATCATACTTTCTGGTGATCGCAGCAGCGGTGGCGTTTTTTGTATTTCTTTTTAAAAAATTTTATTCCACATCCAAAGGACGTCTTTTAATCGACAAGACCCTGTTGAGGATGCCCGTATTCGGTCCCCTCATAAAAAAGGTCGCCGTAGCCAAACTTACGCGTACGCTTGGGACGCTTATAAGCAGCGGGGTCCCTATTATAGATGCACTGAACGTCGCAGCGGGAACGGCTGGGAATAGGTTAATAGAAGACGCCATTTACAATGTGAGGATGAGTATAAGCGAAGGACGCACGATAGCCCAGCCCCTCCAAGAAGCCGGCATATTCCCCAATATGGTGGTGCAGATGATATCGGTAGGAGAGACGACCGGGGCCCTGGAACAGATGCTGGGCAAGGTGGCGGATTTTTATGACGAAGAGGTTGATGCTGCGGTTGACGCACTGACGAGCATGATAGAGCCGTTTATGATAGTCTTTCTGGGCGGCACGATAGGCTCCATCATAATAGCCATGTATCTGCCGATATTCAAGATGGCAAGTGTAGTCGGGAGTTAAAAGCCCCCGAAGCCTGGGCCTTGGGGGCCTTAATCAAAAAGAGACAAGAAACGGCCTTGTTCTTGGCCTAATCCTACCACCAGCTTACGGTCTGATCGGCCTCGAATATCATCTGCACAAGCATGTCATAATTTGGTTCGCCGATATAAAGCCTGAATTCTTTCGCCTCTCTATCACGGTTTAGTATCTCGACCAGCTTTTTGACGTCATCCGAAGGCTCGGATCTATATACATGAAGTATCTTTTTTACATCACTCATAATCATAAACTCCTTTATTTATACTTACCTTACTCTGCACAGGCAGGCGGCGGGGTCTTGCTTTGCTTCGGCAGTCCGTAAGGTATGATCACATCCGCCTCCCGAAGACGCTCACCGAGCTCCTCAAGCGTAATAGGGGTAAGCTCGACACCTTCCGGTGCCTCGCCGCCAAGGGTAAAGACATCGCCCTCCATATCCCTGATCCAGTCGATATTCTCCTTTACATAATCTGAAAACCTGGGATACTCTCCATACATAAGGACTGGATAGGCAAAGTGGTTCTCAACGGCCTGCCCAAGTGCGGAGCGTATGGCATCTCCGGCATACATGCGGTTCGGCAATAAAAAATATATCTTTTTTGATTCCATGTCTCATCTCTCCTTTTTTTAAAGCACTAGATATTTACCACACTCTTCCAGTACCGCCCCATGATAGGCCTGGGTACGCATCTGGCGTGGGGTAAGCCCGCGCGGGACATCCTTCTCGACGTCGTATCCTTCACAGGTATAACTGTCGGCGCAGATTGCAAGATCTTCCACGTCGCAGAGATTGGCAAGGGTTGCAAACTCAGGGGTCTTGGTCAGATGGACGGACTTGTATGTAAAAAAGATCATGACCTTTTTCCCTGCCCTTACAGCCGCCTGGGCGACGCCAAGGATATGGCGCATGTTTTGTGGAGATGTTACAAATATTCCCAGCTTGTTTGGATCGGCAGACATCTTGATTATCCTCCAAAAATTGACATTAATTAATCAAAGATTTCACTCTCTTCCGTGCCGGGGAACCTGCACACAACCCACCCCAGCCCGAAAATAAAATAAAAAACACCCGCTCTGCCCCTCGGCTTATTTTTTACGCACGTAAAAACGTATAAAGCCTGAGTCTTCTTTTTCGCCCAGATATTCATGACCAGCCCTGGCGCACCAGCCCGGGATATCATTGCGGGAACCAGGATCTGTCCCCAAGACCTCAAGGATCTCGCCACTCTTGATCTTCTCGATCTCCTTCTTTGTCCTCAAAAGAGGCATGGGGCAACTGAGTCCCTTTGCATCCAATGTGCGATTAGCCGTGATCCCGTCAGGGGCCTTTTTGATGTCGCTCATAACTCCTCCCTTATTTATTAAGTATTTTTCAAAACAGTCTTATATTTCTGTAAATTACATCTCTATGACCAACTTGTTGCTGTCCTCATTCCAATCGATCACTAAATACCAAAGCAACATGGCGATTATCACGAGGATGATAGAGCCGCCATATCCAAAAATATCCGGAAGATAGATCGCTTTGCCAAGCTTTGACATCCAGTCATTCTTCTCAAACCAGTAGCGCAAGAGGCTGTTGGTAAGGGCAAAGGCGACCACCACCACCCAGAGTTTTATCTGACCCTCTGCCACACGCCAGAGAGAGCCGCTGCCGCAGCCACCGGCCACCACCATCCCTGCTCCAAAGATAAAACCACCCAGAAGGGAACCCCACCAGAAGGAAGTCACAACAAAAAGGCTTGTATCCCTCAGACCTGCATATTTCAATATGGCTATGCCTATGGTACCGAGGATCACGCTTACCGCGACAGCCTTGCCCATGGCCGCCTCACCTGTCATAAACGGCTCACGGAAGCCGTTAACCATGCACAACCTGCTCCTATGAAAGACAAAACCGATGCCCGCCCCTATCAGGAGATAACCTGACATGAGAGGGGCATTTTCCACGCTTGAATTTGAATAGGCATAAGCCGCAACTACAAGACCGATGATGCCGAGCAGCCCGATGGCTGGAGGGATGTTGCCGAGAAAGGTAGGCCCAGCGGGACCCGGGGTGAAGTGCTCCATCTCCCAATAGAGGTATTTAAGCCCTACAATAACACCGGCTATAAGGCCGATCATCATGGCAAAACCGTTGGCCGCAAGGTTCTGGATGGCGCTGTAGAACCCGCCGACATTGCACCCATAGGCCAGGGTCGAACCTATGCCCATAAGGATCCCGGCGAAAAACCCCTTCCAGAGCTCAAGGACAGGAGGAACCCTGAAGGCGAATTCCCTTGCTATGACAGCCGATATCCAGGCGCCTGCAAGGAGCCCCAGGTCCATGACAGACGATGAAAAAAAGAGGGGGTGTTCAGGCTTATCTCCGAATACGCCGATCAGATAAAAAAACCAATCACCCCAGTTTCGAAGACCGCCGACGATACCCCATGGACGCTGCCATGCCTCCATGTAAATGGCAAGTACCGCAAGAAGCACGCCTCCGGTCATGGGAGACCACGTCCGCTTGAAAAATGACTCATAGACCTCGGATATCTTCTCTCCAAAAGAACTCATCTTGCCCCCCCCGACATAAATTATTATTAGGTATGGCCGATGTCTTGCATGCCACAAAAAACATGGCTATCGTACCGCAAGGACATCGAGTATCTTTACAAGGTTAATGGCTTAGGTCGTACCAAAATTCACGCGCAGTGTCAAGACCTTTAATGAACAGTCATTCATCAAAAAAAGGAGACGAACTTCCATGCCGGGGTACAAAGAAACAATCATTCTCCTTGCGGCCTTCCTGGTCTCGGTCGTATTCCAGCTAGGTATCAGACCCCTTGCTGCATGGGCTGAAGACATCCTGCCTGGGGCAACGAAAATCAAACTACCGAACGGCCTGACCGCAGTCATCAAGGAGACGGACCGTGCACCGGTGGCTGCCGTCCAGGTATGGGTAAGGGCCGGCAGCAGCTATGAGACGGACCGAGAGGCCGGCATCACCCATCTCATCGAACACATGATATTTAAAGGCACAAAGAAGAGGGGGCGAGGGGAGCTTGCAAGGGCCATAGAATCCATAGGCGGGTCGATCAATGCCTATACGTCCCTTGATTACACCGTCTATCACTGCGAGGTGCCCAGCCGATTCCTTGGGGAGGCCATAGATGTCCTCTCCGACGCCGTACTCAACTCGAACTTTGAGCCAGATGAACTTGCAAGGGAAAAGGATGTGGTGCTCGAAGAGATGAAGATGCGGAAAGACATGCCGACATCCGCACTCTTTGATCTACTCATGGAGACATCATATGAAAAATATCCATACAGACGCCCCGTTATAGGCTTTGTCAAAACAGTCAAGTCCTTCACGAGACAAGACATCATGGATTATATGGCCAAGAGATACAGACCTGAAAACATACATGTCGTGATAGCCGGTAATGTAAACACACGGGAGGCGGCAAGATATGTCCGCAATGCATTCAAGACGCTCAAGACGTCCAGAGAAAAGGCGGATATGGATGTAATCGAACCACTGCAGGACGCCCCTAGGGCGGCAGTCAAGACGATGGATATACATGAAGGCCACTTAGCCATTGCATTCTCCGGCGCACCCGGCTTCAACGACCCACGCGCGCCCGTCCTAGACGTCTTGGCGGCGCTCCTTGGAGGCGGTAACAGCTCAAGACTGAACAGATCCATCAAGGAAGACAAACAGCTCGTCTATCAAATCGATTCATCTGCCTTTACGCCTCTGGGACCTGGTCTGTTCGAGGTGACCGCCATCCTTGCCCCTGAGAAGACCAGGGACGCGCTTACCGCCATACTCACAGACATCTACCGATTACGCACAGAGGCTGTGGGCCAGGAAGAGCTCAACAGGGCCAAGATCCAGGTTGAAACAGATTTCATCTATGCCCAAGAGACGATGGAAGGCGAGGCTCAGAAATTGGGTCTGTTCGAGACGATGGCTGGAGATCCTTCAGCGCAGACGACATATCTGGAGCGCGTAAAATCGATTACGCCGCGAGACATCCAGCGGGTTGCTACTGACATATTCAAAACTAAGAATATAAACATCGCCATGGTCATGCCGAACTGGAAGGCGCCGAAGATCACCAAAAAAGACCTGACGGCCATAATAAAATGCGCCGAAGCCGTGGCTGCCGCATCGCCGATCAAGACACATAAGGCACCCATGGGTTTCAACATTAAAGAGACCACGCTCTCAAACGGCGTAACCATACTCGTACGGGAGGTGCGGGATGCACCTACGTTTGCCGTGCGGGCAGTGTTTCCAGGCGGGGTGAGATACGAGACCGAAGATACAGCTGGCCTCTTCAATTTTCTTGCAAGGGCATGGACCAAGGGCACAAGACTGCACAACGCCCAAGAGCTCGCTGCGCTTATAGAGGGCATAGGCGGAGAGATAGACGGATTTTCGGGCCAGAATTCGTTCGGGCTCGAAGGCCGCTTTCTAAGCGATCATCTTGGAGATGGCCTCTCGCTTTTCGCCGAAATCCTCCTTAATCCAATATTCCCGGATGAAGAGATAAAAAAATTGCAACCATTGCTCATCGCAGGCCTCAAACGCCAGGAAGATTCCCTGCCGTCGGTCGCCGTAAGGGAATTCAGGCGCGAGCTCTTCAAACCGCACCCATATTCTCTGAATCCCCTTGGCACAGAGACATCCATAATGGGGATCACATCCGAAAGGCTCGCCATCGCCTATAACGACTTCGCGAGGCCGGACCGGGCGATAATCTCTATAGCCGGGGACGTGAACCCTGATGAAGTCACAAAAAAGCTCAAGGCATATCTTGAAAAATGGGGCGCTGGCAAAACCCTTGACCCGCCCACCTTGCCGACCCCGCAACCACTTGACTCTCCTAGGACCGTAACGGTTAAAAAACAAGACAAACAACAGTTACACATCGTGCTTGGTTTCCCAGGTGTTACATTTAAATCCAGCGAGAGATACGCCGTAGAGGTATTAAACGCCGTTCTGGCCGGTCAGGGCGGGAGGCTTTTTACTGAACTGAGGGATAAGAAGGCGCTCGCATACTCCGTAACCTCTTTTGTAGGCCTCGGAATAGACTACGGCTCATTCGCCCTTTACATAGCCTGCGCACCGCAAAAGAAAGAAGAGGCTATAAAAGGACTTTGGCAGGAGATAGAAGCGGTGCGAAACGGATCCGTATCGCCTGAAGAGCTTGAAAGGGCCAAGATGTGGCTTATAGGAAATTATGAAAACGACCTGCAAACCAACGGGGCGCAGGCAATGGACATGGCCCTTAACAAACTCTACGGCCTTGGCGCAGGATTCGCCAGGATATATCCAAAGGAAATAAAAAAGGTGACAATCTACGATGTCAGACAGGCGGCCGTGCACTATCTCAACCCTGAAAGATATGTACTCGTGGAGGTAGGTCCATAATACCAACAACACTGAAAACACAAAGGCCACCATGCAGCCGCTGGGCCGGCGTATCACGCGCCAAATACTGGATCGCAGGCATGCTCCTCGCCTTTTTTGTCACCCCGATGCAGGCCTCTACATCATCATTATCATCATTGGAAAAAGAATCTAGACAGGAAGTGCCGCAGGAAGAACTTAGATACAGGATAACATGGAGCGGCATACCTGCCGGTGAGGCTGTATTGGACACCATCAAAAGCGGACAGTTCATCACCTACCGGCTCACGGCCAGGAGCCTTCCCTATATAGATGCAATATATCCGGTAAGGATACATGAGGAATCCATAGTCACATCAGACGCCCACCGGCCTGTCAGTTTCTATAAAAGGTCAAGGGAAGGTCTTATGGGAAAGGAGGGTGTAACGCAGGTCCTGTTCAATGCAAAGTCAGGCTACGTGGAGCTATGGAAAAACGGGAGGTTCAGGGGGAGGCTCATAGTATCCGAAGACGTGCAGGACCCACTTTCCTGTCTTTTTTGGTACAGGACGAACGGAAAACCCGAGCATGACGTCAGGCTCAGGATAACGGACGGCAAAAAGATCATCACCGGCACGGCCCATATGATAAAACGGGAAGAGATAGAGACGCCCGCCGGCATATTTGACACCTTCCTGCTCAATCCCCGGATGGAAGGACTTTCAGGCGTCTTCAAAAAGAGCCCAGGGGCAGAGATCATGGTGTGGCTGACAGATGATGCAAGAAAAATCCCAGTACTGGTCAAAAGCAAGGTGGTGGTCGGCTATTTCAGCGCTGAGCTTATAAGCCGTTGATGAAAGGCCTCAAAGGCCTGTGTTCACAAAACAACACTCAAGAAAAGAGAAAGGCAATATCCTCCGCTGAGAGCCTCTGCAATGCCTCATTGCGCCCTGAAAAAAAATCAGCGACCAGCTCCTGCTTTCTTTCTTGAAGCATCAAGACCTTTTCCTCCACGGTGCCCTCCGAGATGAGACGATATGTAAAGACCTTTTTATCCTGGCCTATCCTGTGGGCCCTATCAACTGCCTGGAGCTCCACAGCTGGATTCCACCACGGATCGATCAAAAACACATAATCGGCAGCGGTGAGATTAAGACCTACACCGCCTGCCTTGAGGCTTATCAAGAAGAGCCTTGCATCTTCGCAGGATTGAAACCTCTTCACCCTTCTTGCCCGTTCTCCAGCCGGCGTCTTGCCATCCAGGTATTCATATTCGATGCCTAACTTGGCCACAGCCTCTCTGACAAAATTAAGCATATCGGTAAATTGAGAAAAGACCAGTGCCTTGTGACCTTGGAACACCACAGCCCGCTCCACAAGAGACACAAGCTCCTTGAGCTTACCCGAACCGATGCCCCGCATACCTACAAGCCCCGGGTGTACTGCAACCTGTCTTAATCTCAGAAGCCCTTCAAGCACCCTGAATCTAACGGTATCCTTGCCGCTTCCGGCCCCACGCACAACTATGGCCCTATAGCGTTCCTTTATATCTTCATAAACCCTGGCCTGACCTTCCGTCATGGGACAACGAACCAGATGCTCCACCTTTTCCGGCAGATCGCACGCCACATCACCTTTGGTGCGTCTCAGGATAAACGGATGGACAATCTTCTTTAAAAACATCAGGGCCTCATCGTCGCCATCAGCTGCAGGCCTTATGAATCTCGCATCAAAGGCGCTGTAAGGGCCGAGAAGGCCTGGGTTCAGGAAGGCCATCTGCGACCACAGCTCACCAAGATGATTTTCGATAGGCGTCCCGGTAAGGCAAAGCCTGTGAACACACCTGAGACGTCTGGCAGCCCTGGCCGTGATGGACGCCGCATTTTTTATGGCCTGACTCTCATCAAGGACCGCGTAATTGAAACGCCACCTTGTCAAAAGGCCAATATCTAGCCTCAAAACGGCATAGGTGGTAAGGACTATGTCGGCATCGTCAAAACCATTCTCAATCAGACGAAAACGGTCCCGGCCGCAATACAAAACAACCTTCAGCCGTGGCGCAAAACGCGCGATCTCCCCTTGCCAATTGAACAAGAGTGAGGTCGGCGCTATTATAAGTGAGGGACCGTTGTCTCTGCCTTCCCCTGCAAGCATGGCAATGACCTCGACGGTCTTTCCAAGCCCCATATCATCCGCAAGCACACCGCCAAAACCAAACCATTTCAAAGACAAAAGCCACCCCAGGGCCTCCTTTTGGTAGTTGCGAAGTCGGCCTTTGAATGACTTCGGAACCTGTACGTCTTTAAAGGAATGGACGGCCTTGAGCGACATGACAAATTCCCTGAAACGCCCATCTGTAAACTCCACGGCTTCGCCTTCAAGAAAGGCCTCAAGGATCAAGGCCTGGGAGGCCCTTATCCTCAGCCGCCCTGAGGCCTGCACACCTGTAGAAAGTCCAAGGACGGCAAGGTTCTTTTTGACCCATTCATCAGGGACAAGCCCCACGCTTCCATCATCGAGCCTTATTAAATGCTCTCCCCTCGAGGCCGCCCTCAACGCCCTTGTCAGCGGCACGGATATACCTTGTCCGAAAGAGATCTCACCTTCCAGATCGAACCAATCAAGACCTGAGAAGACCCTTAACCTCCCGACCTTTCCAACCCTTACAGGTCTGCCGTTATTGCCATAGACAAACCAGCCCTTCAAGGAAAGACCCCTGATCGCCTCTGATACACCGTAGATAGACCTGACAAAACGCCCATGCGCCCCCTCCTCAAACCCATGATCTTCAAGCTCCTTGCGATACAACGCCTCGTCTTCAGAGCTCCGCCGGACAATCCGCCAATCGGCGGCATCCAAGATCTCATGGCCTCGACTATCCAGCCCTATTAGTATGCCCCCATAATCCATAAAAGGCTTTGCCAAAAGCATGCCATCCCTGAATTCCAGTATCAGGTGCGGAACCGGCTTGAGCGCAACCGGCTCAGGTCCGAACCCTTCAGGTGCGACTATGCGCGGCCCACATGCAAGCGATGACGCCTTTGCGACAAGCCTTCTCAGCTCCCCCCTTGTCACAACAACCACATCTTTCGCACCTAGCATGGCCTTCAGCGCCTGAAAGGACGGGCCCTTGAGCGAATAAAGGCGCCCCTGCCAGATAAAATAAATCGGCTTTGTATTAAAAATATAGAAAAGAGACCTAATGTCCACAGACAGTCCATCGACCTTGATGGACGGTGAAAGGATGTAAGTGTCGTCCGTGTCTACCTCCATCGCATCAATTATTAATTCGGCCTCAAGGGGCTCGGCTGCAACGAGCGGCGCCGTCAGACGCCCTTTTTCATGGTGGACAAGAAAACAGCGGCCCGTCCTGGCCAGGAGCGGCAGCAATGCCCTGACATCCCTGGGCCCAAGCAAGATATTCGAAAACGACCTCGCGCCGCTGCGACAGGTACTGCTGCCTAATGGCCTTTCAGCTGCGATATCCCACAAAACGGCCATGATAAGTCTGTCTTCCGGCGGAAAATCCCGATGCTCAACAGATGCAGGACTGACGTCTCTGGCCCTTCCCAGTGCCCCATCTCTACGCAAATACCTCTCAACGGCGGAAAGCCTTACATGTTTACCCCCGAGTTCAAGCTCATAACACAGCACAAAACCCCCAAGTGCAGGGTTCCATGGCGTTGCGGCGTCATCGTTATGCCAGAGCTCAACCAGAAGGAAATCACCTATTCCGGCAGGGGTCTCCACCCCCTGCCTTGTCATCGGTATCTCTTTCTTGATCTTTTCAGAAATCATCCTCGTCTTCATCCACCTGTAATCAGCCTCTAGGATGGAACTTCCGATGCACCTCTCTCAGGCGCTTGAGATCAAGATGGGTGTAAATCTGCGTGGTGGTTATGCTCGAATGCCCCAAAAGCATCTGGACAGCCCTAAGATCTGCCCCGCGCTCCAGAAGATGGGTGGCGAAGGAATGACGGAGGGTATGCGGGGAGATTCTATGCCTGATCCCTTTCATGGCCGCATAGGTCTTCAATATCTGCCAAAATCTCTGTCTTGTGAGGGGTCTTCCATCCCTGCCGGTGAAGACATAGAAGCTCGCCGCCTTGCCGAGCATGCACGGCCTCGCCTCCTTCAAATAACGATCCAGCCAGTAAACAGCCGTCTCGCCAATGGGTACGACCCTCTCCTTTTCACCCTTGCCAGAGACCCTTATATAACTAAGCTTACGGTCTATCTGATCCAGTCTCAGCGTCACGGCCTCGGAGGCCCGAAGGCCACAGGCATATGAGACCTCGAGCAAGGCCTTGTCCCGAAGACCGATGGGTTTAAGGCAATCAGGGGCCTCCAAAAGCGCATTCACCTCCGGGATCGACAGCTGATCCGGCAGGCTCAACCCGATCCTTGGATTGTTAATGACCGTAAGCGGCGTCGGGTCAACGCCATACCCCTCGGACAAGAATCTAAAAAAAGAGCGGAGGGCCGACAGCCTTCTGGCCAGGGTCCTTGGCGAAAAACCTCTGTTTCTCTGGGTCTTCAGCCAGACCAAGACGTCGGAAGACGAGACAGCGCCTGGACCACAGGCCTTATCTCCGCCTAGTCCGTCAATAAAATCGAGGATATCCCTGCTATATGCCTCAAGCGTCTTGACCGAGGCCCCACGCTCCACTGTAAGGTGTGCCAAAAAATCGTCTAACAGGGTGGTCCACGACAAAAGATGAGCCGATCCAGTGCCTGACATGGATATCACAATTCGCCCACCCCGGCCCACGCGGCATCCCTTATCTCAAGGTCCCTTGCGTTCAGACTTAAGACCTTGAGCTTGCTTTTCAAACCCTGCCTCTCAAGAAGCCCCTTCCCACGAGAAAGCCTGACAAGCGCATCGATCGCCTCAATGACCACACGCGGCTCACTCTTAAAGTCCAGAAAAAGCATTAAGGTCGCCCAATCATCGGGTAGGCCGTAACGTTCCAGATAACGCCTTACCGCAGCCTCAAACTTTGCGGTCCCATATGTCTCATGTATAGCCCTTAAGTCCTTTGAATGTCCAGCACCACCTTTAGCCCCCATAAAAAGCCTATTGGCCTCTTTGAGATATCTCTCCTTAAGCCTGGGATCTTCCAGCGCCCTTTCAAGGCTACTTCGCTCGTCCCTTTTGTCTGATACGTCCCCTCTGTCTTTTATTCGGTCTATCTCTCTCCAACTCCTTTTTCTCTCAGACATCTCTTGATCTTGCCCCTCAACCCTCAAAGAAAAATCGGCCGCCCTGGCATTCCTTGTCTAATTTCAGGCAAGGTCTGCGATTATGGCCCTTAACGCATCAAAATCGGTCTTTTGAACGGCAAGAGGCCCGTTTTTAAGCGCCGTAAAACGGTCTTCAAACACGGGCCTCCCGGTCTTTTCGTAGATGACGCCAAGCGGGATACGCCCCCCGAAAAGGAGTGCAGTCCTAAATGCAAGCTCCCTGTCCGTTGGGTCGTAGCCAATAGGCAGTTCCCGACAGCGCTCCTTATACCATGCATAGGTGTTTACCTTATTAAACGACACACAAGGCTGGAGGATATCCACCAACGAAAATCCCCTGTGCCTTATGGCCCTGACAATGAGATCGGTAAGATGTTCCTTCATGCCCGCATAGCCCCTCGCCACAAAGCCTGCATCAAGGGCGACTGCAACCGCTAGTGGATTGAACGGCGATGAATACACGCCGTGCGGCTGGGCCTTGGTCACAAAACCCTCGTCAGAGGTGGGGCTTGCCTGGCCCTTGGTAAGCCCATAGACCTGATTATTATGGACTATCATCGTTATATCAATATTTCTACGGATGGCGGAGATGAAGTGATTGCCGCCCTCGCCGTACATGCAACCGTCTCCGCTCTCCGCTATCACGGTAAGCCCAGGGTGTGCAAGCTTGGCCCCTGTTGCAACGGGGACAGCCCTGCCGTGAAGGCCGTTAAACACATTCACGTTCAGATAGTGAGGTATCTTCGCCGCCTGCCCTATGCCTGAGACTATTAAGACCTCGTGGGGGCCGAGTCCACAGGCAACAAGGGCCTTTTTGAGCGCATCGAGTATGCCGAAATTTCCGCATCCTGGACACCAGGCGGTCTCATATTCCCCGAAATCCTTTATATCAACCATGGAAATGCCCCCATTAAAGGCGTTCAAGTATGTAATCCGCCGTAAACGGCAATCCGTCGTAGCGAAGCACACGGTCTTTGATATCAAAGCCTGTCTCGCGCCTGATGAGTCGGGCGAACTGACCTGTGGCATTGCCCTCGATGGAGACTACCCTCTTGGCCGAACTCAATCGTCCGAGGAACTGGTCCTGCGCCAAAGGCCAAACCTGGTCGAAGTGGAGGTTCCCAACGGATTCGCCACCTTGTCTCAGTCTCTTGCCTGCCTCAAGACCAGCGCCCCTTGAGGAACCCCATGTTAAAAGGATCGTCTCGGGCGCCTCTGGACCATGATATTCAGGCGGTTCGACCTCTTTCAAGACGACGGTCCATTTCCTAAACCTCTTTTTCACCATTGCCTCCCTAACTGAAAGGTCCTCAGTAAGATGCCCATCTTCAGTGTGTTCGTCGCTGTCGGCGACGACAAGATGCCGGCTGAACCCTGGAAGCAGCCTAGGCGAAACGCCGCTCTCTGTAATGAGATATCTCCTATAAGGCGCCTCTATGTCGGATACCCTTGCGCCGGCCCTTACCGGCGCAAGCCCCTCCAGATTAAATGGTTCAACCGCCCTATAGGAATCGGCAAGAAACTGGTCGGTCAAGATGAACACCGGCCCCTGCGACGCCTCTGCAAGGTGAAATGCCCTGTGAGTCAGGTGAAAACATGCCTCTATAGACCCTGGGGCAAAGATCGCCCTTGCAAACTCGCCGTGGCCGGCATGGAGTACAAACTCGAGGTCGGCCTGTTCCGTCCTGGTCGGAAGGCCTGTAGCCGGCCCTGGACGCTGGGCAACCACTATCACAACAGGGGTCTCTGTCATGCCTGCAAGGCTTATACCCTCTGTCATCAGGGCAAAGCCCCCTCCCGAGGTCGCAACCATGCTGGGCGCGCCACAAAAGGAGGCCCCTATGGCCATGTTGATTGCAGCTATCTCGTCTTCGGCCTGCTCCACAACAAGGTCCATAGCATCTGCATTGGCTATGAGTGTAAGAGGGACGGATGTGGACGGTGTCATGGGATAGAAGGCGCAGAACTTCGCCCCAGCGCTCATAGCCCCTAGGGCTATGGCCTGATTGCCGTTCAGCATGACGCTGCGGCCTGAGCGGTCCGTTTTGCACGTCTTTGAAACATCCATCCGCCTAGAGGTGTTGGTCTTGGCCCATTCATATGCCTTTTTGAATGCCGCAAGGTTTTCATCCAGGGCCTCTGGATGTTTCTTGCCCAGGGTATCGCGGATAAGCCCCTCGAACAGGGCACTTTCAATGCCGATCAAGAAAGCTAAGACCCCTAGGACTGCTGTATTTTCAAATCCCGACAGCACCATATCGCGTGGGACCAAGACCGCACCATCTGCATCAACGCCGACGGATCCGCTCGCGATGATCAGCCCGTCTTTCTTTAAATCCTTCCTGTGGAGATCCAAGGTCTCGGGGTCTAGGGCAACGAGTACATCAAGTTCATCTTGCGGAGCAAGCGGCAAATCAGCCCCCGCCCTGATGGAAAACGTATTATGTCCACCCCTGATCCTCGATTGATAGCCCTGGGTTACAAGGATATAGCAGCCGCTCCTTACCATCGCCCTGCTTAAGAGCTCACCGATAGTTACGAGCCCCTGCCCAGCCTCTCCCCCAATGAGGATATTGAATTCATCAAACGACATAACGCCCCTCTTATTTAGTCTTTGGAAGTATCTCACTTCAGACCGACCCTGAAACACCAAAAAGGGTCTCTCATGACCTCCGTCTCCCAGATACAGATCGGACTGCCATCCAACCATATATCAGGATGTTTATCGCTACAACCAGCAAGCCGAGGTCTGTCTGGGTCCTGCGCGTAAGACCTGCCGGATATAGTAATGGCAGGATGTAGTGCCCGACAAAATCGCCGGTGTATCCAACCTGTCCGCCGGCCAATCTGAGCTTTTGTTCCAAAGGGGTAAGTGGACATAGCCACCCGTTAAACTCAACCAGTGCGCCCCATACAGCAGCAGGTATATGCAGGCACATGATCCAGCGCCACCTTAGGGCCAAAAAACCGCCAGCCACCACAAAGGCGACAAACGCCAGGTGAAAAAACACCAGCACGTCCGCACAAATAAGATAGCCCAGAAACACCCCCTTTTTTGCTGCAAGACGTTGCTTCAAAGACCTTAACCCTGCCCAGATCTCTGGCATCAAGATATCAGAAAGGGAATCGGTGTCAACCGCAGGACCACCTGGCATCACCGACGCAGACGCAACCCTATGCCGCCCATACATACCGAAACAGCCTAAAAAAGTTGTATTTTGTCATAATGTCCTCCTTCGGCCATCTTACATCAAGGGAGAAGGTGATTATTGGCAACCGCCGTCGGCCAATTAGGGCACCCTGTTTCTTCTTGAATTCCGGACATGTTGTGTTATACAAAATACTTCACTTTGTATAACCGTCCAAACTTGGAATCGACCTATGCAGCCTTGTATCCAGGCATTTCTTGACTTTTTGAGCGCGGAGCGGAATGCATCCGCAAACACCATAAAGGCCTATTCAAGAGACCTTTCTGAATTTGTCGGCATGCTCGGCCAGGACAGAGACATCCGTACGGCGACAAGCCGAGAGGCAAGGGCATGGCTCGGTGCACTCATCAAAAAAGGGGCCGGCAGGTCCACCGTTGCAAGGAAACTTGCGGCCCTGAGGAGCCTCTTCAGATTCCTTGTGCGTGAAGGGCTTGTTGCAAGGAATCCGATGAGCGCCCTTCGCTCTATAAAACCGGACGGAGCGCTTCCAGCGTATCTTTCCATAGAAGAGGCCTTCAGATTGATTGAAACAGGAAAGAGGGACGGATTCAAGGCCTTAAGGGATCAGGCCATCCTTGAACTCCTCTACAGTGCTGGTTTGAGGGTGGGCGAGTTGTGTAGCCTTGATATGGGACATATATCTCTTTCTCCGGAAATGGTCCGCGTCAGGGGCAAAGGGAACAAAGAACGCATCGTGCCGTTCGGAGAAAAGGCGGCCGAGGCCTTGAGGGCGTACCTCCCTGCACGGCTTTCCGTCCTTCAAAGGCTCAAGCTGGACAACGAGGCCCTTTTCATAAGCCAAAGAGGCACCCGCCTTACACCAAGGAGCATCGAAAGGCTTGTTGAACAAAGGCGTCTCGAGTCAGGGATCGACACCAAGGCTACACCACACACTTTCCGCCACTCCATGGCCACCCATCTCCTGGAACAAGGAGCGGACCTCCGCGCCATACAGGAGATGCTGGGCCATGCAAGCCTTGCCACAACCGAACGCTATACACATCTTGACATAGCAAGACTTACTGAGCTCTATCAAAAAGCCCACCCCAGGGCCGTCCTTAAGATGCTCCATAAGCCTGAAAGCCAAGGGAGAAATAATGAAGATGCATGACATGAAGCCGGATTTGAAGGATCGACTTATCAGGGGCACCACTGTGATCTGTGTCAGACATAAAGGCGAGGTCGTAATGGCCGGAGATGGGCAGGTTACGCTCGGTGCGACCGTCATAAAACACAGTGCAAAAAAGATAAGGAGGCTCTATCATGACAGTGTGATAACAGGTTTTGCAGGGGCGACCGCCGATGCATTCACGCTTTTTTCAAGGCTTGAACAAAAACTTGAACAATATAAAGGAAATCTGGTACGTTCGGCGGTCGAGCTCGCAAAGGATTGGCGCACAGACAAACTGCTCAGGCGCCTTGAGGCCATGCTTATCGCCGCGGACAGTGGACACTCGTTTCTCATCTCCGGATCGGGCGACGTGATAGAACCTGACGATGGCATAATAGCCATAGGCTCCGGCGGACCTTACGCCCTTGCAGCCGCACGGGCACTTGTCCTGCACAGCGGCCTTGCTTCAAGGGAAATCGCTGAGCAGGCGCTTAAAATAGCCTCGTCTATTTGTATCTACACAAACGACCAAATAACGGTCGAAAATCTATAGACATGGAGAATAGCTGTGCCGTTTAAAGATATAAGACCATTGACGCCCAAAGAGATAGTGGCTGAACTTGACAAATACATAGTAGGGCAGGACCAGGCCAAGCGTTCTGTGGCTATAGCGCTCAGGAACCGCTGGAGGAGACAACAGGTCGCACCAGAATTGAGGGATGAGATCGCACCTAAGAATATCATCATGATAGGTCCAACTGGCGTCGGAAAGACCGAGATAGCCAGAAGGCTTGCACGTCTTGCCAATTCCCCTTTCTTGAAGGTGGAGGCCACTAAGTTTACGGAAGTGGGCTATGTGGGACGCGATGTCGAGTCCATGATCAGGGACCTGACGCATCTTGCGGTTGACATGGTCAAGTCTGAAGAACGTGAAAAGGTGGAAGAAAAGGCCCAGGGCCTGGCAGAAGAAAGGCTTTTGGATCTACTACTTCCTACAAGACACCAAGTGGAAGACGAGGCCTCCCAAAACGCCACCAGGGAACGTTTCAGGCAAATGCTCCGTGAAGGCAAACTGGATGACAGGTTCGTGGAGCTCGAAATAACTGCACACCCCCAACCACCCATGATCGAGGTCTTGGCCGCAACTGGCATGGAAGAGCTCCAGGGTGGCCTCCAGGATATGCTCTCCAACATCTTTCCAGGTAAACGGAAACGCCGACAGGTGAAGGTTTCAGAGGCCAAGAAGATACTGGCACAGGAGTCAGCGGCAAAACTGATAGACATGGACAAGGTAACGGAGATGGCTATAGCTAGGGTCGAAAGTGCAGGCATAATATTTTTGGACGAGATAGACAAGGTCGCATCAAAGGGTGGGGGAAGCGGCCCTGACGTCTCGAGGGAAGGGGTGCAACGCGATCTCCTGCCGATAGTAGAAGGTACGTCCGTCCACACCAAATACGGCATAGTCCGCACTGACCATATCCTTTTTATAGCAAGCGGGGCATTTCATCTAGCAAAACCATCTGACCTGTTGCCCGAGCTCCAGGGCAGGTTCCCGATTCGGGTCGAACTGAACCCGCTTACCCAGGAAGACTTCAGGCGCATACTCACAGAGCCTGAAAACGCCCTTGTAACGCAGTACGAGGCCTTGCTCGCCACAGAGGGCGTAAAGCTTGTATTTGAGCCGGATGCTATAGAGGAGATAGCGCACATAGCATTTGTTGTAAATGAACGCACGGAAAACATCGGTGCCAGAAGGTTGCATACAGTGATGGAGAAGCTGGTGGAGGAGATCTCTTTTGAGGCCCCTGATGTCGCACCACAAGAGATCAGGATCACTGCTTCATATGTACAGGAAAGGCTCAAAGACATAGTAAAAGATGAAGATCTGAGCAGATTCATCCTGTAAAAGGGGGTGGATGACAATTGGATGCCCAACTGAAGGCCGAGGTCCTTACAGAGGCCCTGCCATATATCAGACGGTTCGCAGGAAAGAGTGTGGTCATAAAATACGGCGGCCATGCGATGGCGGACAAGACCCTAAAAGAGAAATTCGTTCTTGATGTAATCCTCATGAAATATGTTGGTATAAGGCCAGTAATAGTGCATGGCGGCGGTCCCCAGATAAGCCGCACCATGGAACGCATGGGGATTAGGCCAGCATTCGTAGAAGGACAGCGGGTAACGGATGCGGAGACCATGAGCGTAGTGGAGATGGTGCTCGTGGGCACAGTCAACAAGGAAATCGTGGGCCTAATAAACCGTCACGGCGGCAGGGCCGTCGGACTATCAGGCAGGGACGGTGACCTTATCCAGGCCGAACAAATGAAGATATACAAATACACCGGCGATGAAAGACCCCCTGAAATCATTGATATCGGACGGGTCGGCAAGGTCGCCAGGGTGGACGCAACGGTCTTGAAGACCCTCGAGGACGCCGGCTTTATCCCGGTCGTCGCCCCTGTGGGTGTAGGACCTGACGGCGAGGCATACAACATAAATGCAGATCTCGTAGCCGGGGCCATAGCAGGTGAACTTGGTGCAAAAAGGCTTATCCTCCTTACGGACGTACCCGGTTTTATGGAGACCAAAAAAGGCGGAAACGGGATTGAAACAAAGGAGCTCGTTACCTCCATGACAGCGGCCGATGTCGAAAATGCCATCCTCAACGGTACTGCAACAGGCGGGATGATCCCAAAACTCAAGGCATGCCTCAAGGCGCTTGAGAGGGGTGTGGAAAAGGCCCATATCGTCGACGGACGGATCGCCCATACAACACTTTTAGAACTCTTTACAGACCATGGCGTGGGAACGGAGATAATACCAAAATGACCTGCGAGACAGCTATCGCCAACACATACAACCGCTTCCCGGTGACACTGGTAAAGGGCCTTGGGTGCAGGGTCTGGGACGATGCCGGGCGCGAATATCTGGACTTTGCCGCAGGCATCGCGGTATCAAGCCTTGGCCACTGCCATCCAAGGGTGGTAGAGGCCGCAAAGGCCCAACTTGAGGCGTTGATGCATGTCTCAAACCTCTACTGGACCAGACCTCAGATAGAACTTGCCAAACGCTTAACCAGCCGCTCGTTTGCTGAACAGGTGTTTTTCTGCAATTCTGGAGCGGAGGCGATCGAGGCCGCGATAAAGCTTGCCCGCCACAGGGGTCATGACATCAAAGGGTCGGATTGTTATGAGATCATCTGTCTCGAAGGGGCCTTTCACGGCCGCACCCTTGCCGCCGTTGCAGCCACGGGCCAGCCCGTTTATCAGAGGGGCTTCGAGCCATTACCGAACGGTTTCCTGCACGTTCCGCCTGACAATATCAAGGCGCTGAGGCTTGCGGCAGGCACGAGGACCGCCGCCATCCTTATCGAGCCCATTCAGGGCGAGGCTGGTGTAAGACCGATCAGTGATGAATTTTTGAAAGAGGCCAGGAGACTCTGCGACGAACACCAGGCACTTTTGATATTCGATGAGGTACAAGTCGGACTCGGGCGCACCGGAACCCTCTTCGCCTATGAACAGACAGATGTCACGCCAGATGTGCTGTGTCTCGCAAAGGCGCTTGGAGGTGGGCTCCCGATCGGGGCTATGCTTGCCAAAAAAGAGGTGATGACTCATCTGCCGCCGGGCAGCCATGCATCGACCTTTGGCGGAAATCCAGTTTCGTGTGCGGCTGCCGCCGCCGTGCTCGATGTAATGACCGAAACTGGATTCCTTGAAAAGGTACGAAAGACCGGGGCGTACATGGCGGATGGACTGAACAGGCTCAAGGTGGCCTATCCGGATAAAATCAGGGAGACAAGGGGAAGGGGCCTCATACAGGCCGTTGAATTCGCAGCACCTGCCCCGGATTTAAGCCTTAAACTCCTTGAAGATGGATTCCTGACCATCCTCAGCCACGGCGATACCCTCAGGCTTGTGCCCCCCCTTATAGTTGAAACAACCGAGGTGGACGCCCTCTTGGATTGCCTCAAGGGACGGATCGCCGCATTATAAACGATCAGAATAAACAATCAGGATTGATATCATGAAAAAAACAAACGAATTCAAAAAGGCCAGACACTATCTCAGGGTATTTGACTTAGGGTCAGATGAACTCTTGGGCATCATAAACCGTGCTACGGAATTGAAACGGCGCAAAAAGGCAGGGCTTGCATCTGACCATAGGCCAGCCATAGGCAAGACCTTGGGGCTCCTGTTTGAAAAACCTTCCACAAGAACCAGGATATCCTTTGAGGTCGCCATGTTCAACCTGGGTGGTAACGTGAGCTTCATGCCGGCGCGCGACCTCCAGCTGAGGCGAGGCGAACCGCTTAAAGATACCGCAAGGGTCCTCTCCAGATACCTCGACTGCCTTGTGGTGCGGACCTTCGGACAGGAGATAGTAAACGAGCTGGCCGAGTGGTCTGGCATACCAGTAATAAACGGCCTAACCGACCAGCATCACCCATGCCAAATACTGTCCGACTTAATGACAATAATAGAGAAAAAGGGTGTAGGCCTCAAAGGACTCAAGATCGCCTGGGTCGGAGACGGCAACAACATGGCCAACTCCTGGATCGAAGCCGCATCCCGCCTTGGCTTTGAGCTCATCCTGGCCTGTCCAACCGATTACTGGCCTGATCAAGGCATACTTAATGAGGCGTTGAAAGACGCCAAATCAACCATCAAGCTGACACACGACCCGGAAGAGGCGGTAAAAGACGCCGATGTGATAAACACGGACGTCTGGGCCAGTATGGGGCAAGAAGGAGAGGCGGAGAGGAGGAGAGGCGCCTTCGCCCCTTATCAGATCAATGCAGGGCTTCTAGGTCTGGCAAAAAAAGATGCAATAGTACTTCACTGCCTCCCCGCCCACAGAGGGGAGGAGATAACAGAAGATGTACTGGAAGGGCCACAGTCTGTCGTGTGGGATCAGGCCGAAAACAAAATGCATATACATATGGCTATACTTGAATGGGCGATAGGGCTGCATCCCATCCCCTCTCATTGAAAACAGGGATCGCCGGCTTGAAATGGATAAGAGGCGATTGAAAAGGAATATGAAATGGCTAGAGATACTAAAAAAAATCGAAAGACGGAAAAGATCGTGCTCGCATACTCAGGCGGCCTTGACACCTCGGTTATACTGAAATGGCTCCAGGAAACCTATGAATGCCCGGTGGTCGCCTATTCGGCGGACATCGGCCAGAAAGAAGATTGGGGTCTAGTGCGCCAAAAGGCGACCGATACCGGCGCCTCCGACGTGGTCATAAAGGACCTCAGAGAGGAATTCGTCCGGGACTTCTTGTTCCCGATGTTCAGAGCGAACGCCATTTATGAAGGCGGCTATTTGCTTGGCACATCCATCGCAAGGCCTCTTATAGCCAAGGAGCAGGTGAAGGTGGCAGAAGAATTCGGGGCAGACGCGGTAAGCCATGGCGCTACAGGCAAGGGAAACGACCAGGTGCGTTTTGAACTCACCTATATGGCGCTGAATCCAGCCCTCAAGATTATCGCCCCATGGCGTATCTGGGACCTCAATTCCAGGCAAAAACTCATGGACTTTGCAAAAAGACACGGCATCCCGGTACAGGCCACAAGGTCCAGACCTTACAGCATGGATGCGAATCTCTTGCACATAAGCTATGAAGGCGGAATACTAGAGGACCCCTGGGCCGAGCCGCCGAAGGACATGTTCGTCTGGACGAAGGCCCCTGAAGACGCGCCTGATAGACCGCAATACATCGAGATCGATTTTGAAAAAGGTATACCCGTTGCAATAGATGGGGAGAGATTGGGGCCATTTGCCATATTTTCCAAATTGAATCAAATAGGGGCGCAAAATGGGGTCGGCAGGGTGGATCTGGTCGAAAACCGCTTCGTCGGCATGAAATCAAGGGGTGTGTATGAAACCCCGGGCGGGGCCATCTTAAGAACGGCCCATATGGCCATTGAATCGATCACGATGGACAGAGAGGTCATGCACCTTCGAGACAGCCTCGTGCCTCGCTACTCTGAACTGATATATTACGGTTTCTGGTTTTCACCGGAACGCGAGCTCATGCAAAAATTAATGGATGAATCTCAAGCGAATGTCACCGGGACGGTGCGGCTTAAGATTTACAAAGGAAATTGTATAGTAGCGGGCAGAAAGGCTGAAAAAGGCCTCTACCTACCTGAATTCGCCACATTTGAGGCAGATGATGTCTACAAACAGGCTGATGCTGAGGGCTTTATAAGACTCCAAGGTCTGAGGCTCAAAATCAGGGCCCTTGTGGAAAAGACCAGATCGACATAGAAAATGGCAAAAACCTCGGTTAAAGGTCTTGACCCGCCTGTGCGGTTGCTAGATCTCTACCTTCCTGAACCGGCACCTGGCGATAACAGATCATATGAAGCCAGACTCAGGTCTGCTGCAGAACAGACCTTGGGGGCAAGGCCGCACATCCCGCTCCTCACCCTCCAAAGACTGGGACGACTACTCATGGAGCGCCGGTATCATGTCGAGGCGGTGGCTGTAGATGGACCATGCGGCTGGGAGATCTGTCGGACCCTGCCCAAGGGCGAAGGCGTGGGTCCTCCTTTGGGCCTGGCTATAGACCTTGGAAGCACCACAGTAGTCTTCTATCTCGTAAACATGATCTCAGGGATTGTGCTCCAGACACTGTCTATGGCCAACCCCCAGCGCAGCCACGGCGAAGACATCCTTGACCGCATCATATTTGCAGGCATGGGTGACGGACTCGCCGTCCTCAGAAAAGAAATCATCGGCCTTTTCAACTCAACGATCAGCGAAATGGGCTGCGCCGCACATATCTACTTCATTGCAATAGCCGGCAACACAACCATGTGTCACCTCCTCCTTGGGCTGGAGCCAGGTCATATCTGCAAGGCGCCTTATCTGCCCTTGGCAAATGGCTTTGATATATTTTCAGCAGATGAGCTGGGCATAAAGGTCCATGACCGTGCGAAGGTCTATGTCTTTCCAAATATCGGAAGCTATTTCGGTGGGGACCTGCTGGCCGGAATCGCTGCGGCCGGGATGCATACACATGATGAGATATCCATGCTCATAGATGTCGGCACCAATGCGGAGGTGGTGCTGGGAAACAAGGACTGGCTTATAGCCTGCTCAGGCGCAGCAGGCCCGGCCCTGGAAGGCGGCGTCCTCTCATGCGGCATGATGGCAGGACCTGGGGCCATAGAGCGTGTCTTTATCGACAGGGAGACCCTTAGACCGTCGTATAAGACCATAGCAGGCAAACCGCCCATCGGGATCTGTGGCTCAGGCATAATAGACCTGCTCTCCGCCCTCTTCCTGGCCGGCCTTGTCGATCGAACGGGTAAACTGGTTTTGACAAAGGCCGAGGAAAGGATGAAAGAGATAAGCGGGGAATGGGCCTATATACTTGCAGATGAGAAAGAGACAGGCCATGGAAGGCCGATTTACATCAGTCAGAGCGACATAAAGAACCTGATCCGCTCAAAGGCCGCCATGTACACCATCTTGAATGTAGTCGCCAGCAGTATAGGCATAGGGTTTGAAGACATCAGCACCTTCTATGTGGCAGGGGCCTTCGGAAATTACATAGATCCCAAAAATGCCGTTGCCATCGGCATGTTGCCGGATGTCCCGATAGAACGTTATAAGGGCATCGGGAATTCAGCTGGACAAGGTGCGGTTGAGGTCCTGAGACGCAGAACCGTCAGACAGGAGGTAGAAAAGATCAGAGAAAAGATCACCTATCTCGAGATGAATGTACGCGAGGACTTCATGAACCAACTCACCGCAGCCCTCTTTCTACCGCACACCGACATGGAACGATTTCCGTCGGTCAAGGCCCTTTTACAGAAACGTATTTGACCAAAACCACTTCTGCAAATATTCGGCAGGCACAGCCTACAGCACATCCCGCTCCTGTCGAGGATGCGGCAGATTGAAAAGTGCCCTTGCATTGGCGCTTGTGCGGCTGGCCGCCTCTTCAAGTATGACCTCCTTTAATCTTGCGACCTCTTTGACTACATAGACGACCCTTGCAGGCTCATTCGGTTTCCCCCTGAAAGGCGCAGGACTCAGATATGGGCAGTCCGTTTCTACCATAAGTCTTTCAAAAGGAATAGATTTTACCGCCTCCTTGAGGGCGTCGGTCTTTGGAAAGGTGATAACACCCGTCACCGAAATAAAAAACCCGAGCCCGACAGCATGTCCAGCCACCGCCGCATCCCCGGAAAAACAGTGGATGACACCACTCAGCCCCTGACCCCTATATCCATCAAGAATGCCAAGGACTTCGTCATGTGCGTCTCTGTCGTGGATAATTACCGGCATGGAAAGCCTCAACGCAAGGTCAATCTGTCTTACAAAGGCGTCTCTTTGTCTAGCCCGCGGCGAGTATCCCTTGGCGAAATCAAGCCCTATCTCCCCAATGGCCACCACTTTTTGAAAAGAGGCAAGGCGTTCCAGTTCCTTGACCGCCTCACGGGACATCGAATCCGCATCATGTGGATGAATGCCGACTGCGGCGAAGACACCCCTAAACCGCCCAGCCAACGATATAGCCCTCTTGGAACTGTCAAGATCAACCCCTATGGTTATCATCTGGACAACCCCATGCTCCCTGGCCCTCAAGACCACACCCTGAGGATCACTGGAAAGCGGCGGTATGTCCAGATGAACATGTGTGTCTATAAGATCCAAGAGACCAGAGGTGTTTGTTTGATCCATCAATCCTGTATCACAGGGAGCCTTACAATAACAGTGGCGCCCCTGAACCTGTTACCTTCTATGGAGAACGTACCGCCATGGGCCGATATCGTGCGTTTTGCAAGGCTGAGGCCCAGCCCTGCGCCTTGCGGTTTGGTTGTAAAAAAAGGCTCCCCGACCTGCCTCAGGTGTCCCCTTGCCACTCCGAGACCCGTATCAGTGACACGTATCTCAACCATCCCGTCTCGGCTTGCAACGGACACAGCCAGAAGGCCGCCGTCGGGCATGGCGTCTATCGAGTTTTTAAATATATTCAAAAAGGCCTGCCCCATGCCTTCCTTGTCTAGTTTCAATTCAAGTTCCGGAGCGGCGTTGTAATGCTTGACCTTGATGCCAAGCCTTTCAACATCTCTGTTAAAGAGCGAAAAAGTCGACTCGATCAGCTGCCCCAGCTTGACCTTCTCAAGTTTCAGGCCCGCTGCATCTGATGGTCGGGACAGATCAAAGACGTCCCTCAGTATCCTCTCCAGCCGCTCGGCGTTTCTGACTATCGTCTCCGCGTATACGACAAGGTCAGGATCATTCAGCCTCTTTTTGAGCATCCTCGCCATACCACCCAGGGTCATAAGCGGATTTTTGATCCCATGATAGAGCTGATCCGTCATGCGACTGATTACATTTAACCGCTCCGCCTCGACCAGGAGGTCTTTGTTGCGCTCGACGTCGTCGTTTAGCCTCTTGAGCTGATTGATACAACCTTCCAGCCTCTCGCACATGTTTGTCTTACACACGGCTATAGAAGCAAGTGTCGCGAAGAGGTGTAAGGCGTCCATATCTTCGTCGGTTATCACCGCCCCGGTGACAAAGTTGTCTGCAATTATCACCCCGTACATCTTTTCATCTGTAACTATGGGTACTATAGCGAATTGCCTTGAGTTGATAATCTTTCTGATCTCAGAGACACCATGCCCTTCTGAATCCTCACCTATCCTGACGGCCTTTTGCCCGGTCATGGCCATCATTAGGACGTTCTGCGCATCGGAAAGGGGCACGCGTATCTCTTTTACAAGCTGATTGATGGGGCGCGAACCGTTTCTAAAGTCTTCCTTGACCGCTTCCAGTATCTCAAAAAGGGAAAGATGCCTCTGGGACAACTCGGACCATATTCTATTGGCGTCGGTTGCGTCAGCGGGTCCGATGGCGAATCTGCCCTCCAGCCGTTTCTTGTCTTCATTCAAGAGGATGAGAAAGGCCCTATTGAACCCAAGCCCATCCCCTGCAGTGATCCCTACGAGCACAGCCTGGAATATCTCGTCCAGATCCCTGGCCTTCAAGAAGGTGGAATTGAGTTTAAGTGCAAGATCGAGCAGGAGCTTTATACGGCTTCTACACAAGACAACAACCTCGTCCTGGACATGATCCATAGGCCATGCGGCACCCTGACGCCCGATGTCTTCCATGATTACAAATAGGACCGTTTAAGTATAATTTAGATTCCAAACAACCAATTTACATTTTTGCAGCTTTTTAGCAAGTGTTGCGCTTGCAATATCCATTACTATGAGGCAAGCTTCGATGATATGCCCTATCAAGACTTTAACCGCATAGAAATAGACCTTGGCGCCCTTTCGCACAATTTTAACGCCTTGAAGACGATCGCCGGCCATGAAACATGGGTCTTGGCGGTAGTAAAGTCAGACGCCTACGGCCACGGCCTGGTCGAAGTGGCCAGACAGCTTGCGATAGACGGGGTCTCAGGTTTTGCGGTCTTTGACCTCAATGAGGCCGTCGCACTCCGTAGCGCCGGCATAACCGCACCCATACTTCTGCTCTCTGGGATCGCACCAGGCGATGAAGCGGGATGTCTTGAACTTGGGCTCACCTGCGGAGCGACTTCCTTTCAAATGTTAGATTCCCTTGAACAGGAGGCAAAAAGACATGGCAAGAAGGCTACCGTTCACATCAAGGTCGATACCGGCATGGGGAGGATGGGATTTGATCGCAACGAATTCTTCTGCGCCATAAAGGACTGCGCACGTTGGCCTCACATAAAAATGAAAGGGATATATTCCCATTTCTCATCGGCAGATGAACCGGACGATCCTATGAACAAAGATCAGATAGCGGCCTTTTGTCACATGATCAAAGGGGCAAGGCAGGCTGGCTGGCGCCCTGAGATTATACATCTTGCCAACTCGGCTGGACTTATTCATTTTAAAGAGGCCAGATTTAACGCGGTGCGCCCAGGGCTCGCACTATATGGGGCGTATCCCGGCGAAAAAAGCAAGGGGCGCATCATATTAAGGCCTGTTATGCATCTCAAAAGCAGGGTAATATCGGTCAGGCGCCTGCCCGCAGGCTCCGGCATAAGCTACGGTCATGCCTTTGTCACAAAGCGGGCGTCCAAGATAGCCGTAATACCTGTTGGTTATGATGATGGATATCCAAGGGCCCTGTCCGGGAAGGCGGAGGTCCTTATCCGTGGTAGGCGCATGCCGGTGGTGGGACGTATCTGCATGAAATCCATGATGGTCGATGTGACAGATATGGACGGGATCTCGACAGGCGAGGAGGTGGTGGTGCTGGGGAGGCAAGAGAATGAGGCAATAACCATTGAAGAACTGGCTGAATGGGCCGGTACGATCAGTTATGAACTTTTATGCCTGCTCGGCACGAGGAACAGGCGTCATTTTATCAAGAGGAACTGAATATGTTTGGCATAGGGATCCCGGAACTCGTAATAATATTTATCATTGCGTTGATAGTCCTAGGCCCCGAAAAGCTGCCGCAGCTTGCAAGGCAACTCGCCCGCCTTATAGCAGAATTCAAAAAGGCCGCCGAAGACTTCAAGGCACAGATGGATCTTGAGGCATTAAACGAAATAAAGAGTCCGAAAGAGATGTTGAAGGATGTGTTGGCACCAAAATCGGACAATACGGCCACCAGCCCTGGACCGGAGTGGAAACCGGCTCATCCCTCTGGGCCGAATGGCGGCGCCGGAGACCATCCCCAGTCCACGCCTGCGCCTATACAAAACAACAACTATGAAGGATCGGCTGAAGGGCACCAGAGAGATCCAGCCGACGGGCGCATCGACAAGCCGGTTGACAGCAGGTCAGATGTCGATTGACCGCATCCCTTTCGGAGCGCACCTTGCCGAGTTGAGGCGCAGACTAATCTATTGCGTCCTCACGCTTGCAGCGGCCTTCTTTATATGCTATTGGGCATCCGACTACCTGGTCTCCGCCCTGTTCTATCCCATTAGGCAAGCCCTGCCACCCGGTAGCACCATGGTCTTCACCTCGCTGACCGAGGGTTTCATGACCTATCTCAAGGTCTCCTTCTGGGCAGCAGTTATCGTCTCTACCCCGATGTTTGCATATCAGGCGTGGGCATTTCTGGCCCCAGGGCTTTACGAGAACGAGAAACGCCGCATAACGGTCTTTGCAGGATGGGCTGCGACACTTTTTACAACTGGAGCCGCCTTCGGCTACTGGGTCATAATGCCTGTGGTATTGTCCATAACCATGGGTTTTGCAAGTAAGGGTCTTGAGGCCATGCCCAGATTGCAAGACTATCTGGTCTTTGTCCTAAAGACCATGCTCTGCTTCGGAATCACCTTTGAGATGCCGTTTCTGATGGCGTTCACAGTCCGTCTCGGCCTTGTACCTGGAGGGTATTTCAAGAAACATAGAAAAATATTCTATCTGACGCTCTATATATTGGCGGTGGCGCTCGCACCTACGGACATATTTTCACAAATCATGCTCCTTGCGCCGCTTATAGGAGTCTTTGAGATAGGCATCCTGGCGGCCGCTAAAAAGAATGGGCCGCAATAAACGGCCTTGTCTGATGTACGGCTATTGCCCTTGATGCACGGCGCTGATATTTTATTAAAATGGATAAAAAAACTGGCGGCCGCGACTATTACCCAGCCTTTTTGAACCTTAAAGGCCGGCTCGCAGTGGTAGTGGGGGGCGGAAAGGTGGCCGAACGCAAGGTGCTGGGTCTCCTTGATGCGCATGCCGCCATAAGGCTAGTATGCCCTGAGACAACGCAAAGACTTGAAAACCTGGCACGAGATGGCTTGATCGAGTGGCGAATGCGGGGATTTCTGGCCGAAGACCTAGACGGGGCATGGCTGGCCATCGCTGCAACAGACGATCCAGCTGCGCAAAAGGCCGTCTACGATGGGGCTGAGACAAGGGGCATCTTCTGTAATACGGTCGATCAACCCGATCTCTGTAGTTTCATAGTCCCTGCAGTGACAAGGCGCGGCGGCCTTTGTCTGGCCGTTTCGACATCAGGGAACAGCCCGGCCCTTGCAAAACGCATCAAAGAAGAACTGGAGGCGTCTATAGGTCAGATATTCGGTACATACACAGCCATGCTCGGCGAGATAAGGGATTGGCTGCTCTCCACGCGCCAGGACCCAGTGGAGAGAAAAATCTTGTGTCAATCCCTGGCAGAGAATAAGATCTTAACTTGGATGAAAAACGGCGAGTGGGACAAAATAGAAGATTGGGCCGTGACTAACTATGGAGAAGGGGCCGGAGAGGTGGTAAGGAGATATAGGCCATCAACAAAATCCCTTTAGATTGAAAATGATGCACGATTTTATCTTTAATATCTCGCTGTTTTTATATTTTTTGGCTACAGCAGGTTTCCTGGCAAACATCATAACCCTCCGCAAAGACGCCGGGAAGGTGGCGAATCTCTTTTTGTACGGGGCCTTTGTGGCCCATGGGCTTGCGATCTTGTTACGTATGTTTGAGGCAGGTCATACCCCGCTTGTGAGTATGCACGAGTCCCTCTCTTTTGTAGCTTGGTGTATGGTCGGCGGGTATTTGATCTTGCAGTCCCTTAACAGAGTGAAGTCGCTCGGGGCGTTTGTAACGCCACTCGCCCTTGTGATCATGATTGCATCTTCTATACAGAAAAGGCAGATTCCGTCCCTCCCCCCTGCGCTCCAGAGCGCATGGCTCCCCATTCATGCCGCCATATGTCTTGCAGCCTATGCAATCTTCGCCTTGGCATTCTGTCTTGCCATCATGTATCTCATACAGGAAAGGCAGATAAAAGACAGGCGCCTCGGTGCGATATTCCGGAGGCTCCCGTCCCTCGAAAACCTTGACATCATGATAGGCCGTTGCCTTGCCGTCGGCTTCCTGCTCCTAACTATTGGCATCATTACGGGCTCCATTTGGGCTGAAAATGCCTGGGGATCTTATTGGAGCTGGGATCCTAAGGAGACATGGTCTTTGATAACATGGCTTTTCTACGCCGCACTCCTGCATCAAAGACTTACAGTAGGCTGGCGCGGGAGAAAGGCCGCAATCATGACGATCCTTGCATTTGCGATCCTTGTTTTCACCTTTCTTGGCGTGAATCTCCTTATCCCAAGCGAACACAGCTATGCCGCAAGCTTCAAATAGACCTCAGATATTGCTTATGGGTGTAAACCATAAAACTGCGGGTGTCGAGGTGCGCGAACGTCTGGCGCTTCGTAATTGCGAAACACCGGCCTTGAAACTCCTATCAGGGCTCCCTCAGCTTGATGAACTGGTATTTCTGTCTACATGCAACAGGGTGGAGGTCATCTCCGCAACACAGACCCCCAAGGATGCAGAGGCCGCAATTAAGGCGCTCTGGCTTAAAAACACCGGAATAGACAAGACCCTCCTTGACTCCGTGCTCTATATATACAAGGGGGAAGAGGCGATTCGCCATGTGTTCAAGGTGGCTTCAAGCCTTGATTCAATGGTCGTCGGCGAACCACAGATACTCGGGCAGATGAAAGACGCCTATCGCATGGCAGTGGATGCAAAGACATCGGGCGCCATCCTCAACCGTTTACTCCACAAGGCATTCTCTGTAGCAAAACTCATCCGTACAGAGACCGGCATAGCGAACAGTGCGGTCTCCATAAGTTATGCAGCTGTTGAGCTTGCAAAGAAGATATTCGGCGATTTGAAAGGCAAAAAGGCCCTCTTGGTAGGCGCAGGCGAGATGGCTGAACTTGCGGCCAGACACCTTATGACAAATGGGATATCCAGGCTCATCGTAGCCAACCGCACCCTCTCAAGGGCAGTTGAGCTTGCGGAGCGGCTGAAAGGCCTGGCCATTGCCCTTGAGGAGATAGAAGACGCCCTGCTTGAGACTGATATAGTAATAAGCTCCACAGGCGCACCGGGGTTTATCTTAACCAAAGATATAGTGCGCAGGGCAATGCGTCCCAGGCGGCACCGCCTCTTGTTCCTCATAGATATTGCAGTTCCAAGGGATATAGAGCCGGGGGTCAATGAACTTGAAAATGTCTATCTTTACGGCATAGACGACCTCAAAGGGATCGTTGAATTCAACAAAGCGGAGCGGGGGAAAGAGGCCAAAAAGGCTGAACGTATGGTGGAGGCCGAGGTCATCAAGTTCATGTCTTGGCTTGAGTCAACTGACGCCGTACCCGTGATCCAAGCTATCCAACAGAAGGCGGAGGAGGTACGCCGCCGCGAGATGGCCCGCAGCCACTCCGTATTAAGCGCACTAACACCTGAACAGCAAAAGGCGATTGACGTCCTGACCTCCTCAATCGTGCAGAAAATCCTCCTCAATCCTATAATTTGTCTCAAAAAGGAGGGGTGCAAAGAGGGGAAAAGCGAACTTGTTGAGGCGGCCGGCCGTCTTTTCGGCCTGAATGGGACCGAAGAATGCAAGGAAAGGCATTGAGCCCGGGAAATATGGCAGGCCAGACGCCCCAAGGCGATCCTTAGTTGAAAAATTACAGGGAGATCCTCGATGGACCTTAAAATCTATAATACGTTGACCCGCAAAAAGGAGCCGTTTGAGCCGATGGAACCAGGGCATGTAAAGATGTATGTCTGCGGTGTCACCACATATGACCGTTGCCACATTGGACATGCAAGATCTGCCGTGGTCTTCGACGCCTTTGTGCGCTATCTTCAACATAAGGGCTATAAAGTCCATTTTGTACGAAATTTCACAGACATAGACGACAAGATCATAAAGAGGGCGAATGAAGAAGGGATCTCATCCTCCGAACTCTCAGAGCGTGAGATCAGACATTTTTATGAAGACATGGCAAGGCTCAAGGTAATGCCGGCCAGCTTTGAGCCAAGGGCCACCGAACACATCAAAGAGATTGTAAGGCTTATCGAGACCCTCATCTCAAAGGAATACGCCTATGAAGCTGACGGAGACGTCTATTTTTCTGTGCGCCATTTCCCGGCCTACGGCGCGCTTTCCGGAAGGAATATAGAAGAACTGGTTTCAGGGGCAAGGGTGGCTATAGGTGAACGCAAAAAAGACCCACTCGACTTCGCCCTCTGGAAGGCAGCGAAACCAGGGGAACCTTCGTGGCAGTCTCCATGGGGGGCTGGACGCCCAGGCTGGCACATCGAGTGTTCTGCCATGGGCATGAAATACCTTGGACCCACCCTTGATATCCACGGCGGCGGGCTTGATCTCATATTTCCGCACCACGAAAATGAGATAGCCCAGTCGGAGGCCGCAACCGGCAAGACCTTTGTGCGCTATTGGATTCACAATGGATTTGTCACCATAAACGGCGAAAAAATGTCAAAATCGCTCGGCAATTTTATTACCATCCACGAGATCTTAAAGACACACAGTCCTGAGGCCCTGCGCCTCTTTCTCCTGTCCAAACACTACAGGAGTCCTCTTGATTACAGTGAAGAGGCCTTGAACGAGATGGAGGCCGCGTTGGATAGGTGCTATAACACCATCTGCGAGGCAAAAAACAAGGCATCAAGAGCTACAAAGGCTACAAAAAAAATGCGCCCTTTAAGCGACGTCGCAGAAGATGCCGTAAAGAGCCTAAGGGCCCTGCCGGAAAGATTTGATCAGGCCATGGACGATGACTTCAACACAGCGCAGGCCATGGGCTATTTGTTTGAGGCGGTTAGGGCGCTAAACCGCCTGGCAAAGGAGTGTGAAAGGACACCGTCGATATTGTGCACAAAGGAATTGGAGGCCGGGATAGGGGTGATCCTGAATGCCTCACATATCCTTGGGGTCCTAGAGGAAGAGCCAGATGCCTATATAAATGCCAGGAATCTGGAAGGTCTTAAAAGATTCGGCCTTACAGAAGAGGAGATATTGAGCGCAATAGAAGAAAGGACTGCTGCCAGGGCTAAAAAAGACTGGGCTGCTGCGGACAGGATCAGAAAGGGGCTTGAGGCAAAGGGCATTATGCTCAAAGATACGCCGGAAGGGACCCGCTGGGCCATAAAATCCTTTGGTTGACAAGTCTTTTATACGGAATTACACTTGACGCCATGCTTCTTGAGGAGATCACCATGCCAGCCTTTGTCCAAGGGCTCTCAAAGACCAGGACGGTCATCGTGCCCTTTGGCTCTGTTGAGGAACACGGGGCCCATCTGCCCCTTGGCACCGATACTGCCCATGTCTATGAACTTGCAAAAGAGGCATGTAAAGTGCGGCCTATTTTTGTAGCCCCGCCGATCTGGTATGGCCTATGTAAAAGCACTGGTAGACACCCTGGAACCGTCACTATTTCGGGTGCAACGGTTAAAATCTTAACCATAGAGATCGTGACATCGCTTTACCAACACGGGCTCAGGAATTTCGTCCTTATATCAGGCCATGCTGGCAAAACCCATATGGCCGCGCTGCTCGATGCAGGCGAGGAGATACTCGGGCGCCTCAAAGAGGCTAAGGTGGCAGTGCTCACTGTGCTTGACCTGGTCGCCATGATTGCAGACGGCCTGGTCGAGACAAAAAATGACTCTCATGCAGGCGAGGTCGAGACCTCGCTAATGGAGTTCCTGCGCCCATGGCAGATAAAAGGGACAAGCCCTGAAGAATATCCAATATTCCCACATTCAATCCTGGTTAGAAACAAGAGGGCCTTCTGGCCAGGGGGGATCTGGGGCAATCCAGCCAAGGCCTCTAGGGAAAAAGGGGAAACCATACTAAAAAAAGAAACCGAGCTCCTTGTGGAGCTTGTAGATAAACTAGAATCTTTTAATGAAGAGGAAAAAGATGAAAAAGATCTCTATTAAGTTACTTACAGTATTTTTTTTCTTGGTCGCAATTGTGCATGTTTCAGCCTGCCGGGGTATGGCAAACCCTGTAAAGGCCCCTGATTTCACCCTGTTAAACCTCGAAAACAAAAAGGTGAGCCTGTCGGACTTCAAGGGAAAAGTGGTGCTCTTAAACTTTTGGGCTACATACTGCCCGCCGTGCAGGGCCGAGATGCCCGATTTTATAGCGCTTCAAAACAAATACGCGTCAAAAGGATTCAATGTCATAGGGATCTCTGTTGATGAAGACTGGCAAGAGGTCCTGCCATCCTTTGTCAAGGCCATGAAGGTCAATTATCCTATTTTGATCGCAAATACGAAGGTCTTAAAGGACTACGGCGACATCTACGCCCTGCCTGCCACGTTTATAATCGATAGGGAGCAAAAGATCGTGAAGAGCTACACCGGCATGGTTACACAAGATGAAATCGAGCCGGTCATCTTAAAGGCCCTCAACCAGAAATGATATTCTTGATAACGCCGTGAAAAATAAAAATTGATAGCGTCGCAAGAAGTCGCCAACCAAAAACCATCTATGGTCTGATGACTACAGCAGGCGGACCTTCTTCAACACGGCCTATATCCCTGCACCACTCAAGCCTTTTGCCGGAGAGACGGACGATCAGCTCCTCCGTCTTCTCCTCCGGCACGGCTATCAAAAGACCGCCTGATGTCTGCGCGTCAAAAAGGAGCTCAATAAGCCCTTCTTCCACCCCTGCATCTATTTTTATCTTTTTCTCGCAGAAATTCCTGTTGGCATAATCACCTTCGGGGACAAAGCCCTGCATGAGATATGTGATTGCCTCCGGTATATGGGGTACCTTGTGGACGTCTATCACAAGCCTGGCGCCGCTCGCCTCGGCCATCTCAAGGGCATGGCCGACGAGACCGAAGCCTGTTATGTCCGTGGCCGCAGAGACCCCTATCTCCATCATGGCCTCACTGGCCTCACGATTCAGGGTCTTCATTATATCGACCAACTTTTTGTACAGATCGTTCGGCAGCAGCCCGGCCTTAAGCACAGTCGCCAGGATGCCGGTCCCAAGGGGCTTTGTAAGAATCAGCCTGTCTCCAGCCCCAGCCCCTGCCTTGGTTATAAAATGCCCAGGCTGGACGATCCCGGTCACGGCAAGCCCGTATTTCGGTTCAGGATCCTCCA
Organism: Dissulfurimicrobium hydrothermale; assembly: GCF_022026155.1. NCBI lineage: Bacteria > Deltaproteobacteria > Dissulfurimicrobium > Dissulfurimicrobium hydrothermale. The sequence continues at coordinate 578,693 of NZ_CP085041.1, read as the reverse complement.
CGCTGTGCCCACCCAGGAGTACCGCACCTGCCTCATGTATCTTGTCGATACCACCGAGGAGTATCTTTTTAAGGACTTCCTTCGGAACCTCCTTGCTCGGAAAGCAGACTATATTCATGGCCGTAAGGGGCCGAGCCCCCATGGCATACAGATCGCTGAACGAATTCGCGGCGGCGATCTGACCGAATTCGTAAGGATCGTCGACTATCGGCGTAAAAAAATCCACAGATTGGACTATTGCAATCTCATCACTGATCCTGAATACGCCGGCATCGGAGGCCATCTCACGGCCAAGGAGGAGATCGGGATGGATAGACAAGGGCAGCACCCCCAGGATGTCTTGAAGGTCACCCGGACCTATCTTGGATGCTCACCCAGAGGCCGCAACCCTGCTTGTTAGCAAGGCACTTTCCTGTTGCGTCATTGTATCATGATGAGGTCTATTTTCTAAGGGTCGCTATAAGACGGCTCGGTTTTAAAAACAAGTCGAAGGCGTCGCAGATATTCAACACCACCATCTTGCTCGACATGATTGCGCTTACGGATGCCCCTTCCTGGCCTATTACGCAGATCCCCAGCGCCGCATCCCTCAACATTAGGACGTCGTTACAGCCGTTTCCTATGGCCACTGTATTTTCCCGCCCGAGGTCCCTTAAAAATTCGAGTTTCTGGATATCCCCTCGGCCGGGTTCAAGACGGTACGCCTTTACAATACCATCATTGACCAAGTCTTTTGTGAGCTCCTCCATGGTCTGATTGGTGTCGGCGGACAGGATATAGACATTAAGGAGCTTGGAGATGTCTTTCAATCTCCCTTCAACGCCATCTATCCATTTACCGTCGACGGTCATGGTACCGTTCATGTCCAGCAGGATATTTTGCAGATTATAAAACACCCCACACGGAAGGTCCACTTCGATTGATTTTGTATGAACCATTGCTCTGGCGCCCCCCCTAATCCAACTTAGTTTCCTTATAAGGATAACCCGAAAAATATTAAAAAGTAAAGGGTTTCTATACCGATGCCAGCCGATGTATTCAAAAGACTGTTCTTTTGTTCAACTCTACTTTATTATTTCATTATATAAAATCGAACCCTCAAAAGGTGGTCATCTATGAATCAAATGCATGGTGTCGTATATCCGGTGACATATCTCGGCTTCAATCTAAAGGGACATCTCTCACGCATGTTCAGCAGGCTCACGGCAATCATCCCGGCCGAGGACTGTATGCCATTTTCCGCTTCGTCGGACCCGAGCAGCATGAAATTGTCTTATATCTCGCCATGCCCGCTAGGTGACAGGCTCCAATGGTTTAATGGGTTCATAAGGTCGATTACAAGCTGGGCAAGAGATGTAGACCTTGAGGCCATAAACCTTGGAGGTCTCCTTGACAGCGAATCCATACCTGAGATCATAACCTCCTTAAAAAAAAGCAGGAAGGACCCGCTCCTTAAGGCCCAAATCCTTTTAAGGCTTGCCCACAACCACGACCGCAATGAAGATGAGGCGGAAGAGTCACTTGTAAGGCTCAAGACAAAGGAGATGGTGCTCAAGGACATACTCCTCGGCGAACCAGCCATCGGCCGAGGGACCGGACCTGACAAGATGGCCCAAAGACCCCTTGCAACCACGGTGACGGTTTCAATACCCTCAAAGCGCCTTGCAGCATGGTCTGAGCTCTGGACAAGGGCCAACCTCGAAGGGGTATCGCCTGTAGGCATCGGCATAGACGTAAAGGACCTCATGGACAAGGCATATGAGTCATTGACCGGAACACCAGCCATAGACCTCTTGGCCCTGAAGCTTCCAATTGATCCATCAATCGATGTCAGTGCACGGCCCGAGATTAAAAAAGGACTCGAAGACCTGGCCGCGGCCGTTTCTTTACTGACAAAAGAGACGACGGAAGGACTGCGAGATGGGGCCGAAGGGGTTGCCGACCGGCTCAAACAGGATGCCTTAAGGCTTTCCGGACTCTGGGACGGCCTTATTAACGGCATGGAATGCGGGCCTATCATTGGTCTGAGCCTGTATCCCAGGGTCTCCTTCGACGAATTGCTCCTAAAAGCGTCCGGCGGATGTCCGCCGACCCCGGGACATAACGGCCAGACTGGATGGTCTTTTTATCTCTATTGAACGCTACATGCACAACCGCCTGCCAGACAGCATCCCTTGCCCGCATGGCCCCTACAAGACCGGGGCGAGGACCGTCCGCCTTGCAGGAACGCCAGCCCAGCCACCTGTGCCGGGGGCATGTGGCATGCTGGACGACCTTACACCGCAACCGACAAAAGTTAACGCTTAATTGAGAAACAGGATTATCCGGCAAGGCGGGTCAAGGCGTCGTCTAAACTGATCCCTTTTATCAAAAAGATCTTGTCCCTTGACCCGGCGCCAGCCTTAAGCTTTACATCGCTCCTTCCGACTTTGAACAGGCTGGCAAGAAACCTCCGGCATTCCTCGTTGGCCGCACCGTCAACCGGCGGAGATTTGACCTTGAGCTTTAGCGCTTCACCGAATACCCCGGCAAAAGACGTAACCGATGCCCTTGGTTGTACATGAAGGCTAATGATTACGCCTTCTCCTTGGACCTCCCTAATGTAACCAGATGTCTTCACTATTGAATTTGGATACGTCCGCAAAGGATTGAGCCCAATCCCTGCAACTCTTCAAAGGTCTTTGTAAAGGCATCCCAGTCCTTGTTGTCGATGATCCTGCGAAGCCCTTCCGCCTTTCTGAAAAACCTCTCAAGCGCATCAGCCGAATATGGGTTGGCCATCTGGATATGGGCGTAAAGCCTGGGGTCCTGCTGCGAAAGTCTCGCCAGCACCTTAAGCTGCTGCTCGAAACTCGGAGTTGAGAGGTCCAGGATATCTCCAGGATCTATCCCATCTTCCATAAGCGCCATTCCAAGACTCATGACAAGAAGGTGATTAAGGGCCTGGACCCAGGCCATGGCCCTGTCATGCAACGCCGCGTCGACCACGCGGACCAATGCCCCATGGGCCCTCAAGAGCCCCTCCCACCAACCCAACCACCTCCTGCCCCTGCCTGGGCAGAGCGCGACCCTTCTACCGGCTATCGACTCCTCGGATGGACCAAAGAGCGGATGCGTTCCAACCGTCTCCGCTTGAGTATATTCAAGCATCAGGGCCACTTGCCGCTCCTTGAGCGAACATAGGTCGGTCAAAAAGGCATCTGGTCCCAGGATGGGCCCCACCCGCCTTACGACATCGTCAAAGGTCGTCATGGGCACTGATAGCACGACAACATCGCAGCGTCTCGCAATCTCCTCAGGGTCAAGACCGCCGTCCAGGTCAGAGAGGAGAACGGTCAGGCCAGCCCCCTTGAAAAACCTTTCAAACCACCTGCCCATACGGCCATGGCCCCCTATGATACCGACCAAAGGAGAGACCTTGGACCCGCAACCGCCGCTCATGCCCGTATCGCCCTCAGCCGCAGGAGATGATCCGCAAGCACGATCCTGACCATGGCCTGGCATACAGGCACTATCCTTGGGATAGCCGATGCATCATGGCGTCCGCCGATGATTATATCGACTGGCCTTGCGCCTGTGTCTATGGTCTTTTGGGTCATTGAAATGGAAGGTATCGGCTTTACCGCCGCACGACATACGATCTCGTCTCCATTTGAGATGCCTGCAAGTATACCGCCGGAATTGTTTGACAAGAACCCATCAGGGCCTATCTGATCGTTGTTCTCCGAACCGAGCATTAAGGCAGCCCTAAAACCAGACCCTATCTCTACACCCTTTACCGCCCCTATGGACATAAGCGCCTTGGCAAGATCCGCATCGAGCTTATCAAACACCGGTTCCCCCAAACCAGACGGGCAGTTGCGCACACTCACCTCCACAATCCCGCCTACCGAGTCGCCTCTTGAACGCGCATCCGCCACTCGCTCTTCCATCCTGACAGAGGCCTCATGGTCAGGACAGAAGAGCCGGTTCTGCTCGGCCGCCCGGAGATCACGCCTTTCGGCCCACACGCCACCGAGACATACCGTATACGCCGTCACCTCTATTCCCGCTGTATCCAATACCGCCTGGGCAACGGCCCCTGCAGCCACCCTTGCCGCGGTCTCCCTCCCTGAGGCCCTGCCGCCGCCACGATGATCCCTTATGCCGTATTTTTTGAAATAGGTGTAGTCACCATGACCGGGTCTGAAGACGTCTTTGAGTTTATCATAAGCCGCACTTCTTGCGTCTTCATTTCTTATGAAAAGCGAGATAGGCGTCCCTGTGGTAAGACCTTCAAAGACACCGGAAAGTATCTCTACCCGGTCCATTTCCTTCCTTGGGCTCTCAATTACACCACCCTTTCCTGGCCGCCGCTTATCCAACGCCTCCTGTATCGCAGCCTCAGTCAAGGGGAGTCTAGGCGGACACCCGTCCACTACCACACCGATCGCAGGGCCGTGGGACTCTCCCCAGGTCATTATCCTGAAGACCTCACCAAACGTATTCCCAGCCATAGCCTTAAACCCTTATAATTTTATTCATTATTTCTCTAGCTATCTCATCTGGAGACCTGCCGTCCGTATCTATAGAGATGTCTGCCCACCTTCTATAAAGGGGTGTCCTTGTGCAGAGTGTCTCTTTTATCTCGTCCTCAAGCGACCATCCTGCCGCCAGCGCCGGCCTTGATGCCTCTGTCGCGGGGTCGGCCTCAAGCCTCCTGAGGATCGTCTCGATCCCGGCCTTGAGCCAAACCACTACGGCATTTTCCTTGATCAAAGGCCATACAGCATCATGCATCACCGCACCGCCGCCACATGCCACGACAAGATTCCTGGCTTGATCCGCGGCCTCCGCAAGGGCATCCCGTTCTCTCTCTCTGAAATATCTCCATCCACGGCCCTTGACTATCTCCTTGATCGAAACCCCTTGTTCAGCAACGATCCGCTCATCAAGGTCCCAAAAATCCCAGCCGAGGACCCGAGAGAGTGCATGTCCGACGCTGCTCTTGCCGACCCCGCGATAACCTATGAGAAAGACCTTTTGCACCATTTTTCAATAGAGGTCCTTCCAAAGCTCCCAGAAGGATGGAAACGACTTGGCCACACAATCAGGGTCCTCGATGACAACGCCCTTGACCTTTAACCCGGCGACGGCAAAGGCCATGGCGATGCGATGGTCGTCATAGGTCTCAATGCCTGCGCCGTGCATGGATCCACCTCCGTGTATGATGAGCCCGTCCGGGAGCTCTTCAACCCTGACGCCGAGCCTGGCGAGCCCTGCTGCAACGGCCCTTATCCTATCCGTCTCCTTGATGCGCAGGTGGGCCACATTTTTTATGTGCGTCACACCCTTTGCAAACGCCGCGGTGACAGCAAGGGTCGGCACCACGTCGGGCATCTTCACCATGTCTATCTCAACCGGCAGCAGCGCGCCGTCAGCCGGACCCTCGACAGTCACACCATTAGAGCCCTTCTCCACCCTGCAGCCCATCCTGCCAAGGACGTCTGCAAACCAGGCGTCCCCCTGCAATGAATGCTCATGGATATTCAAGACCCTTACCCGCCCGCCCGTAACGGCCGCTGCAGCCCAAAAATAGGATGCACTCGACGCGTCCCCTTCGACCTGATAATCAGCCGCGCGATAACCCCCTTGCGGGATTAAAAAACGCCCATCCGTCTCCAAGACATCCACGCCGAATGAGGACATCACGGCAATGGTCATGTCCACATACGGCCTTGAGACCAAAGGGCCTGCAAGCTCGATTACGGCCGGCGTCCGAGCATACGGTCCGATCAGCAGCAGGGATGAGAGAAACTGACTGCTCTTGGCGGCAGAGAGCCTGACTGCACCGCCTTCTAGGCCTTTCGCCCTTATCTCCACCGGCGGACAACCTGTGCCGTTTATGCTCCGCGCCTCAGCGCCCCAGACGTTCAGGGCGTCGAGCAGGGGTCCTATCGGGCGTTCTTCCATGCGCCTTGAGCCAGTAAGCCTGTAGACGCCCTTACCAAGCGCCGCGAACGAGGCCAAAAAACGTATGCCAGTTCCATTGTTGCCGAGATAGAGTTCATTGGCGCAAGGCACAACCTCTCCGCCGGTCCCGTCTACAACCCAGACCTCTCCAACCTCTTTTATCCTTACCCCGAGCGCCCTCAAGGCCTCTCTCAAAAGCCGCGTGTCTTCGCTGTCAAGCGGATCAGCAAGCCTGCTGCGGCCCTTGGCCAAGGCGGCGGCTATGAGGGCCCGCTGCGTGATGCTCTTCGAGCCCGGCACCCTGACCTCTGACGAAAAAGACGATGAAACAGGCGTAATTTCGATATGTCCTGCCATTGCTTGCCTTTATTTTTATTTTTTTTAAGATTAAACTATAATTGTTGGTGCTTGCAAGGCGCAAGTTTCAATTTCTCCGCCTGACACACGCGGCCGACCGGGGAAAACAAGGAGGCTTAAATGAAGATAAAGATTAAGAGGGTGTACGACCCTGTCTCAGCGGATGACGGCAAGAGGATCCTTGTAGACAGGCTATGGCCGCGCGGCATAAAAAAATACAGTGCAGCGATTGACGAGTGGCTGAAAGACATCGCTCCCAGCAATGAACTGAGAAAATGGTTTTCCCATGACCCCTCCAGATGGGCTGAATTTAAAGAGAGATATATCGAGGAACTCAAGCAGAAACGGGATGTGCTCAAAAGGCTTAGGATGGATGCGAATAAAGAGGGAATAACCCTTATATTTGCAGCAAAAGACACGAAACACAACAACGCTGCTGTGCTCATGGAACTCATCGGGCAGATGCAGGCATAAGAAGGGATGTTAACTAACGTTAACCAAGCGGAATGCCGATAAAAAACAAAAAGGCCTAAAGGCTCGGGGGTTGCGATGTCATTGACCATTAATCGCGGCAGTCTTTGCAGGGGCTTTACACTTATCGAGATGGCCGTCGTCCTTGTGATCATAGGGCTGCTCATAGGTATAGGGGCAAGCATGATAGGACCGCTCACCAAGAGGGCGAAGCTCATGGAGACCAGGGAGACGGTCAAGACCGCCTACGAGGCCGTCATGGGCTATGCGGCGCAGAACAAGAGGCTGCCCACTACAACACAATTCACCCAGCTCGGGGTCAAGACCTCCGACAGTTACGGCAACCCCTTGAATTACTATATATGGACAGGTACAGACCTCTGCACGTCCACCGGCACATATCTCACGGTCAACGACGCCTCCAATGGCACGGCGATCACAAAAGACAAGGTGGCCTTCATCCTGATTGCCAACGGTGAAAACAGGTGTAACCAAACGGGCGCAGCATCGCCGTTTTACATATACCAACAGGGCGATTCAGGGGCGGTTTCATATCCAGGATTCCCGTCCGTGCCTGCGTGCCCCGCCGGAGGTGACTACGACGACATAGTCATGTATGCAGATATCGACACAATCAGGGGGCAGATATGCCAGCCCTTCACTATTACAACCTGGTCTCTCCCCATGGGGACTGTGAACCAACCATATCAAAACGTAACACTGGCGGCTGCGAATGGAACACCTCCATTTACATGGACTTGTCCGGTATTGCCGGCGGGTTTGAGACTGGACCAGAAAACCGGCGTTATTTCAGGCACGCCGACACAACCAGGCAGCTATCCAGTAACGGTCCAGGCCTGCGACAGCGACGATGGGCAACAGCATATCCCATGTGTCCAGCCGACAGCCAACCAATATAGATATGCTACAACGACACTGTCAATTACAATCAATCCTTCCGGTGGTGGTGGGGGGCCCACTAGCTGTAGCGATTGCGGCCCCAACTATTATGACAATTATGGGCAATGTAAAAAAAACTGTCTTTCTCCTTGTCACCAAAGCCCCTGTGGAAGCATAACTTGCTGGCAATGTATTTAATTTTTGCGGTTGAAATAGCCGCGCATAAAAGACCACAGACGCTATTTCCGCGGATCTCGCCCGTCCTCTTCAACATCCCATTGGAGAATAACAAGCTTGACATGACCGCCGGTATACCTGTAAAAACAATAAAGAGGATCTGAATCTATAGAAAATACTAAGGAGGCGTCCGATGGTAGAGGTCAAGAAGATACTTTTCCCGGTTGACTTTACGGAGAATTCAAAAAAGGTCTTGCCTTATGTAAAACACTTTGCAAGGGCATTCGCCGCACACATCACCCTTATTCATGTAGTCAGGGGCCCTGATGAATTCAGCGGCTTCGAGCTCGGATCTGCATGGTGGAGTTCCTTTGAAAAGGAGGTCATGGAGGGGTCGCGGGCGGCTATGGAGCACTTCATGACCGAAAACTTACAAGATTACAAAGACATCGATTACATGATACTGATGGGTGATATAATCGAAGAGATCAATAAATTTGCGGTCGAAAAAGGGGTGGACCTGATTATCATGGGGACCCATGGGAGAAAGGGCCTCGAAAAGGCTGTATTTGGGAGTGTAGCCGAGGGCGTGGTCAAACATGCAGCCTGCCCTGTCCTTACAATAAATCCATTCAAGATCAAATCCTAACCGGATGCCGGCTGGCCCGGAGACGGGCTTGCAAGAAAACGCCAACCCGTCTCCATCATCACGCGAGCCGGCCGCTGCAGCCCAAACCCACATGCCCCCTGTTGCGAATCGGTCCATAGACATGTGACCACGGTCATCACCACCCATATCAACGCTGATTTTGACGCCGCGGCATCCTGTCTGGCCGCAAGCAAGCTCTATCCAGGGGCCAGAATCGTGTTCCCCGGTTCACAGGAACGGGGACTCAGGGAGGTTTTGCTCAAATCAGGCGGATGCTTTCCTGACACAACCGCCTTGAAAGACATAGATCTCAATAAAATAGAGCTCCTTGTCGTGGTGGACACACGGCAGAGGGCCAGAATCGGCGTATTTTCAAACCTCTTGGACAGATCCGATGTAACGATACACACCTATGACCATCATCCACACTCCAGGGACGACATAGCGGCGGATAAGACGTATTTTAAGCCTGTTGGGGCGAACACCACCTTAATGGCCACGCTTCTCAGGAGGCACAGGATCAGGATCACACCTTGCGAGGCCACATTCCTGGCACTTGGTATCTATGAAGACACAGGGTCTTTCACCTTCCAATCCACCACACAAGACGACCTGAAAGCCGCCTCCTGGCTCCTTGAAATGGGCGCCGATCTGAACGTGGTCAGAGAGACCTTGGCCCACAAGCTCACCCCGGAACATATAGCCTTGATGGATGAACTATTGACCACCGCCGTCAACTACACAATAGCCGGCATCCCGATAACCATCGCAAAGGCGACTGCGCCGCGATATATTGAAGACCTATCTGTCCTTGCGCATGAACTTATGGACATGAAGGGCCTCAATGTCCTCTTCCTGATGGCGCTCATGGAGGATCATGCCCTTATCGTCGGCAGGAGCCGCGACCCAAAGGTCAATGTAGGCGAGATATTGAAGCCGCTCCGAGGCGGCGGGCACCCGATGGCCGCATCCGCCTCAGTCAAAGGCGCGACACTAACAGAGACAGAGGAACGGCTTATCTCGGAGATATACAGACAGCTCGGCGCTGAGCCATTGGTAAGGGACATAATGTCCTGTCCGGCGCTTTCTGTAACGCCCGAGACGCCTATCTATGACATCCACGACACCCTTACACGCTATGGCATAAGCGTGGTTCCTGTAGTTCAAGAGGACAAAGTGCTGGGCCTCATCTCGCGAAGGACGGTCGAAAAGGCCATTTATCACGGTCTTGCAGCCCAACCAGCCAAGGAATACATGACCACCGACTTCGAGACGATAGGTCCCAATGAAACCCTCGGCCGTGTCAAAGAGCTGATAGTAGAAAAACGCCAAAGATTTCTACCCGTGGTTCAGGATAAAAAGATAACGGGCGTGATAACCAGGACGGATCTCCTGCAGATATTGAGCGGTGATCCCTCTCGAAGGCCTGAACCGCTCATCGAAGAGAGATGGCAGGACAGAAACGTCTCATCGCTTCTACACGGCGAATGCAGCAAAAATATACTGGACATCCTCATGGCCGCCGGGGAGACGGCTGAAAGGGAGGGCTTCCAGGTCTATGTTGCAGGCGGCTTTGTAAGAGATCTGCTCCTGCGCCTCCCAAATACGGATGTAGATCTCGTGGTGGAAGGAAACGGCATAGCATTCGCCAAACGCCTTGCAGAACGATTTTCGGCAAGGGTACGGGCCCACGAAAAGTTTCAGACCGCAGTGATCATATTCCCGGACGGCTTCAAGGTAGATGTGGCGACTGCCCGCTGGGAATACTACGAATACCCGGCCGCCCTGCCGACCGTAGAGCTGTCTTCAATAAAACTCGACCTCTATCGGCGTGATTTTACGATAAATGCCATGGCGATAAAGTTGAACCCAAAGGAATTCGGCATGCTCATAGACTTCTTCGGGGGACAGAGGGACCTGAAAGAAAAGACCATAAGGGTCCTGCACAGCCTGAGCCTCGTAGAAGACCCTACAAGGGTCTTTAGGGCCATAAGATTTGAACAGCGGTATGGATTCAAAATAGGAAGGCATACGCTGAAACTTATCGAAAACGCCGTCCGCCTGAATATCTTTAAAGAACTGTCCGGCAAGCGCATCTCAAACGAGCTCAAGCTCATCCTAAATGAGGCTGACCCTAGACCGGCGCTGCAAAGGGCCCAGGAGTTCGGGCTCCTAGGCGTCATACACCCTGGCCTCAGACTGACGGGGCCCATCCTTGGCCTACTTGTTAGGCTTTACGAGGTCCTGGCATGGTATGACCTCTTGTTTAAACCCGAAAAACCGAGGAAATGGATTGTCTATATGCTTTCTTTGTGTGAAGGTCTTAAACTGGAGGAGGTTGCACAGGTCGCAGACAGGCTCGGGCTTGCCGGCCGGGAAAGGGCGCTCCTTACCAACGGATTTGCAGCTGTGAGAAACGCGGCATGGCGCCTCGCTGAGATATCCGAGCCGAGGCCGAGCCTTATCTATTCGATCTTAAAGCCGCTGGATCTTGAACACCTGATCTACATGATGGCGAGGGCCAAAGATGATGCTATAAAAGAATACATCTCGCACTTTATAACCTCGCTCATGGATAAAACCCCGATACTTAAGGGGGACGACCTCAAGGCAATGGGCCTTGTTCCGGGCCCGGCGTTCAAGGAGATCTTAAATAGGTTGCTGATGGCAAGGCTGGATGGCAAGGTGGAGACTAAAGAAGATGAGATGGAATTTGTAGCGAAGGAGTTTGCCTGCCCGATGGGCAAAACTACAAAAGGCGAGATAGATGGCTATGCCCCATGACTTCAGGAGATAGATGGCTCAATGAAATTAACAATAAATGGCGCGGTCATCCGCGCCATTTATTGTTAACGTTGGCCCAACCGTATCTCTTGACTGCCTCGCGGAGGTTGTCATTCCGAAGACTTTATGTGTTTCCCATGCCGGATCCCGAGAAGGCGTCCGATGATGACGGCAACGAGGCAGCCAAACGGCAAGATTTTTAGTAGATGCTCAGATAATTTTTATGCTCCCAATCCGTGACGGCTATCCTGAAGCTATCCCACTCTTTTTCCTTGGCCTCTATGTATTTTTCATAGATGTGGTCGCCTAACGTTGCCTTGGCGATGGGATTGGCCTTAAGCTCCTCCAACGCCTCTTTGAGCGAGCTCGGCATGCTCACGATCTTTGCGGCCTCTTTCTCTTGATCGGTCATCTTGAAGATGTTTACATCGACGGAATCAGGCGGTGTGAGCTTGTTTTTAACGCCGTCAAGTCCGGAATTGAGCATCATGGCAAAGGCGAGATAAGGGTTGCAGGTCGGATCAGGACACCTGAGCTCGCACCTTGTGGAAAGGCCGCGGGCAGCCGGAATCCGGATAAGGGCGCTCCTGTTGGCCGCTGACCACGCCACATAGACCGGCGCCTCATAACCAGGGACAAGCCTCTTGTATGAATTCACAAGCGGATTTGTGATGGCTGCAAAACCCCTTGCGTTCTTCATGAGGCCCGCGATGTAATGCCTGGCCGTCTCGCTCAATTGAAGTGGCGCCTTCGGGTCAAAAAAGGCATTGGTCCCATCCAGATTGAACAACGACTGATTGGTGTGCATACCAGATCCGTTTATGCCGAATACAGGCTTCGGCATGAAGGTGGCATGAAGCCCATGTCTTCTCGCGATGTTCTTTACGACCCATTTGAAGGTCACGGTATTGTCCGCACAGGTCAGGGCGTCCGCATATTTGAAGTTTATCTCATGCTGACCCTCAGCCACCTCGTGGTGAGAGGCCTCTATCTCAAAACCCATGCTTTCAAGGGTATGTATGATCTCCCTGCGGCAGTCGCTGCCATAGTCCTCGGGATCAACGCTGAAGTAGTTCGCCACATCCTGGGTCTCTATGGTCGGGTTGCCACAATCGTCCAGATTAAAGAAGAAAAACTCCAGTTCCGTCCCGACATTAAGCGTGTAGCCCGCCTTCTTGGCGCCTTCCATGACCCTCTTCAAGTTTACACGGGGGCAGCCTTCAAACGGGGTCCCGTCAGATTTATATACATCGCAGATGATCCTTGCGGCGGCCACCCCGTCCTTTGTACGCCAGGGCAGGATACGAAACGTATCGTAATCAGGTTTGAGATACATGTCTGATTCCTGGATCCTGACAAAACCATCAATGGATGAGCCGTCAAACATGATGTCCCCATCCAGGGCCTTTCCGATCTGGCTCCTGGGAATGGCGACATTTTTCATAAAACCGAAGATGTCACAGAACTGCAACCTGAAGAAATGAACGTTTTCCTCTTCCACCAATTTCATTATCTCGTCTCTGGTCATTTTCCTGCTCCTTAGGTTTTTTGTATTATCTAAACTTAATAGAAAATCTTTAGCTATAGGCCGTCTCACTGTGCTCGCTCAGGTCGAGCCCCTCTATCTCGGCAGAATCGGCCAATCTTAGACCCATAATACCGTCTATAGCCTTAAACAATATCAGGCTCACTGTAAAGGCATAAAATGCAACCACGGCTATGGCGGCTATCTGTATTGCAAGGAATCCGGCATTGCCGGCGAACAGGCCGTCCGCCCCGGCCGGATTTACGGCCTTTGATGCAAACAACCCGACGCAAAGGGTGCCGATTACGCCCCCAAGCCCGTGTATCCCGACCACATCAAGGCTGTCATCATAAAACCAAACCTCGGCTTGAGCGCCACGGCAAAATAACAGCATACACCGGCGGCAAGGCCGATAAGCACGGCGGACCCAGGACTGACAAAACCAGCTGCGGGCGTCACTGTGGCAAGACCCGCCACGGCCCATGACGCCGCGCCCAGGGTGGTGGGCTTGCCGCGATGCCGCCATTCCACCGCCACCCACATGGCCATACCGGCCATCCCTGCAAGATGTGTCGCTACAAAGGCGGATGCCGCCACGCCGTTTGCCGCAAAGGCGCTCCCTGCGTTAAAACCAAACCAACCGAACCACAAAAGCCCCATCCCCATAAGCGTCATGGGCAGGTTATGAGGCATTAACGCCTGCGTCCCATAGCCCCTGCGCCTCCCAGTTACAATGGCCCCTGCAAGGGCAGCGGCCCCTGAACTCAAATGCACCACAAGCCCACCTGCAAATCCAAAACGCCCATCGACTTAAGCCATCCACCCGAACCCCAGACCCAGTGACAAACCGGGTTATAGACCAGAACGGCCCAAAGCAGGCTGAATACCAGAAAAGGGGCGAAACGCACCCGCTCTGCAAAGACCCCGGTTATAAGCGCAGGGGTGATGATCGCGAACATGCACTGGTAGATCATGAACAGGGCCTGAGGGATAGTCGGGGCGTAATCAGGATTTGGAGCCGCCCCAACGCCACTCAGTCCAAACCATGAAAGGCTACCAATGAGACCTTTGATGTCAGGCCCGAAGGACATGCTGTATCCAAAATAGACCCACTCCAAACTGACCACAGAGATCATGATTAGACTCTGCATCATGGTGCCAAGCACATTCTTGCCGCGCACCATGCCCCCATAAAACAGAGCCAATCCGGGTATCATCAACAAAACCAGCGCTGCCGACACCAACATGAAGGCCGTATCGCCTGTTTGGATCTGCGCCATTTAGTTTATCCTTACGAATAATTACATTTTTGTAAAAATTGCACACTATTCGCAGGATAGAAGCAAATCGCATGCCAATATAATTTTTATTTTAATTTCTTGTTTATTCAATAAGTTATTGACCAACCTCTTTTTTTTGTACAAAAAATTTCATTTTTGTATAAAATTTTTCTTCAAAATTGAAATTATATGACAATTTTGTCAAACAGCCTTTTCACCACGTTCGCCCGTCCTGACCCTGACTACTTCCTCAATGGGCAGGACAAATATCTTGCCGTCGCCGATATTGCCTGTATATGCCGCCTCACAGATCTTTTTTACCACATCTTCCGCCTCGGAGTCGGTAACCACTATCTCAAGCTTTACCTTGGGGATGAAGTTCACCATGTATTCGGCCCCACGATATATCTCTTTTTGCCCTTTTTGACGGCCGTAACCCTTTACCTCCGATATGGTCATACCCTTTATACCTATTGAATTTAAGGCATCCTTTACATCGTCAAGCTTAAAGGGCTTGATAATTGCCTCGATCTTTTTCATCTATTCCTCCTGATCTTATTAATGAGTTTGCGCCACGCGACCTTTAAAATTTATACATCAAATCAGAGTGAATAGCCAACCTCACTGTGCTGCGAAAGATCAAGCCCCTGCACCTCATCTTCTTCATTGACCCTCAATCCTATGATGATATCTATCACCTTGAGGATTACAAAGGTCAGAACGAGTGAATACAAAATGGCCGAGCCAGCGGCGATGCCCTGCACCAGAAACTGGTGAGGATTCCCGAAGAAAAGGCCGTCCGAGCCGGCCGGGTTCATGACCTTTGAGGCGAAAAGCCCTGTAGCAAGGGCGCCCCAGAGACCGCCCACGCCATGCACACCCACTACGTCAAGGGCGTCGTCATAGCCGAATCTGGACTTAGCGATTACCGCCATGTAACATATCAGACCTGCCACAAGCCCTATAATGACAGCCGACACCGGCCCCACAAAACCCGCTGCGGGCGTTATGGCCACAAGACCCGCCACCGCCCCTGAGGCCGCCCCAAGGGTGGTGGACTTCCCATGCATCATGCGCTCGACCATGATCCAGGAGAGCGCCGCTGCGCCTGTCGCAACCTGCGTGCTAAAGAATGCGACCACAGCCGTCTCACCGGCCGACAGCGCGCTTCCGGCATTGAAACCGAACCAGCCAAACCAGAGTATCCCGGCGCCCAGGATGGTCATGGGGAGGTTATGGGGTAGGAAGGAGTCTCTGCCATAGCCCTTTCTCCTGCCGAGCATGATGGCCGCGACAAGCGCCGCCACGCCTGAGTTCAGGTGTATGACCGTACCGCCCGCAAAGTCAAGGGCGCCAAGCTTCCCAAGCCAGCCCCCTCCCCAGACCCAGTGACACACGGGCAGATATACAAATGTAGTCCAAAGGATGGTAAAGGCGACAAAGGCTGAAAACTTCATCCGCTCCGCAAAGGCCCCGGTTATAAGCGCAGGGGTGATGATCGCGAACATGAGCTGGAATGCACAGTAGAGGAGACCCGGGATGGTTGCTGCATATGGCCCGGGTTTAAGCCCCACGCCGTTTAGAAACGCAAGGTCAAAGTTTCCTATAAGACCGGATACATCCGGGCCGAACGCAAGCGAATAGCCGTAAAGGACCCATATAATAGAGACTATCCCCAGGCTTATAAAACTTTGCATGATGGTCCCCAGTACGTTTTTGGAACGTACGAGCCCGCCATAAAACATGGCAAGCCCCGGGGTCATAAACATGACAAGGGCAGATGCAATCAACATAAACGCCGTATCACCTGAATTCACAAAAAATCCTCCTTATTTTTGTTGTTGTTATGATGATGCAAGCGCTATGCCGATGTTTAATTAACTGTTTTTTAAAAATAAAAAAGCAAAAGATATAAATTAATTACAATTTTGTATTGTATAAAATACAAAATTGTAAATTTTTAATCTTGATCAACTAAAATAAAGGACCAGATAATAGGCCCCCATCATGAACAGGCCTATCGGGACGCCTATAACCGCCCATGCCCTGCTCGATATCCCAAGCTTTGACGCGGAGATAATGTTTGGGATATTGCCTGGTATCAGCATACCGCCTGATATTATCAGGCCCATCATGACCCCTTTTATCTGTCCGATGTCCATATGAGGGCTTAGTTCCGCGGCTGCAAGCGTGGCGTTATCAAGGACGGCGGAAGACATGTTGACCCAATAGAGCACTCGTCCCGGCATTTTGGTGATATAGGCATCGATAAGGGGTTTGAATCCAGCGCCCAGCAGTATCAATGACATGACAAAGAGATAGACCTTTGCCGCCCTTAACGCGATAATCCTGTAAGATTCTGCGTAAAACTCCGACAGGCTCTCGGGCCGTTCGACCTCTTTACCCCGAAGAAGCCCACCGAGAAGGGCGATAAAAAGCATCCCTGGGATGATATATGCCCCGATAAGTCTTAAAAGAAACAAAAACCCCACGTCATACGCCCCGCCATGGAGTTTCGCCATCGCTATTGTGGAAAGCGGCTCTCCTATGGGGGTAAGCACCGCACCCATGCCTATTGAGAAACAGGCAAGGATTGTAAAGATTGTCTCGTATTTTTTATCAAGGTTCAGTGCGCTTACTATCTCACAGAGTATCAGTGCGGCGATTATCGCGGTGATGACGCTCGATATCATCCCCAGAGAAAATATAGTTATAAATGCAAAAAACCTGGGGCCCATCCGCTCTTCGAGATATGCTATTCTTTTTTTAATGGTCTCCTGAAACACCCTGAAAAGGAAACCGAAGACAAGCGTCGCCAGAGAGATCTTTATGGGCTCCGTAAGGGATAACTCAAGGAGCTTAAGGCTCCAGGCAGGCTCAGGGCCAACAAGATGTGAAGAGGTGACAGCGGCGACCGCCATGACAAAGAGGAAAAGCTCGATATTGTGTTCGATCCTTTTGACCAGGAGGGGCAAAAAAAGGATGATGGAAAAACAGGCCAGAAGAATATAATTGATCATGTGCATCCTTATTTTTGAGGGCAGGGATCAACCCCACCCTCAAAAAATTGAGATTAAGCCGTCAGATCGCCGTCTCTCCGATCTCGCCTGTACGTATTCTTATAACATTATCAAGTGAATAGACAAAAATCTTGCCGTCTCCGATCTGGTCGGTCTTTGCGGACCTTTCAATCGCAGAGAGCACCTTGTCCAGCATGTTATCCGGAATAAGCACCTCTATTTTTATCTTCGGGAGAAAGGAAATATCATATTCCGCCCCCCCTGTAAAGCTCCATGTGGCCTTTTTGCCTGCCAAAACCCTTGACCTCGGTCACTGTCATGCCCTGAATCCCTATGCCATTAAGGGCATCCTTGACCTCATCAAGCTTGAACGGTTTTATTATCGCTTCTACCTTTTTCATGGACTGTCTCCTCAATTACCTGTTGGTTTCACGGATCGCAAAGTCAGGATAGGCCCTGACAGCCACCTCGGCCTGGTCGAGACCTTCAATCTCCAGCTCCCGAGAGACCCTCAGGGGGATTATCTTGTCAAGCAATTTAAAGAATACAAACATCATAACGAATACAAACACCGCATTTGTGATAACACCCGCGACCTGCGCGACAAACTGCAATGCATCCCCATAAAAAAGACCTTTTACAGCGCCGGTTATGCCATTAAGCCCGTCGCCATAGGTGCCGTCAGCGAACAGACCCAGGGACAGAAGTCCCCATGCGCCATTGACCCCGTGTACAGATATGGCCCCCACCGGGTCATCAACCTTCATGACACGTTCTACAAAGAATACGCTTATACAGAGAAGCACCCCTGCGATCGCCCCTATAATCACCGCTGAAACAGAATTTACAAAGGCGCAGGGCGCTGTAATCGCGACCAGTGCTGCAAGCAACCCGTTTGCCGACATGGATATGTCAGGCTTTCCATAGAATATCCACATGTACAGCATTGAGGAAAACGCCCCTGCCGCCGACGCCAGCATGGTATTTACAGCTATTACACCGATTCTCAGGTCTCCACCTGCGAGCGAAGAGCCTGCATTGAATCCAAACCACCCGAAGGCGAGGATAAAACACCCGACTATCGCCATCGGAATATGATGGCCAGGGATGGCGTTCGGCCTTCCATCAGCCCTGAATTTGCCGAGTCTGGGGCCCAGAACGATTGCGCCTGCAAGCGCCGCCATACCACCTGTCATATGGACAACCGATGAACCGGCAAAGTCGAGCGTACCATGGCCTAGGCCGAAATTTTTGCCAAGTTGGGACAGCCAGCCGCCGCCCCACACCCAGTTGGCATAAAGCGGATAGACAAACATAGCGATAAAAAAACCATAGACAACGAACGATTTAAATGTCCACCGCTCGGCCATTGCGCCTGTGGGTATGGTCGCTGTCGTATCCATAAAGACCATCTGAAAAAGAAATAAAGTAAAGACAGCGGCGTCATAGGTATCTCCAGAGAGGAAAAACCCCTTTGTCCCGAATAGTCCGAAGTCTTTGCCAAAAAGATGGACTACAAACTCGCCGTTTAATGTCCCTGCGCCGCCCAGTGTGGCAACGCCCCCCCACACCACCCATCTGGAGCGCAAAACCGCATAACCAGTAGCCGAGCATCCCTATGACGTAAATCATGAAATTCATCGCCATGGTGTGCCCTGCATTTTTGGCCTGCGTGAAGCCCGTCTCGGCCATCGCAAAACCTGCCTGCATGAACATGACCAGAAAGCCGCAGATCAGGGTCCAGACAAAATTTATCGCGATCCTGTTGTGCCCGGTCACGTCCGCCAGTTTTGCCGCAAGGGGCTCCTTCGGCCCAAGGGTCTTGAGATCATCCGCAGTCGGGGCGCCTAAACTTGCACCGATCACATCCGATGCCCCGCCGATGCTGGCGCCAGACGGATCGGCCTTGGCCACGGGAGCGGCAGGAGATGCCGCTGCTGGTTGAGCCAGTTGCGATGGTTCAGGCAGGCTGGATGGGGCAGGGCCAGGCTGTTGAATGCCTTCATCGGCAGAGGATATACCTGCCACACATACCAAAAAAATCGCCAAAATTAATATACCTGATAATCGTTTCATTTATATTCTCCAGATTTAATGAATTTGTTTAGAAACTTAAGCTTGCCGAAACGCCGCCATAGACGAAGCTATCATCTTTTTGGTTATGGCTCCTCCACTTCATGTCGTTTGATGCATCGCCTGAGAGTGGGAAGGACCAATTAATGCTAGGGGTAACGGTTAAATATTTGGCGAGAGGTATATCAAGCGCCGCAGAAACTAGGCCATCATGGAAGTTATTGTATTTATCAGTGCAAATCCCGTTCCGGCGGCATCGTGAATCCACCTTCGGGTAGGCGCCAGCATCCTCAGATATGAGATAGCTTGCCTGGGCGCCAAGGTTCAATGTGATCTCGCGGTACACAGGAATGGAATGGGAAATAGCCGCTGTGATGTACCAGCTTGGATAGTGGGCGAATTCCCTGTAAACTGTAATAGTCGGGGAAAGAAATGTATCAAGCCCGGCGCTCAGGAAGACCTCCTGGGAGTCATCCACGGAATCAAGGGCATAGTAGATATAGCCGCCGTTCAGCTTGACCGGACCAGCCGAGGCGCCATACGAAATGGTCGTGTCGGTCTCTGTCCATTTAGTTTTTGAGCTGTCTGCGTGCCGGTCTGTATCCATATTGCCCCACATGTTATAGGTAAATCCCTTGTAGCCTATCGTCATGGACGGCTCGATGACCATGGAGTCATGACTCAGCTCCTGTCCACGCCATATATACTGGCTCATAAGGGCCACGCTTAAATTCACCGTGGGCCTCTCTTCAACCTGTCCTGACTGTCCGGCCTGCGTGGCCGCAGGGCCGCCTTCTTCGGCGCCTGCGGCAAGCGCGCACATGAGAAAAAATAGCCCGAACACACCGGCCATCATCTTTTTCCACTCGAATTTCCACATAACATCCCCTCCTTTTTATAATGTTTGTCTATTCAAACTATTTATTATTCAAAAAATGTGCCTGAGATCCTGATATAGAAATCGCCTTAAAAAACAATCGGATATGAACTATTTAAAATTTTATTTACAATTTTGAATTTTTTTGAATACAAATTTGTCGTCAAATGTAAGGCACGCAGATCCTGAGGAATGAGGTGTACTCCACATTTCGATATGTACGTTCAAATATGCCTCAGGCCCGCGCTTGTATAGCTTACATCCCTACCTCTTGACATTTGCACATTTTTCTTTTAGAAGTCGTGATACTCTTTGAAACTAAAGAAGAGGTAGTAGTGTTCTAGTTTTTTAAGTCTTAAAGAATTCTTAAAGATCTAGTTTCCGGAGATTGCAGATGAAAACACCCCTGCCAAAGGTGGATGAGATTGAACGAAAATGGTATGTAGTCGATGCAGGTGGCCAGCCCCTTGGACGTCTTGCCTCCCAGATAGCCATGCGGCTGAGGGGGAAACACAAAGCCACATTTACCCCACATCTCGACACAGGCGACTTTGTCATTGTTATAAACGCCGCAAAGGTCAAACTCACTGGCAAAAAAATGGACAAAAAGATATATGTCAGGCACTCAGGATATATGGGCGGCCTCAAAGAGATCACCGCTCGCCAGATGATCGACAAAAAACCAGAAGAGGTCATACGCCTCGCCGTAAAGCGGATGCTGCCGAAGACAAGACTTGGAAACAGCCAACTTAAAAAGCTCAAGGTATACAAAGGCCACGAACACCCTCATCAGGCCCAATCACCTGAGGCGATCAAGCTCCTTAATAAATAGAGAAATAAAAAAAGGAAGACTTTAAAGATGGCACAAGATAAATATTACGCCACTGGAAAGAGAAAGACCGCCACCGCCAGGGTATGGTTAAAAATCGGGAGCGGAAACATATCGGTAAATGGCAAGACATTTGATGATTATTTCAAGTCTGATGTGGCAAGAGTGATAGCAGAAAAACCGTTTGCAATAACTGAAACTCATGACAAATTTGATGTAACCGTTAATGTAGGCGGGGGCGGACTCGCAGCCCAGGTCGAGGCCATTCGTCACGGGATTGCCAAGGCCCTCCTACAAATAAACCCGGACTACAGGTTGCCGCTCAAAAAGGCCGGGCTCCTGACGCGTGATTCAAGATTGAAAGAGCGCAAGAAATACGGCTTGGCTGCGGCAAGAAAACGTTATCAGTACTCTAAGCGTTAAGACGCTTTTTTGATAAGAGGGATGCCCAAACCTGAAAAGGAAGGAATGCCCCCTTCCTTTTTGTTCAATTTAATCCATTCCTAACGAACGATGCTGCGAATTGCGATAATCGGCGGATCCGGATATACTGGGATCGAGCTGTTACGCCTGCTAAGGGGCCACCCTAAGGCCAGGGTCGTTGCCGTCACCTCCAGGAGATTTGCGGGCAAATTGCTGGCAGATGTATTTCCTTCGCTCTACGGCCTCTATGATGGCCTTGCCTTTTCAGAACCAGATATCGGATCGCTGGCCGGAGATATAGACGTGGCCTTCACCGCCGTACCGCACAAAGCGGCTATGGCGATAGTGTCCGAACTCCTTGAAGCTGGGCTAAGGGTGATAGATCTTTCTGCTGACTTCCGCCTCCGCGATCAAAAAACATATGAGGCGTGGTATGAACCGCACAGCGCCCCGCATCTTCTTTCCCATGCGGTCTACGGACTGACGGAGATCTACAGGGCGAAGATAACTGCGGCTAGGCTCGTCGCAAATCCTGGCTGCTACCCCACAAGCGCCCTTCTGCCCTTAATCCCGCTCCTAAGGGCCGGGCTTGTAGACCCCAAGGATATAGTCATAGACTCCAAGTCAGGGGCCAGCGGGGCCGGACGGAATCCATCGATCGGTACCCTTTTCTGCGAGGTCAATGAGGCGTTCAAGGCATACAAGATCGGGGAGCATCGCCATACCCCCGAAATCGAACAAGAGCTCTCTCTGGCGGCCGGGACGGATGTCGTCTTAAACTTCACCCCGCACCTTGTACCAATGTCAAGGGGAATCCTGACGACGATATATGCAAAACCAGCCAAGGCCGCCTCTACATCGGAGTTGATTGAGGCCCTGAGGGTATTTTATCAAGACAGACCATTTGTCCGTATACTGCCTCAAGGCCTCTTCCCGGACGTCTCTTCCGTAAGAGGCAGTAATTTCTGCGACATAGGGCTCAAGATCGAGGGCCGGACAAACAGACTTATCATCATATCCGCCATAGACAACCTTGTAAAAGGGGCATCTGGCCAGGCAATCCAGAACATGAATATCATGCACGGGATCCCTGAAGCCGCAGGCCTTGATGCGGCCCCCCTATTTCCCTGAAGACACCAAAAACCTTTCTTGCCTGTCATGAGGAACATCAAGCTTACCATTCAATATGATGGATCACGCTATCACGGCTGGCAGAAACAAAAAGACAACCCCACCATCCAAGGGCTTCTCGAGGATGTACTCAAGAGGATGACCGGCGAGATGATAAGGCTTATCGGCTCAGGCCGCACGGATGCCGGGGTGCATGCGGCGGCACAGACGGCGAATTTTCACACCATGAGCAATATCTCTCTAAGCGGTATCCAAAAGGGCATAAACAGCATGCTCCCCGATGATATTGCCGTCATCGCGGCCGAAGAGATAGACGATGACTTCCATGCATTAAAAGATGCGGTCTGCAAGCGTTATTCATATCACATTGTCTCATCGCCAGTCAGGCTTCCCCTTTGGGAAGGTCGGGCGTGGGTGATAAACCAGCCGATTGATGCAGACGCTGTCAGGCAGGCCTTGGCCTTCCTTACCGGTGAGCACGATTTTTCTGCATTCAAGGCGAGCGGCTGCTCAGCGAAGACATCGATCCGCAGGATATTCTCCGTTGATTTCAAACAGATATCCATTGAATTTCCGCCTGCCGGCGGCATTCATTATATCTTCACTATTGCCGCAAGCGGCTTCCTCCGTTATATGGTAAGAAATATCGTCGGCGTCTTGGTCATGATAGGGACAGGCAAGATCAGGCCAGATGAAATGAAAAGGATCATCTCATCCAAAGACAGGTCCATGGCCGGACCGACCGCGCCGCCCCAGGGCCTTTATCTGGAAGAGGTGACTTATTGAGGTCGCCGAGGATTGCAAACTGAAACGACAGCGGCCGAAATGACTACTTAAAGGAGATGATAATGATTTTTACCCCTCCCCTTGCCGAACGCGTCAGAAACCTGAAGCCATCGCCTACCCTTGCCATAGATGCAAAGGCAAAGGCGTTAAAGGCCGAAGGGGCCGACATCATAAATCTCTCGGTCGGCGAACCCGATTTCGACACGCCTGAACATATAAAAGAGGTGGCAATAAAGGCCATAAAAGACGGCTTTACCAGATACACGGCAGTTGGCGGCATCATGGAGCTGAAACAGGCCATCATACAGAAATTTCAAAGGGATTACGGACTTGCTTACCGCCCTGAAGAGGTGATGGTCTCAACTGGCGGCAAGCAGGTCTTATACAACATCGCCCAGGCCATTCTTGACCCGGGGGATGAGGTCATATTGCCAGTACCCTATTGGGTCTCATATCCGGCCATAGTGGAGCTGGCGGGTGGTGTAGTAAAATACCTGCCCACAGACCCTCAAAGGGGTTTTGCGCTTGACATCGGCGCGATCGGGACGATGATCACGAACCGCACAAAGGCCATCATCTTAAACAGCCCCTCAAATCCGACCGGCGCTGTGTATGGAAGCGACGAATTGAAGGCCATAGCCGAACTCGCTATGGAACGGAACTTCATGATCATTACCGATGACATATATGATGCCATACGTTTCGACGGCAAAGGACCCGAAAATGTGGCGTCCCTTGTACCAGAGGCAAAGACGAATACCTTGATCGTAAACGGCGTCTCCAAGACCTATGCCATGACGGGCTGGCGTATAGGTTATCTTGCGGGACCGGAGGCCGTTGTAAAGGCCGCAACCAAGATACAAAGCCAGAGCACCTCCAACCCCAATTCAATTGCCCAAAAGGCAGCGCTGGCTGCCCTTACAGGCCCTCAAGACTGCGTAAAAAAGATGTGTGCCGCCTTTAAAGAGCGCAGGGATCTCGTCATGGAGAGATTGAACGCCATACCAGGGGTAAGCTGTGTGGAGCCCAGCGGTGCGTTTTATGTCTTCCCGGATCTATCGCCTTACTATGGCACACGGACCTCTGGAAAGACTATAGAGGGATCGCTCGACCTTGCCGACTACCTCCTAGATATGGCAAGACTTGCAGTCGTTCCAGGTATCGCCTTTGGGGACGACCGGTTTGTACGATTTTCTTACGCGGCCGACATTGCAACCCTGAAAGAGGGCATGGACAGACTGGAAAGGGCGCTTTCAGCACTCAAGCCCTGAAACGAAACGCCCTCCTGATGTAAAATGGGTTTAAACATCAAACAATTTCCTGCAGCCCGGCCTTACGCCAGACCGCCGGATGGATTGAGAAAGATTAACGGCCTCTTGCTGCACGTTTTGCAGCCTTCAGCGGGTTTATCTTCTTGCCGGATTCGTCCTTTGCCACCTCCACCTTTACATGGGTAGCAAAATTACAGATGCCCTTCCGCCATTTCATGGCAGGCTGCGAATAAACCGAGCAATATTCCTTGCCCTCCCAGGACATTATCCTTGCGCATCCCTTGCATTTATCTATTATCTCCTCACAAAGGATGCCCTTGAACATCATCGTCCCTGTTGAAGCACCCGTGGTAGTTACATGTTCCATATCATCGCTCCTATAAGAGGTTACATCCTTAAGTTAGAATTAAGGAATAATTTTTAATATATGCCCCTATATATGTCAAGTTATGGGCCAGCGGGTCATAGACAACCCATGGCGAAACGCATCAAATCGGTAAATGGACACTGGCCTGCCGGGCGATCTTGATAAGACATGGCGAAAACATTTTTCATAAAGTCCATTTGACATCGAGATCTTTTAATTTATTTTAAACCTGATCAAAAAACACCCTCGGGTAATAAGGTAAACGATATGGAAAACCCCCCAAAAGTACTGCTCCGCCTTTTTGCAAGGGCCTGTCGTCGTACTAGACAGAAAAAATGAAGAGGGCTGGCCCGTAGTATTTGCAACAGGAAACGTCAAAGATGTCCTTGGTTATTCCATAGAAGAGTTTGAAAAGGGCCTGATCCGCTATACCCAGATCATCCATCCCGAAGACCTGGAGAGGGTCAAGATCGAGACGGCACGCTGTTCAGCCTCTGGAGCCAACCACTTTAGACAAAATCCCTACAGGCTCATCACAAGGGAAGGAGGGATCATCCATATACTGGATTTCACCACCATTGTTCGGGACGAATCGGATCGTATCATCAACTACATCGGTTACATCATAGACGTGACTGATATGATAAACAAAGAGGCCGAGATCGAGAGAGGCAACCAAAGGCTCAAATTCGTCCTTGAAGCGGCAAATCTGGGCACTTGGGAACTCGACGTGTCTTCGCGAAGGTATGTGGTTGACAGCATGTGGGCCAGGATAAAGGGCTTTCTGCCCGAAGAGGTAAGGCCATCCCTCGACTTTTGGACGGAATTACTCCATCCGGAAGACAAGAAAAAGACCCTTGACACCCTGGAAGGTCACATTACAGGGCGGACGGAGGTATATGACGCAGTATATCGCATAAGGGCCAGAAACGGCCGATGGATATGGATACACTCCCGCGGAAAGGCCATGGGAAGAGACAGTGACGGAAGGGCCCTAAAGATCATGGGCATCCATGAGGATGTGACGCAGCACTATGAACTCCTACACAAACTTGAGGAAAAGGAACGGGAGATAACCGAGGCATACCGTTTCTTTCGACTCACAATAGACACCATCCCTGATATGATCTGGGCAAAAGACATGCAAAAACGCTATATCTTTGCAAACAAGGCGACCTGCGACTTCCTGGGTGCAAACGACCCTGATGAACCTATCGGGAAGGATGATGTGTTTTTCGCCGAGAGATCCCGCGCCCAGAGGCCTGACCGGCCAGACTGGCATACATTCGGCGAGATATGCCAAAATTCCGATGAAGTGGTTATGCGAAACAAACGCAAACAGCACTTCGACGAATATGGAAACGTAAGGGGCAAATTCCTGTTCCTGGATGTATACAAGGCGCCTTTTTTCGATGAAAATGGAAAGATTATAGGGACGGTAGGCGCCGGCAGGGATGTGACCAGAGAAAAGGCCTTGGAGATGGAAAAGGAGGAGATGGAAAAACAGCTTCGACAGTCCCAAAAGCTGGAGGCAATTGGGAGGCTGGCGGGCGGCATCGCGCACGATCTCAACAATTTCCTTATGCCCGTACTCGGCTATTCGGAGATGGCCGCAAGGCTTGTAAGGCCTGGCGATGTAATGCATCAATACATAGCCGAGATCAAAAGGGGCGCCGAGCGGGCGGCTAAAACAGTCAGACAGATACTCGCCTTCGCGAAAAAACAACCCTTCACCCAAAAGCCCATTGATCTCAACAGCCTGTTGAGCGATCTCAAGGGCTCGCTCTTTAAATCGCTGGGTGAAAACATAGAAGTAAAACTGAATCTCTGCGTCGATCTGCCGCGTATCATGGCCGACGACTCACACATAGAACAGGTGATAATGAATCTGGTCATAAATGCTAGAGACGCCATGCCGGATGGTGGGACCATCACTATAGAGACCGCCAAGGCCAACAAGGGCTTTAACGGACAGATAGACGAATATGTATTGCTGTCTGTTGCCGATACGGGCTGCGGCATGACAGATGAGATCAAGCATAAGATATTCGAGCCATTTTTTACCACCAAACCTCTGGACAAAGGCACTGGTCTCGGTCTGTCTATGGTCTACGGCATCGTCAGCCGCCTAGGGGGTAGAATAGAGGTCTTCAGCGAACCAGACAAGGGCTCAACTTTTAAGATCTACTTCCCCACAGCACCAAAGACGGAGATCGAAGAAACAGGATCGCTCCAAGGATGGGATCTTGACCAGCCAACCAAACCGCAAAAAGAACTTTATATAGCAGTGGTGGACGATGATGAGATGATTTGCGACCTCATTTCATCGGTACTGAAGACAGAGGGTCACAAGGTCTTGACCTTCACGAAGCCGGAACAACTCCTGAAGGCGGCGGAACAGGACAGACCGGCGCTCGAGCTGCTGATCACCGATCTAATGATGCCCGGCATGAACGGAAAGGAGGTCTTTAAGAGGCTTAAAGGGCTATATCCCTGCCTTAAGGCGATCTATATGTCAGGCTATGCACAAGACACTGCCGATGGCCCCGACCAAGAGGCCGTATTCCTGCAAAAACCATTCGGCATAAAAGAGCTTCTCGATGCAGTGAATAGGGCATCCCGAATAGATTAAATTATGGATCGCATCGTGAGAGACGCCCTTAGGCTAATCACTCCCACTCTATGGTCGCCGGGGGCTTGGAACTTATATCGAAGCAGACCCTGTTCACCCCGCGCACCTCGTTTATGATCCGGTTTGAAAGACGCGCAAGGACATTATAGGGGAGCCGGGTCCAATCCGCAGTCATGGCGTCTAGGCTGTCAACCGCCCTTATTGCGACCACGTGTTCATATGTCCGCTCATCCCCCATCACGCCTACCGTCCTGATAGGAAGAAGTACCGCGAATGCCTGCCAGACCTTGCGGTACCAACCTGAGGTCTTTATCTCCTCCATGACTATCGCGTCCGCTTCACGGAGGATCGAAAGCCGCTCTTCAGTAACATCCCCGAGTATCCTTATCGCAAGGCCGGGGCCGGGAAACGGGTGTCTATATATGAGCTCATCCGGCATCTTGAGTTCATGAGCCACCTTTCTCACCTCATCCTTAAAGAGTTCTCTCAGCGGTTCAATCAACTCTAGCCTCATCACCTCAGGTAGCCCGCCTACATTATGATGGCTCTTGATAACGGCGGAAGGTCCTTTGAAGGATACGCTCTCTATCACGTCTGGATACAAGGTGCCTTGCGCAAGGAAACTTACCTGACCGATCCGACCCGCCTCCTCTTCGAATATGCGGATAAACTCCTCACCTATGATCTTCCGTTTCCTTTCAGGCTCAGCGACCCCTTTCAGCCTCTCAAGAAACCTCTTTGCAGCATCCACATAATGCACATTGAGCCCTATGCCATTTAGAAAAGCAAGCACCGCTTCCGCCTCGCCCTTTCTCAAAAGCCCGTTGTTTACAAAGATACTGATCAAGTTCCCACCTATAGCCTTGTTGACTATAAGGGCTGTTACCGTGGAATCAACGCCGCCAGAGAGGGCGCATATGACCCTTTTGCTGCCGACCCTCGCCCTGATATCCTCTATGGCGGCTGTCACAAACGACCCCATGTCCCAGACAGGCCGACAGCCGCAGACCCTGAATAAGAAATTGCGTATGATATCATCACCTATCTCGGTATGAACCACTTCAGGATGGAACTGCACCCCGAAGATAGGAAGCCTTTTGTGGCGCATCGCAGCGACAGGGGATGACCCACTGCTGGCCACAGCGACAAAATCCTCAGGCATCACATCAATCCTGTCCCCGTGACTCATCCAGACCTGATGCGTGACCGGCGCCTGGGCCAACCCCTGGAATATCTCGCCGTGCTCCTCTATGACAAGCCTTGCCGGTCCGAATTCCCTTCGTACACCCTTTTCGACCTGCCCACCCATAATATGTGCAGTAAGTTGCATGCCATAGCAAATACCGAGTATAGGGATCCCAAGCCTGAAAAGTCCAGACGGTACCTTGGGCGCACCCTGATCATAGACGCTCGCCGGTCCGCCGGAGAGGATTATCCCCTTAGGTGCCATCTTCCTTATCTCATCTAAACCCAGGCTGAATGGATGAATCTCGCAATAGACCTTGGCCTCGCGCACGCGCCTTGCTATGAGCTGGGTGGTCTGCGAACCAAAATCGAGTATGAGTATCCGCTCTCTGTGCATATCTTTCATCAGGGCCTCCGGACCATAGGTTTGAGCTTTATAATAGCAATCTTGCCTTCAAATGTCATTTGGTTTTGCTGGGCGGCAGCGGCCTGGCAAAACCAAAAAATGGGAATTTTTTCGATTTTTGCTAGCTTGACACTTGCCGAGCCATTCAATTGCAGTTAGGATCAAACGCCGCTGCATAGACCCCAAACGCCGGCTGACTACGATGTGATCGGCTGGCGTACATACGAAGGGGAAGATTGTGGCATAAATCAGGCAAGGATTGAGACATGGCTGTAGTTCTGCCCTTTCGCGGGCTCAGATATGACCAAGATCGCGCAGGTTTAATAGACACCCTCGTAGCACCTCCCTATGATGTAGTCACCCAGGAGGAGCGGGAATGGCTTATCGCACAAAACCCTTACAATATATTTTCACTTGAACTGCCGCACGGAAACGAAGACAGATACGAACGGGCGAAGCACCTTTTCAATGCCTGGATGACCGATGGGATACTCAAAAAAGAAGATGCCCCTGCGATATATCCCTACCAAATAGAATTCCACTTGAAGGGAAAGGTCTTATCAAGACTGGGCTTTGTGGCGCTTGTCAAGATAGAGGAATGGGGGAGCCGCATCATCCGTCCGCATGAAAAGACCTTCGACAGGGTAACCGAAGACAGATATAGGCTTTTGAGCGCCACAAGGGCCCAATTCAGCCAGATATTCGTCATCTACAGACACAACGAACCCGTCTCGTCGCTGCTGTCCTTGTATATTGAAAAATCTGAAGATGGACCTGTGTGTGCAGCAAGAGACAGGGCCGGAAACAACCACAGGCTATGGCGCATAACCGACAAGGATGCAATCAAAGGCATCCACGATGCCCTTATCGACCAGCCGCTCTACATAGCCGACGGCCATCACCGCTATACAACCGCATTAAAATACAAAAAGGACATGAACGCCCGACTGGGCGGCGATCCCGCAATGCCTTTCAATTACCTAATGGCCTACCTTGTCGATGCAGAAGATCCAGGCCTTGCAATCCTGCCGACCCACAGGATGGTCACCCTTGATACCGAAGGGTTCGACAGGCTTAACAGGCTTTCGAGCACCTTTGAAACAAAAAAGATAGAGGCCGACGGAAACGGGCTCTGTCAAAGGCTTGAAGCCGCACTTGCAAAGGGATCGGACATACCTTCCTTCGGCGTGGTCTTGGATCATGGGAAAAGGGCCGAGATATGGCAACTCAAGGACGAGGCAGCGAAAGACCTGCCGCCCCATAAAAGGTTCGATGTCTTGGTGCTCGAAGAAACCATCCTTAAGGCGCTGCCTTGCAGGTCGATTGCATATTCATCTGAATGCAAAGAGGCCCTTAAGGGATTGGGCCAAGACCAGGTGCTCTTTTTGCTGAGGCCTACACCGATTGACAAGGTGCTTGACATAGCTGATCGGGGACTTACCATGCCCCACAAATCCACCTTCTTCTATCCGAAAATCCTCACCGGCCTTGTTGTAAACCAAGCCGGTGAGGATGGCAGGATCGAGCCATTATAAGGCCTGATGGTACATCCAGCTACTCAAGAAAGTATCTCAGCCTGTCCTTGCGGCTTGAGTGCCTGAGGCGGTTTAAGGCCTTTTTCTCTATCTGACGGATACGCTCACGGGAGACATTAAAGCGCTTGCCGATCTCCTCAAGTGTGTATTCGCTGTCTTCTCCTATGCCGAAACGCAGCCTTATAATCTTTTCCTCGCGTGGAGAGAGCGTGGCGAGTATGCCCTTAACACGCTCGGTAAGCTCCTTTTCCTTGACGGTCTCATAAGGAGATGCGGCGTCTCTATTCTCTATAAAGTCGCCAAGGGTGCTGTCTTCATCGCCGACTGGCGTCTCAAGCGATACCGGCTCCCTTGAGGCCTCAAGGATTGAATATATCTTCTCCATGGGAAGTCCTGTCCGTTCGGATATCTCGAGCGGCGCCGGTTCCCTGCCGAGCTCCTTCACTAAGGCATAAAAGGCCTTAAAAAACTGGCTCCTGAGTTCCAAAAAATGGACCGGGAGGCGGATAGTTCGGGTTTTGTCAAGGATAGCCCTTGTAATGGCTTGGCGTATCCACCAACTGGCATAGGTGGAAAACTTGTTACCCTTTGTATAGTCAAACCTGAAGACTGCACGCATAAGCCCCATATTGCCTTCTTGAATAAGATCAGCCAAGGAAAGACCCTGATGCATATAGCGCTTGGCGATGCTCACCACAAGGCGCAGGTTTGCATTGATCATCTGGTCCTTGGCCCTTTCCACCTTCTGGCTGTTTTCCTTGATAAAGGCCAGAAGCTCGCTTAATGATGCATCATCAGGGTGTTGGGCGCATATCTCGCTTACTGTCTTTACAAGGTGATTGAGCTGGTGCTTCTTGGGTTTGAGGGATGGGTCGCGGCGCCTCCATATGCGTATCTGCTCCTTCAGCGCCTCAAGCTCAGGCCACTCCGATTCGTACTCCATTATGGCAAATATGATGCTGTTAAAACCGTCCCGTATCGTGCGGCTCAGTTCCTCTTCCCTCTCGGGTGTCAAGAGTTCATAGCGCCCCATCTCCCTGAGATAAGTAGTTGTAATCTCCTCGGTCTCAGAATATTCCCCCATCTCCATCACGGCTGGGGCCGCTTCAACGCTTATGTCGGTATCAGAAATCTCGAGGTCGGCCACATCGACATCTATCTCCGCCATCTCTACATCTTCCTCCGGGATGCCAGGCAGTCCTTTAGCCGCCCCGACCACACCTTCTATATCGCTGTCTTCTATGATCTCTATGTTGTTTTTACACAACAGATCGAATATCTTTTCGATCTGTTCAGGCTCCTTGACATCGTCGGGCAGGAGGTTGTTCAGCTTCTCATAGGTAATAGGGCCCTGCCGCCCGATCTCAAGCAGACGGCTGAGATAGACATCTGCATCAGATTTCTTTTTCTTGCCGGTGATCTTGTCGTTTGTCATATAATCATCCTACCTTGCGGCATTGGTCTACCCTTCCTTGCCGGTCTTAAGGATTACTATAAGAAGATAAGAATCCGGCACAAAAAGGCCAGATTTGATGCCTAAAAAGTAAAATCTTAAAACATTAAGCAAAAAAAAATAAACTACATGCCCGCGATTGGCAAGCATATTTTTCAAGATATGGATTATTATAGTGGATGTAAAGAAATTTTTTTTCAAGATCCTGCTTGGTGCCAAGGTTATTGGGTGCACAGGCCGATCTTATATGATATTTGGATAAAAATATATAAAAATACATAGGGAGCGGCCCATGCCCGCTAATTCAGATCAAACAATATGCAAAAAGGACAAACGGCTGCGCCTCGCGCTCATCTGCGGCGGACGCTCCGCCGAACGCGAGGTCTCGCTTAAGGGTGCCGAGGAGATAAAAAGGGCGTTAAACCCATCGCGCTATGAGGTCATGATCTATGACCCAGCCATTGACATAAGTCGACTCGTCCATGATGCACCCAAGCTGGATGCGGCGTTTATCCTGCTTCACGGCAGACTCGGTGAAGACGGGACGATACAAGGCCTCCTGGATCTCATCGGGCTCCCTTATCAGGGATCAGGGGTCCTTGGAAGCGCCCTCGCCATGGATAAACACCTGAGCAAGGTCATCTACAGATCGGCAGGCATCCAGACGCCAGCTTGGATTCTAATAGAAAAGGACGAACAGCCCACCGAAAAAGAGATCATAAAATGTATCGGTCTGCCGCTAATGATAAAACCGGCAACACAGGGTTCAAGCGTGGGCATGAGCAAGGTCGTATGCCCCGAGGATCTGAAACCGGCAATCGATGAGGCGTTCAGGTGGGACAAAAAGGTGATAGCAGAGGCGTTCATCCATGGCCGCGAGATCACCGGGGCCGTGCTGGGCCTTGAAAAACCTGAGGCCTTGCCCATTATTGAAATACGCCCGGGTGAAGGCCATGGTTTCTTTGACTATCAGGCGAAGTACCAGGAAGGGGCATCGCGCGAAATATGCCCGGCCGAACTGCCGAACGATGTCGCAGAGGAGGCACGGCGCCTAGCCATAATGACACACAAGGCCCTTAATCTCTCGGGCTACAGCCGTACAGATATGATAGTGAACACCGACAACTGTATATTCGTGCTTGAAACCAACACCATCCCCGGCATGACGCGGACAAGCCTATTTCCGCAGGCGGCAAGGGCCGCCGGGATATCCTTCAGTGAGCTCCTCGACAGACTGATAGCCATGGCTATATCCAAAGGTAAGAGCCGATCCCATGATTAAGGCCATAAGTCTGATAGTCAAACGCGGGGCCGAACTACCGGAAAGGATGGGTGAAAGACTTCGTATCAGCCTTGAGGCAAGGGGCGTCTCTGTAACGGTGGGCGAGGTTGACCCAGGGACCTCAGCAGTGGTCGTCCTTGGAGGCGATGGGACCCTGCTCCATGTAGCAGGCAAGGCCTATATCCATAATCTGCCCCTCCTCGGAATAAACATGGGGACACTTGGCTTCCTTACTGAGGTCTCCATTGAAGAGATGGACGCCGCCATAGACATATTATTGACCGGGCACTTCAAGCTTGACAGGCGAATCATGCTCTCGGTCAAAGCGATTGAAAATGGAAACAAATCGGTTTTTGAATGTTACGCCTTGAATGAGGCGATAATAACAAGGAAAAACCCCGGCGGCATCATAGACATCCCTACACGGGTGAACGAGGTGTTTCTTACCTCATATCGTGGCGACGGCCTCATCATAGCCACCCCGACCGGCTCCACCGCCTATAACCTCTCTGCAGGCGGACCGATAATCCACCCGGACATGGAGGCCGTCATCCTGACACCAATATGCCCGTTCGCCCTTAACGCAAGGCCGTTCATCGTCTCTTCAGACGCAGAGATATCCATCTTGATACGAGAAGATCAAAAGGGTGTAAGACTTGTAGTAGATGGCCATGCAGGTTTCGATTTTGAAGAAGGCGGCAGAATAGAGATACGAAGGGCAAAGGGATACTTAAGGCTTGTCCGCTCCCCTTCCAGGGATTATTTCACAATATTAAGGGAGAAACTCGGGTGGTCCAAGGGAGTCGGGATCTGAGCCGCCATGCCGCTGCTATGAGAGGGCGAGACCCCGCCCTCTCATAGACCGCCTGCTGCAAAAAAAGATTAGACCTCTTCCCCTTCCTTTTTAAACCTGGACACAAAACGCTCCTTTTCCCTCTCCATGGCCTCCTTACCGGCGTCGATAGCGGATTCCAGTATCGTCTTTTTTTCTTCGATAAACTCCTTACCCTTTTCTAGGAGGCCTGCTGCCTTTTCCTTCACCTCGTCCGCCGCTTCGCCTGCCCGCTCACGCAGGTAGTTAGCCCGCTCCAAAAGACGTTCCCTGGTTTCAGGACCTGATTTTGGGGTAAACAATATGGCAAGTCCCGCACCTACTGCACCTCCAAGTAAAAACGCCGCCACCACACTGCCGGCTGAAAATTTCTCATCACAACTCATGATTGCCTCCTTTTTTAATAAAATTCCTTGTCAAAAAGTCAACCGACGCCCTTATGCCAGCGGTCATGCCTGCAATCTGTGCGGCAAGGCCTGTCAATCCCGAACGAGCGGCACTGGATACAGCTATCATGGCCTCGCACGTCTCTATGGCCGCATCAAAAAGGCCTTGGGCCTTTCTAACCTTGTCTTTTATGTCGCCGGTAGTATCACGGAGATCCGAGCTCACCTTATTGAGGTTCCCCACTATAACTGATACATCGTTGTCTATCAGCGCTTCAACGGCATCCGCCACCCTGGCGTGGGCATCGGCGGCCTTTTCAAGCGCAATCAAAACAGATTGTATCTGCGGAAGCAATGCGGAGTGTACCTCTGAAAGCGCAGCCGACACCCTTTTTACGAGATCGACAAGGTACGAAACGAGTACAATAATGGCCAATGAAACCGCAACGGCGGCGATGTCCATCCATGTTAAGGGCTGCATATCAAACCTGCTCTTTAATTTTTATAAACCTTGGATCATCCTATTTTTTATAAATGTCCGACACAAATTAAATATCATCATTCAGGCCCAGTTGGCAAGCTTTTATAGGCTGATCAAAAAACGATTGAACACTGCATGCGCCTTTATCAGGCACAAAACCATACCTCATCTCGGTTGCCAGACTGAAGTAAGGAGACAAATATAAAAATATAGTTACAATATAACCTTTATGACAGCGCGAGGCAAATCAGACAAAAACCTTGCCGATTCTGGTGCAACGGCGGTAAGACTGCAGAAATTGCTTTCAGCCGCAGGTGTGTGTTCAAGACGGACCGCGGAAAGGATGATCCTTGACGGCAGGATAACTGTGGACGGCAAAACGGTGACCGAACTCGGCGTAAAGGTTGAGCCTTCAAAAAACCTTGTCTGCGTCGACGGTATCGCTGTAACAACCGTAAACGCGCCGATATATATGGCCCTCCACAAACCCAAAGGGGTGCTCACAACGGTCTATGACCCCTTTGGAAGACCTACCGTAATGGAACTTCTGGCAGACGCACCAGGCAAGGTATATCCGGTCGGGCGCCTGGACATGGACAGCGAAGGGCTTCTCATCTTTACAAATGACGGCGAGCTTGCAAACCGCCTGATCCACCCGAGGCACAAGATTGAGAAGACCTACCGCGTCGTCGTCTCCGGTCGCCCTGAAGGGCATGACCTCGACCTACTCAGGCTGGGGATAGAGATAGACGGCAAAAAGACCTTGCCATGCAGGATAAAAGAGATCAAGTGTAAGGACCGCTCCTCGCTTTTGGAGGTAACGCTGAAAGAGGGGCGGAAGAGGCAGATAAGGATCATGTTCGACAAGATAGGACTTCATGTTATAAAACTCATAAGGATAAAGATCGGCCCGATCAATCTGGGGGATCTTCCGCCTGGCAAGTGGCGTATGTTAAAAGACGATGAGATATCGGCACTCAAGACGGCCGTCGGCCTCCCGGCATCCAATGCAAAGACGGATTGAAGGGGTGAAAAGATGACCATCCAGAAATTTATTATCGCCACCTACAATGTGAATTCGTTGAGATCGCGTCTGCACATAGTAATACCATGGCTTCAGAAGACAAATGCGGATGTCCTGTGTCTTCAGGAAACAAAGGTAAGGGATGAAGAATTCCCGGCAGATGCCTTTAAAGACATAGGCTACAATATAGTCTTCCGCGGACAGAAGGCCTATAATGGCGTGGCCGTGGCGTCGAGGCACGCGATAAGCAACGCGGAATTCGGTCTCGGCGACCCGCAAAACAGCCCTGAAGATGAGGCGCGGCTCATCCACTGCATAATCTCCGGCATCGCGATCATAAATTCCTATGTCCCGCAGGGCAGAGCAGTCGATCACCCCGCCTTTCAATACAAACTTGACTGGTACAGACGGCTGAAGAGACTTTTTATGGAAAGGTATATGGGCAGGATGCCCCTTGTGTGGTGTGGGGACCTGAATATTGCACCTGAACCCGAAGATGTCTACGATCCTGAAGGGCTAGAAGACCATGTGTGTTTTCACATCAAGGCGAGAACGGCCTTTAAAGACGTGAAGGATCTAGGCCTGGTGGATATCTTCCGCAAATTCAACCCGGGGCCGGGCCATTATACCTTTTATGACTACCGTGCGCCGAATGGGATAAAGAGAGGTATCGGATGGCGCATAGACCACATTCTGGCCACAAACGACATGGCAGAGAAGGCGACCAGCGCATTTATCGACATGGATACAA
Source organism: Dissulfurimicrobium hydrothermale (assembly GCF_022026155.1). Lineage (NCBI taxonomy): Bacteria > Deltaproteobacteria > Dissulfurimicrobium > Dissulfurimicrobium hydrothermale. The sequence continues at coordinate 541,854 of NZ_CP085041.1, read as the reverse complement.
GGCTTGCCGAAAAACCGTCTGATCATGCCATACTTGCAGCAGAATTCTCTGCTTGAATTCGACAAGACTACTTCCCTTCAGACCCTAGTGATCTTAAAGATCATGGCACAAAGCCGCTTATGATATCTGAAGACCTCTCGTATTCCGCAAGGGCTTTTATGATGCAAATGTGCAGATCCACCCTGGAAAGGCCTAACCGCTCATACAGCGAAGGACGTATCCTGTGTCTGAATCCATCGGCCCCGACACCCATCCCCAGTTGAACCGCAAGGATGTTGCTGAGCGCAAGGAGCGCCGAAAGATCGTCATGGACATACAGGTCGGGATCGTGATGATTACGCACAGCCCTTACTATATCTGGCGGAAAGTCCCACTGTCTCAATATATCTGAACCTATGACCGCATGATCCCCGCCTAGCACCCGCCACTCCGCCTCTGTAAAGGCAAGCCCTTCCTGCTGGGCCAGGGTCAATATCTCGTCAAGCCTGTTGCCGACGAACATATTGAGCACGATCTTTCCTATGTCATGCAGAAGGGCACATGTAAATAGGATAGAGCGATCAGGATAACCGCATTTCTTTCCGAGGATCTCGGCCATGATAGCTGTGGCCATGGAGTGGATCCAGAGATCCCTCGGCTCCATAAGGTATCCTGAAAGCGGTCTTGCAAGATAAGGCGCGCCTGCACTGGCTATCAGCACCTCCCTCGTCTGCACCTGCCCCAAGAGGGTCAAGGCGGTATGAAGGTCGGTGACCTGCCTAGAGAGACCGAAATGCGCCGAGTTTGTAAGGCGTAGCATATTTGCCGTAAGCGACGGATCGAATCTCAATACGTCAACCAGCTGGGCGATGGTTCCGTTAGGGTCGTCAAGGATAGCAAGCGCCTTCGCAACGACCTTTGGGAATGTCGGCAGCTCCACAATGTTGTCGAATATATGTTCCAGTGTAAAATCTATCGGGGGACAGAGATCAAGGCTCATAGAGATACCTCTCTAAGACCTGGCGCCGTAACAAGAGGTCCACCAGCCTTACCGGCAATCATCTTGACCGATCTGTTGTATTGCCCACCCACATGTTCGCCCTGTATCATGACCCTGTTACCCTGAAGGATGGTACGGACAGCGGTATAGATCTGAGCGCCGAGCGCCATGTCGGAGGGCTCTTCAATAAATTTGGCAGCCCCTACGAGCCATATGTTCAAATTTTCCCTCTTGGCACCCCTTTTCATCAGCCCACGCATGAGACGGGTAAGACCTCCTGGTGCATCAAGGGCAACCTCCTCAAGACCAGCGTCACCTTCTATGCCAGATGGAGCCCTGGGGAGGACGATCACCGTCATTGCGGACACAAGGGCTGTCTGATCCTTTACGCAGACACATAGAGTTGAGCCGAGGGACCTGGCCACCAGCCATGTATCCGGGCTGCTGCTTACAGCAATGCCGCCTCTTCTTACCAAGATATGCTCCATGTTTTTATTTTCCCCTGATTGATGATGACTTTTAATATATCATCCCTATTTTTTAAAAAAAAGGAGGTCAACTATGAAAGAGGCCCTTTTTTATGAGACAAAAGGAGATAAGATGGTAAAATGCGGGCTTTGTAACCATTTCTGCCAAATCAAGACGGGTGGTCGGGGGATCTGCGGCGTAAGAGAGAATCAGGATGGACGTCTCGTGAGTCTGGTCTATGGCAGGCTTGTCTCGACCAATCTCGATCCCATAGAAAAGAAGCCGTTATTCAACTTCCTGCCTGGTTCCACCTCCTATTCCATCTCAACCGTCGGATGCAATTTCAGGTGCCTCCACTGCCAGAACTGGCAGATTTCACAATATCCGCGTATGAATAAGGGTAAAATCATAGGGGACGATTACACACCTGACGAGGTGGTAGAGGCCGCCGTCTTGAACGGCGCGAAAAGCATAAGCTATACCTATGTGGAACCAACCATATTTTATGAATTCGCATACGACTGTGCAGTCATTGCAAAAAAGAAAGGCATAAGAAACGTCTTTGTCAGTAATGGCTTCATGGCACCGGATGTCACCAGACACCTTGTCCCGGTGCTCGATGCGATCAACATAGACATAAAGGGCTTTACAGAAAGGTTCTACCGCGAGGTCTGTAAGGCGAAATTAAAACCTGTGCTCGACAACGTAAAATTGTTTCACGAATTGGGCGCCTGGGTGGAGGTAACAACGCTGATCATCCCAGGTCTTAACGATTCACCTGAAGAGTTAAGGGACATAGCGAGGTTTATAAAAGGGGTGAGCCCGGCCATGCCGTGGCATGTAACGGCCTTTTATCCTACCTACATGATGATGGACAAGCCTCCAACCCCTATCTCATCCCTCAGGCTCGCGCGCCGGATCGGACTTGAAGAAGGACTTAAGTATGTATATGAGGGAAACATCTCAGGGGAGGGTGGTGAAAATACATATTGCCCGTCGTGCGGCTCCGAAGTGATAAAAAGGCATGGTTTTTGGATAAAAGAAAACAGGCTTGAAAACGGCGGATGCCCTGATTGTAAGACGCTGATAGAAGGGGTCTGGAAATGAAAGACCCATATTCTATTATCTCCACCAATTTCTCTTCTCCAGGAAGTCGTTGACCTGTCTCCTGATAAGGCGCGGGATGAATTCAGGACGCCCGATATAGGAAAGGGCGTCCTTCTTGAGCCTTTCGACAAACTCCCGAAGCAGCCCGTCTTTTTCTCTCTGATCTATGAAATTCCTTTCAAACTCCTTATCGAAATAGACAAGTTCGCCCCTTGTATCCAGAAATTCGCGGAACATGGCCTCACACTCAGACAAATGTGCGAATGCGTCAGAGGTCACCCTGACAGACGCGCGGGCAAGGAGCTTTACATACCATCTATCACCGGCGATCCGGCGCGAGCAGTCATAAAGTTCCACTACAAGGCCGTTTGGAAGGTCTATTTTTTCTATAAGCAGTCCCATTGCTTAGTTTTGATGGTCTTTTTGCGGGGTCATCAGTGCTTGAACGCCCTCTGGCCGGTAAAAACCATCGCGACAGGTGGATCGGCCTCGTTGCAGGCCTCTATGACCTCCCAGTCGCGAAGACTGCCACCAGGATGCACAATGGCTGATACACCCTGACGGATGCCTACATCAACCCCGTCCCTGAACGGGAAAAAGGCATCTGAGACCATCACTGACCCAGGAAGTCCACCTCTATCCGCCTTGATCCTGGCATCTATCTCTGCCTTCTTTTCCGCTGCGTCCTTTTCGCCGCGTTCGGCCTTGAGCTCAAGCTCTTTATAGGACATACCAAGGCTGTCATAACACAAGATGTCAGCGTATTTGGCATAGGCCTTATAAACCGCTATCTCAGCAACCCCCACCCTATCCTGTTCGCCTGTGCCAATCCCTAATGTCACGCCGTCTTTTACATATATTACAGAGTTTGATGTCACACCCTGCTCCACAGACCACCCGAACAAGATGTCTTCGTATTCCCTTTCGTCGGGCAACCTTTTTATTCGGTAAAATCTCCCCTGGTATTCACATTCCGCGGGCCTAAGATCTTCTTTCGTGCGGATCCGATTTACAGGCGACTGTTGGACGATAAGTCCGCCATCAATGAGGCTCTTGAAATCCACAAAGCGTTTGTCCCAGAAGGTCTCAAGGTCTTCTATCCGCCTTATCTCTATGATCCTCAAGTTTTTCTTCCTGGCGAGGATATCCACCGCCCCTTCCTCGTATTGAGGGGCGCAGACCACCTCGAGATACTGAGCGGAAAGGGCCTCGGCTGTCCCTTTGTCAACAGGCCTGTTCAGGGCAACGCAACCCCCAAATGCGGCTACGCGGTCGGCACGCAGGGCCCTTTGAAAGGCCTCTTCAATCGTAGCGCCATAGGCCACACCACATGGGTTGTTGTGCTTGACGATTACGGCGGCAGGTTTTTTCATTAAGAATTTCAGGATATTAAGTGAATTGTCAATATCTGTGAGATTGATCTTGCCTGGGTGCTTGCCCGCCTGAAGCATGGCAGCCTCATCAATGGCGCTCACAAGTCCGTTTCCAGGTCCTATATAAGCACACCCGCCCATGACCAGATTTCCGTTTACAAGCTCGTACAGAGCTGCCTCTTGATCAGGATTTTCACCATAACGAAGCCCCCTTTCTTCAATCAGCCCTGTCTTTTCGTTCTTGAAGGCCCAAGTCCTCTTGCGGTATATCAAAGTTTGATCCCCAAACGAGATGCAGAGCTCGTCAGGAAACTGATCCTTAAGGATGGTCCTGTACATCTCCTTCATATCTTTCATATCGGCCTCTTGACCTCCGCTTATATCATATTCCGAGATGCTTCTTTAATTCATCGGCTGAAAGGACGCCAGAATGAAAGAGCCCATCCTGAAATATATAAGTAGGCGTACCTGTTATACCCTTTTTGCTTAGGAATGCGATCGTGTCCTCCACCTTTTTTTTACCGGCCTCACACTGGTTTTCCGACCTGTATCTAGATTTCAAGCCCTCGATGCCTTTATTGTCGCATATAATAGAGATAGATTCCTCTTTTGCACCTTGGTGAAACGGAAGCGGGAACAAAAGGACCCTCAACTCCAGCTGCCCAGCCTGGGCCATAGGAACGATTGTCTCCTCTGCCTTTTTGCAATAGGGACACTGAGGGTCGGTCACAAGGTAGACGACCTTACCCTTGCCTATCTTGAAGGCCGTAAGGCTCGAAAGGCGCTCCATCTCTGCAGCAGAAAAACGATTGAGCTCCATGGCCGCTTGCTGTGTGATATTCGTCCCGTCAGATGTCCTGTATAGCTGGCCGGCCACCAGAAATTCACCCTTTGAATCGGTATAGATGATCCCTTTCTGCTCGTTCAGCTTTAACTGCACCTCGCAGAGACCAGGTACCTGGCTCGGCGAAATCTTGACCACCTTGATGTTGGTCTTTTTAAATATCTCCGAAACGGCCTTTTGAACGGCCTCCTGCTGCGGACAACCCACCTCCGCAAACAAGTCGGTAAGCCCAGCGGTTATGGACAAAAAGATAAAAAGTGCTGCTGTAACGGCAATCTTTTTCATAACAATCTCCCGCAATGATTTATTTGTAAGACCTTTGCATAACTTAAACATAAAACGAAGCGCCCGCCTAGGTTGCACTTATAATAATAAAATGGGATAGTTCACTAATTCATATCAGCCATTTTGCACCAAGCCTTGCGATCCCATTCAGCCCCCACGGAAGGACCAAGCTGTCGATGCCGACCGATCTCAAAAAACACTGGGTCTCATAGGACCTCGTTCCGGCATTGCATATCAGGATAAAGGTCTTGCCCCTCGGAAGGGCCTGATAATCACCCCTCACCTTGTCGTAGGACATGGCGATCCATCGGCCAGGAAATCTCTCGGCAAGCAGTGCAGCCTCTTTCGGATGCCTTAAATCAAGCGCCATCCAATCAGGGTGATCAGTCCGGCCTTCCATCCAAGCCATAAAGTCCTGTATGGAGACGGTCTTGAGCCTGTCAGAGACCAAATTGTCAGCCACATTTGACACTGCATTCAGCACATCAACCGCAGTTGAAAAAGGCGGGGCGTAGGCGAGCTCAAGCGTGCTAAAATCGTCTACGGAGGCCCTGCGCTCAATGAGCCCACAGGCCGCATTGATCCTTGCCAAAAGCCCATCCCCCATCTTTCCAAGGCCTTGGAGTCCAAGGACCCTGCGGCTTCTCTTGTCAACGACCATGTTCAGGAACAAGAGGGCCTGTGTCGGAAAAAAATGGGCGCGATCTGACTGCACACACTTCGCCTCCACCGCATCAAAGCCCTCTGAAAGCGCGGTCTCAAGGCTTATGCCTGTCGAGCCCACGCAGACATCAAAGACCTTCATGATAAAGCTCCCCACACAGCCAGGAAAGACGCTTGGGATCCCCGCGAGGTTGTCCGCCACGATCCTGCCCTGACGGTTTGCCAGAGAACCAAGTGGGGCAAAGAACTTCCTGCCTGTTACGAGATGATTTATTTCGACGCAGTCTCCAGCAGCATAGATATCTGGATCCGAGGTCTGCATGTGCTGATTTACTATTATCGCACCCTGGGGCGAGACCAAAAGCCCGGCATCCCTTGCAAGCTCACTGCGCGGACGTACACCGGCAGCCATGACGACCAGGTCGGCAGCGATTTCACGTCTGTTTGTGACGACCCTTTCGACCCTTCCGTCTCCGCCGCCCACAAACTCCTTGGCGGCCTCCTGCGTATGCACCTTTACGCCCCTTTCCTTCAGGTGCTCCTGGACCATGGCCGCCATATCCGGGCCGATTATCCTCGGCAGTATCTGCGGCATAAACTCCACAATAGTCGTATCAACACCCCAGAGGTCTGCCAAACCCTCTGCCATCTCTATCCCTATGGCCCCACCCCCGATTATAACCGCGCTCCTTACCCTGCCGGCCGCAAGGTCGTTTTTTATTGCCACGGCCTTGTGGAGATCGCTTATGGCATAAACCCCCTTGAGGTCTCTCCCTGGTATGGGCAGGATGTTAGGCCTGCTGCCGGTTGCCAACACCAACTTGTCATACGAGAGCGCATCCTTTTCGCCAGTGATCACATCCTCTACATGCACGAGCCTTTCCTTCCTGTCGATGGACACGGCCCTTGTCTTTATACGGGTCGTTACGCCCTTGGCCTCCTGAAAAAAATAGGGGTCCCTGACCATATGAAAACTCGTGGACCTGAGCTCCTTTTCGTCAGAGACATCCCCGCCTACAAAATACGGGATACCGCAGCCACCGTATGAGATGAGTTCGTCCTGATCCACAAGCGTTATGTCGGCGTCCGGAACAAGCCTCTTTAGCCGACTCGCAGCCTTTGGTCCTGCGGCCACCGCCCCTATGATTACCACCTTCATACTATTTTGTGCCCCCTTTAAATCGTTTAACCTGGTTAATTAACAGATAATAAACGATTAGTTAAGGGCAAAAAAGAAAATTTTTAAAGGACGACCACGCGATTGCGGCCGGTGTTTTTGGCCATATAAAGGGCCTCGTCCGCCTTCTTGATGAGATCCATCTCGTCCCTTACATCGGTTTCAGGGAAAGACACGCCCCCTGCACTTATTGTGATCCTGATATCGGTGTCGTCCGCCTTGACAGTCTGGTCCTCCACAAGACGCCGCATCCTCTCCGCTATCTTCATTATGTCCTCGCTTGATGCGGCAGGTAATATGGCCAAGAACTCCTCGCCGCCGTAGCGTAGGAGCACATCCCCCTCCCGCAGGGCCGAACGGGCGGTCTTTGCGACCATGATCAAGACGCGGTCGCCGATCATATGGCCATATGTATCGTTCACCTTCTTGAACCAGTCTATGTCGAACATGACAACGCCCAGCTGTATGTTCGCCCTTACCGCCCTGCCATATTCCTCATGAAACCTTATCATGCCGAACCTGCGGTTGAAAACGCCGGTAAGCGGGTCAATCGCCGCAAGCCTCTGGAGACGGTCATGGATGAGCGCATTGTGAAGGGCAAGGGCAAGGCCTTGACGAAACAGCTCTAGCCTATTTATCTCCTCGGTTATGAAACCCGCCGCACTTGCCAGCACTATAACGCCTATAGCAGCACCCTTATATACAATAGACGCAACACAGGTCTCTTTGGGCCTAAATTCCGCAAGCACGCCCTCGACCACTATGCCCGTCGGCAAGGTCAGCCTTTTACCTACCTTTGTATCAAACGCCCGCTTTACATGGTCATTTTCCGCAAGCCTTGCCGGATTTTTTATGCCGATGGAGGCGGCCACCCGCAATTCCCCGTTTTCTTCTATCAGGACAGCCCCTGCATTGGCGTTTGTATGCTGGATGAGCTGTTCGATGGCCTTGTCAGCCAGTTTTTCAAGGTGCAGGTGGCTTGTCAGCATCTCGGTGAACATGCGGACCGCAAAGACATCCCTGAAAGAGTCGGCAAGGGCCTGCACAAGGCGGTTAAATGCACGGGCGCTCTCGCCTATCTCGTCATCAGAATCCCCTTCTATGAAGCAGTTTTCAGGCGTGCATTTCTCCATGTCGCCCTGATTGGCTATCTCAAGAAGGTTGGTCTTTACGTAGTTCATGCGGTCTGCAAGGATGCGAAGCCGTTTTCCTACTATCGCCTTGGCAAGCCAGATATTGGCCGCACCGACCAGGAGCCCTGCGATCATACAGGTTGCAAAAAACCAGGGTTTCATCACAAACTCAGATGGGATACCCATTAAAAGCACAAAAAACGGGAATACAACGCCCATCAAAAGCCCAAAACCTGTCATCCAGATGGCAAGGTCAGTAAACACCCTGTGGGTTATGCGCATATTACCCCCCCCTAACCTGCAGCTGCCGCACCGCCCTCATCGGCCCATTTTACAGCCTCAAGGTAACACCTGATTGCTGTCTCGTCGTTGATTCTCAATGCATCCATCAGTCTTGCCATATCATAAAGATGTCCCTGTTCATAGGCAAGCATGAATTCAAGATACGGGGCGAGGGGGCCCTTGCTGTCAATCAGCGCGCGGCTTACCGCAGGGGCCACGGGCAGGGGCTTTAATATCTTTTCGATCGGCCTTTCAAGCACCGCATCCATCAGGGAAAAAAGCCCCATGAAAAAGGCATTTGACGCCAAATCGGCCTGTCCCGCGGCCTTTGCAAGCCTTTCTCCAAAGGATGCGCGGACACATGCGGTCTTCATGAGCTCCGTGGGTTTATCCGCGGACAAATGGGCCAGGAGAAGGACGGATATCCACCTCCTGATCTCTATCTCGCCCAACAAAACTATGGCCTGCTTGACAGATGACACCGGCTGCCTGAGGCCCACGGCGGCCACGTTTACGACCTTAAGGAGTTTGTAGCACAGCGCCGGGTCTTTGGTAATAATGTCGGATATCTCATTTATGTCAAGGTGGTTCCCCTGTACCGCGGTCATGAGTCTTAACATGGACCAGACGCCGGGCGATAGATCCTTGCCCTTGATGACAGAGGGTCTGGCGAAGAAATAACCCTGAAAACATGTAAAACCAAGGTTCAAGGCCTGTCTGAATTCTTCATAGGTCTCGATCTTTTCGGCAAGGAGCTTGATATTGCGGCCTGTTGCGGCCTGCCTCGCCGCATCTATTATTCCCCCTGTCTCCTCTTTGGAGCTGGCGCGCCAGTCCACCTTAATATAATCGGCCAGGGGGATAAGCGGTCTTGACGCCTCATTAAGGACAAAGTCGTCGAGCGCCAGCTTGAAACCCTTATGGGTCAGGGCCTTTAAGGCCTGAATCAGCGCTTCGTCAACCAGGACGTCCTCAAGTATTTCTATCACGACCTTATTGGGGTCAAGCATCGGGGGCCCGCTCAAGAGTAGTTCCCGCGTGAAATTGACAAACAGGCGCTTCCCGCCCACTATCTCATTAATATCCATGGAATAGAAGGCGTTATTGATAAGATTGGATGTGGCGGCGGTGCCGTCCATACCTGGAAATGCATTTTTCTCCCCTGAGCGGTAGAGGAGCTCATATGCGACCGTTTCCCGGTCTGAATTCAATATAGGCTGTCTGCCTACATATATTTCCATATGTTCACGCAGGCCTGTACTATTGACTTTAAAATTAGTTTAATACCATGTATAAGTCAAATCGACACAGATGGACGGAAAACCATGAACTTTATTGATCAGGCGGAGATACACATAAAGGCCGGCGACGGCGGCAGGGGTTGCGTCAGCTTCAGGAGAGAGAGATATGTCCCGAAAGGCGGACCTGACGGAGGAGACGGCGGCAAGGGCGGGAACGTGGTCTTTCGTGTAAAGAACGGCCTGAACACCCTCCAGCGTTTCAGACACAGACGCGTCTTCAAGGCCGAAGACGGCAAGGCGGGCCGAGGAAAGAACCAACACGGCAAGACGGGCCACGACCTTATCATAGAGGTCCCGCCCGGCACGGTCATAAAAGACCTTGAAACAGGGGCCGTACTTGCTGACCTTACCAATCCGGGCGAAGAATGGATCGCAGCCAGGGGCGGCAAGGGCGGTCTTGGAAACAGCCGCTTCGTCTCGGCCATGAGACAGACCCCGAGATACGCCCAGCCAGGACTTAAAGGCGAGGAAAGAGACCTTGCGCTTGAACTCAAACTCCTTGCGGATATAGGGCTGGTCGGTGTACCGAATGCGGGCAAATCCACCCTCCTTTCCAGGATATCGGCCGCGAGACCCAAGATAGCAGGCTATCCATTCACAACCCTTGTACCGAACCTCGGCGTGATAAATCTCTCAGACGGCCGCACCATGGTTGCTGCCGACATCCCTGGTCTGATTGAGGGGGCGCACCTTGGAGCGGGTATGGGTATCGATTTTCTACGCCATATCGAGAGGACAAAGGTAATCCTGTTTGTAATCGATGCCTCAGGCGAAAACCCCTTTGAAGAATTCGAAATGGTAAGAAGCGAGATGGAGAGGTATCGCAAGGCCCTAACGGAAAAACCGTTCTTGATCGCGTTGAATAAGACCGACATGTTGGATCGGGATATGATAGAAAGACTCAAAAAGACCTTTTCTCCTAAGACGAAGGCGCCCTGTTTCATATCGGCATTGACAGGCACAGGCATCCCAGAGCTCCTGGAGATACTCTACAACATGAGCCGTCCGACCACGATGGGAGACGGATCCAATGTGGCACAAACCCCCATACTGGCTTCTACGGCAGGATGATATAGAAACAAGAAACTGGACGCCAAAATATGCAAAAAAGATACATTGAAACGGCAAAAAAAATAGTCATCAAGGCCGGAAGTGCGGTCATTGCTGATGAAAACGGCCTTGACACCTCCATGATCGCCGCTGTCAGCCGAGGACTGGCGCATATAACATCCATGGGGCGCAAGGTGGTGCTGGTCTCGTCTGGTGCGGTAGCCGCAGGCAGGGGCAGACTCCCGATGCACAGAGCCTCAAAGACTATCCCTGAAAAGCAGGCGCTCGCCGCGGTAGGCCAAGGCAGACTTATGCACGCATACGAGGAGGCCTTCGACCGCTTTGGGATACCTGTGGCCCAGGTCCTCCTGACTAGAGACGCCCTGGTCTCTAGGCCCAGGTATCTTAATGCAAGAAATACGCTGAAAACCCTGCTCAAATGGGAGGTGCTCCCTATTATAAACGAAAACGACACGATGGCCACTGAAGAGCTCCAATTTACGGACAACGATGCATTAGCCGCCCTTGTGGTAAACCTTATGGAGGCCGATCTCCTTATATGCCTGAGCGACATAGATGGTCTTTACGACAGAGACCCGCGAAAAAGCATGGACGCCAGGCCCATCAAAGTGGTGGAACGGGTCGATGACGACATCCTCCGGCTGGCCGGCTCGAGTCCGGGAAGGGCCGGCAGGGGCGGCATGCGATCCAAGCTCGAGGCCGCGCGGATAGTCACCGCCTGCGGCATCCCCATGATAGTTGCCGGCGGCAGGACGCCAGATGTCCTGGAGCGGCTCTTTGCAGGCGAAGAGGTCGGTACGCTTTTCAAACCACAGAGACGGCGCAGGATATATGGGCGGAAACCGTGGATCGCGCTTGCCTTGCCCAGGGAAGGCGTGATTTGGCTTGACAACGGCGCGGTCATGGCCATACTCGAACAAGGCAAGAGCCTCCTGCCCGTAGGGATAGAGGCCGTAGAGGGCGGATTCGCCGCAGGGGCCTGTGTAATATGCAGGGATCAGACGGGGAGAGATATCGCCATCGGTATATGCAATTACGGCTCTGGCGACCTGTTGAAGATCATAGGGTGCAGGAGCAAAGAGATATGCGGCATAACCGGACAAAATGGGACCGATGAGGTGATCCACAGGGACAACCTTGTGGTATTATGAAATCAAGGAGGTAACCATGAAAGACATACAAGGCCTGATCGCCAGGATGACCGCCGACGCTAGAAAGGCGGCACGTGGAATTGCAAGACTATCGACCGCGACAAAAAATAAACTCCTTCTTGAGACGGCAGGACTTCTGGACGACAGACGCGGGCAACTGAAGGAGGAAAACGCGAAGGACCTTGAGGTGGCAAAAGAAAAGGGGGTTTCAACGGCCTTCATCGACAGGCTAAAGCTCTCCGACAAGGTCATCGACTCCATGATAAGAGGCCTGAAAGAGGTAGCGGCCCTTGCCGACCCGGTAGGGGCGGTTACCGGCATGTGGAAGAGGCCGAACGGCCTACTGGTGGGCAAGGTCCGGATACCGATAGGGGTGATCCTCATGATATATGAATCCCGCCCAAATGTCACCATAGATGCGGCTGGGCTCTGTCTCAAGTCCGGAAACGCAATAATCTTGCGCGGTGGCTCCGACGCCATACACTCAAACCTAGCCCTTGCCTCAATATTAAAAGAGGTCCTTAAGGGCAACAGTGCACCGGAAGGGGCGGTGCAGGTGGTCCCGACCACGGATAGAGAGGCCGTGACTGAACTCCTGAAAAAAGAAGGTGAGATAGACCTTGTGATTCCACGTGGAGGCGAGGGGCTCATACGGTTTATAACAGAAAACTCACGCATTCCAGTGCTCAAACACTACAAAGGCGTCTGTCATATATATGTTGACGACCCATCGGACATCGAGATGGCCAGGAAGATATGTCTAAACGCAAAGGTCCAGAGGCCGGGCGTATGCAACGCAATGGAGGGCCTGCTTGTCCATAAAGGCGTGGCCGATACCTTTTTACCCGCAATGGCAGAGGATTTCAAAAAGGCTGGCGTGGAGATCAGAGGCTGCACACGCACATGCAGTCTTGTACCGTATGCCAGGCCTGCCGCTGACTCAGACTGGGGGACAGAGTTTCTGGACCTGATACTTGCTGTAAGGGTGGTGGATAACATGGATGAGGCCCTAGATTACATCGCCCGCTACGGGTCGAACCACACGGAGGCCATTATCACCAAGGACTACGAACGGGCAAGGAGGTTTCTTGACGAGGTGGATGCATCACTCGTACTGGTAAATGCCTCCACACGCTTCAACGACGGAGGGGAGCTCGGACTCGGTGCAGAGATAGGGATCAGCACATCGAAGCTCCATGCTTACGGCCCTATGGGTCTTGAAGAGCTTACCACCCAAAAATTCATAGCCTACGGCTGCGGCCAGATAAGGATCTGACTTGAAGACCGTCCCGCGGGGTAACACATGCACATAGGATTGTTCGGGGGGACCTTCGACCCCATCCACTATGGCCACCTGAGGTCTGCGGAGGAGGTGCGAGAGGCGTTCGGTCTTGACGAAATATGGTTCATTCCAACAGCTTACCCACCTCACAAAGATACGGGAGACATCACTCCTTTTCACCATCGACTTGCCATGACGAGGCTTGCGGTAAATGGCGTCGATTATTTCAAGGTCCTCGACATAGAGGCAAAAAGAAACGGGCCATCATACTCCATCGACACCTTGAGGGAATTGAGCGGCCTACACCCTGACAAGGAATTCTATTTCATCCTCGGCAGCGACGCATTTGCATCCATAACCTCCTGGAAGGAATACTGGCATATACCCGAATTCACCTCCATAGTCGTCATGGGAAGAAAGGACGGTGAGATTGAGGAGGTAAAGCGGATTATAGCCCGGACCTTCAGAAACGCGAGGCCGGACGGCCCCGGAGACGGGGCGTTTATGCTGCCAGAAGGAAAGGGCATTTATCTCGCAAAAGTGACCCATATCGAGATATCTAGCACTAAAATGAGGGAACTTTTGATAAATGGACGGTCTATACGTTTCCTCCTTCCTCACGAGGTGACCAAATATATCAGCGCAAACGACCTCTATAGAGACGAGGCGATGAAGCTGGCCGTCGAACTGGCGAATGAGGTGGCAAACAACAAGGGTGAAGAGGTAGTGATCCTGAATCTGAGAGGCCTTTCAGACTTCACAAGTTTCTTTGTCATAGCCCACGGACGATCCGCCAGACATATCCAAGGCATGGCCGACAATATCCTGGAGGTCTTCGCGCAAAAAGACATCCATCCGCTAGACATAGAGGGCAAAAAGGAGGCTAAGTGGATACTCATGGACTACGGCGAGGTGGTAGTACATCTCTTTTATGAACCGATGCGCGCCTTCTACGACCTCGAAGGCCTCTGGAGCCAAGCGAAGAGACAATATATCAAAAAATAAACAAAAGGGGCCATACATGAAAAACGACATCCGACCGGTCATGCTGATCATAATGGACGGCTGGGGTTGGCGCGAAGATACAGAGGGCAATGCGGTCAGGCTCGCAAACACACCCAATCTTGACCGCTTTTACAACGAATACCCCTTTACCCTCCTCACGGCATCGGGCGAGGCCGTCGGGCTTCCTGCAGGCCAAATGGGGAACTCGGAGGTAGGGCATTTGAACCTCGGGGCGGGCAGGATAGTATATCAAGAGCTGACCCGTATAGACAAGACCATCCGGGATGGATCGTTCTTTGAAAATAAAACGCTTGTAAAGATCATGGATGAAATCCTGCACTCCGGCCATACGCTTCACCTCATGGGCCTTGTTTCAGACGGCGGAGTCCACAGCCAGATAGGGCATCTGTTTGCACTCCTCAAGATGGCGCGAGACCGTGGCCTCGCCAAGGTCTGTGTCCACGCCTTCCTTGACGGCAGAGATACCCTGCCGTCAAGTGGAGCCGGCTATATGAGGGAGCTTGTGGCCGAGATGGACCGACTAGGCTCGGGCAAGATAGCCACCATAATAGGCCGTTACTACGCAATGGACAGAGACAAGAGATGGGAACGGGTGGAGGCGGCTTACAAGGCACTTGTAAAGGGAGAAGGCCGAAGGGCAAAGGACCCTGTGGCCGCGATCGAAACGGCGTATGCCATGGGCGAGACAGATGAATTTATAAGGCCTGTCGTCCTTGAAGATGAAAGGGGTGAAATGACGCCCAGAATAGGCCGAGGCGATGGGGTCATCTTCTTCAATTTCAGGGCGGACAGGGCCAGACAACTCACCAGGGCGTTTATTGAGCCAGGCTTTTCCGAATTCAACATCAGCGACAGGCCGTTGATTTCCTTTGTAACAATGACCCTTTACGACGAAGGATTCAACTCCCCTGTGGCCTTCCCGCCGCAACACCTCTCCCACATCCTAGGCGAAGAGGTGGCAGCGGCAGGGCTCAAACAACTCAGGATCGCAGAGACGGAAAAATACGCCCATGTCACATATTTCTTCAACGGCGGCGAGGAGACGCCGTTCCATCTTGAAGAGCGGGTGCTCATTCCGTCCCCGCGTGAGGTCGCAACATATGACTTAAAGCCGGAGATGAGTGCCTTCAAGATAAAGGACGAGCTCATTAAGCGAATAACAGAGAATGACTATGCATTAATCGTCGTAAACTTTGCAAACGGCGACATGGTGGGGCACACTGGCGTCTTGCAGGCGGCTGTCACTGCATGCGAAGTAGTGGATAGGTGCGTAGGTGAACTAACCGATGTCTGGACAAAAAAAGACGGCGCGGCGCTGATAACCGCTGACCACGGGAATGTAGAGGTGATGCTCGCCCCTGACGGCGGACCGTCAACCACGCACACAACAAACCCTGTGCCGTTTTACATGATAGACAGCAGAAGAAGAGGTGCAAGGCTGTCAAGAGGGATATTGGCCGACGTGGCCCCAACGGCCCTTACAATAATGGGCCTTCCTTTGCCGGACGCCATGACAGGCAAAATACTCTTTGAATAGGGGGATAATGACGCTCCTTGAACTGATAGACGTTACAAAAGAATATAGGATCAGACAGGGGCTCTTTGATGCAGGGAAAGGCGTTTTGCAGGCTGTAGACAGGGTCGATCTCTCTGTCAGCGAGGGTGAAATACTAGGGCTTGTGGGAGAGAGCGGCTGCGGCAAATCTACCCTTGCAAGGCTCATACTTGGGCTTGAAAGGCCTACACGCGGCAAGATTATTTTTTGCGGCAATGACATAGATAGACTTGATTCCACAAGGCTCAAAGAGTTCAGAAGGCAGGCCCAAATGGTCTTCCAGGACCCGTTTTCATCGCTCAATCCCAAAAAAACGGTCTTTAATACCCTTAGTGAACCCTTAAAGATACATAGGCTCTTTAAAGGAAAAGAACTTACAGAAAAGGTGGCAGGGCTCCTCGAAGAGGTCGGGCTCGATGCATCGGCAATGGACCTGTATCCTCACGAATTCAGCGGCGGCCAGCGTCAAAGGATAGGCCTCGCAAGGGCCTTGGCCACCAACCCAAGGCTCATAGTGGCCGATGAACCCACATCCGCCCTTGATATGTCGATACAGGCCCAGATCATCAATCTCCTCCTCGACCTCCAGCAAAGACGCGGGCTCTCCTATCTTTTCATCTCTCACGACCTGCCGGTGGTGCAATTTATAAGTCACAGGATCGCGGTTATGTATAAGGGGGTTATAGTAGAGGTCATGCCGAAAGACGCCTTTTTGGAAATAGGCGCCGTACCAGACGCCAAAGAAAGGCCGCCTTACCGAGGCATCCCACACCATCCATATACAGATTATCTCATCAAATCCGTCCCCCTTCCGGATCCGAGGCGGAAGATAAATAATCAAATGACGGAAAACACCGCAGCGGAATCGCAGCCTTCTCCATCAAAAGATGTGCGGGATATCAGCGCATGCCGATTTTATGCGAGATGTCCGCTTTCAGCCTGGGCATGCGCAAAAACCCCGCCTGAATGGGTGGAGGCTGGCTCGAATCACTTTATAAGATGTCATGCAGCGGCAAGACCCTAAGCGTAAACAGGCCGCGTCTGGGTGGCTGTAACACCCGGATACCTAAAATCTTCTCATGCAAGCACACCGACTATAAGAAACACCGGATACACGCGGACGCTTCCATCAGGAGCGGCCCTCCGCATCTCGTGCGCAGTCACCGCCTTCAAATCCTTGAGGCCGAGAGACCCCATGATCGTCAATATCTCACTTCTATCAAAGCCATTATGAGCAGGGACCGGCGCCCCATTCCTATGGAAGGAACCGTCTTCAAGATCCAGGTCGGCTATGGCCATGAATCCACCCGGCATGAGCATACAGCGGAAGGTCTTCAGCATACCTGCAAAATCAAGGATGTGATGGAGTGTCATGCTTGTATAAATAAGGTCGAATCCGCCGTCAAGCGGCCCTGTCTTAGTAAGATCTGTGAACAGGGGAAATATGTTTTTTACGCCGAACCTTGCGATCTTCTCCTTAAGCACGGATAGCATCCCTTCTGAGGCGTCGGCCGCCAGCACCTCACGTACCCGCCTGGCGATTTCAAGTGTCACAAGCCCTGTACCGCAGCCGTATTCAAGGGCCTTCATGCTGTTATTTAGCGGGACGTTTTCTGCGATCGCCGATGCAACGCCATGCGCCAAGGCGACCCTTGCAGGCTCTTCGTCCCAATTCGATGCAATCTTGTCAAAGACATTCACAATCCACCTCCATTTTTATCATCTTCAACAAATTCATCTAAAAAATCAATTAAATCAAGATACCCCGGGGCAAAAAGCCTTTGCAACTCTTATTTTTCATTGTTATGATATCGCCATCAAAATACGTCAATATGGATCTCACCTCACAGACAAAACCGGACATATTGCGTAATTTTCAGGAGGTCTCATGTGAAAATAGAATACGATCCCGATATACCCATAGCGGCTCGCCCGTCAATAGACCAAATAATAAATGAGTCTGTTGCCGGTCCATGCGAATGTGGCTGCGATGAAATATATGTCTCGCTTGGCTCCAAAAACATCATTGACGTAAAATGCTACGACTGCGGGAAAAGTTTTTTCGAACTGGAGATCGAGGTCGAAGAAGAGGCCATTGAGGCCTGAATGGCCACCACCATTTAAAGGGACAAGGAGAGATTTTGAGATGGGAAAGATCAGGGTTGCTGTAGTCGGAGTCGGCAACTGTTTTTCTTCTCTATGGCAAGGTATCAATTATTATCACAAGAAGGATCGGGGCGATGAGGCCATCGGCCTTATGCACTGGGATATCGGCGGTTACAGACCTGGAGACATAGAGGTGGTTGCGGCCTTCGATATTGACAAAAGAAAGGTCGGTCGCGACGTCTCCGAGGCGATCTTTGCAAGACCAAACTGCACCAAGATATTTTTCAACAATATACCAAAGACAGGGGTCAAGGTGATAAAGGGAAGGGTGCTTGACGGTTTTTCCACACACATGTCCGACTATCCTGAAGACCAGACCTTCGTATTGGCGGATGGCCCAGAGGCCGACGAGGATAACGTAATAAAGATCCTGAAGGATTCGGGTGCGGAAATACTCCTCAACTACCTGCCCGTAGGCTCTGAAGAGGCAACGCGTTTTTATGCCAGTTGCGCATTAGAGGCAGGGACGGCGTTCATAAACAACATACCGGTCTTCATTTCGAGCGATCCGGAGTGGGAAGGACGTTTCAGAGAAAAAGGACTCCCCATCATAGGGGATGACATAAAATCTCAGATTGGAGCGACGATCGTCCACAGGGTGCTTACAAACTTGTTCAAAAAAAGGGGGGTGCACCTCGACAAGACATATCAGCTCAATACCGGCGGAAATACGGATTTCTTAAACATGCTAAACCGCAAGCGTCTGGCCTCCAAAAAACTCTCGAAGACCGACGCGGTGCAAGCCATGCTCGATGAACCGCTTGCCGATGAAAACATACATATCGGCCCAAGCGATTATGTGCCTTGGCAGAAGGACAACAAGATTGCCTTCATCCGCATGGAAGGCAGGCTCTTCGGAAACGTCCCCATGGATCTTGAGCTTAGGCTCTCGGTCGAAGACTCCCCGAATTCGGCCGGCATCGTTATAGATGCGATACGTTGCTGCAAACTTGCCCTCGAAAGGGGAATAGGGGGGGCGCTCCTCGCACCATGCGCATATTTTATGAAACATCCGCCGATGCAGATGACGGACGACGAGGCCTTTCAACGCGTACAGAAATTCATAGCCGGAGATCCTGACTGATGTTGACAAACACCGCAAGAAGGACACAGACATGAAGGCGCTTATAGCCCTTGAAGACGGGAGGATATTTGAAGGACGGTCGTTCACGGGCCATGGTGAGGTCTATGGCGAGATGGTCTTCAATACCAGCATGACGGGTTATCAGGAGATATTGACAGACCCATCATACAAAGGGCAGATCGTCACAATGACCTACCCACTCATAGGCAACTACGGAACAAACAACAGGGATATCGAGTCCTGCGACATCCACGCAGAGGCCCTTGTAGTCAGGGAATACGAAGAGGCCTACAGCAACTGGCGGGCGGACATGAGTCTCAGACGATATCTCATGGTTCATAACAAATTGGGCATCGAGCAGGTTGACACCAGGGCACTCACCAGACACATCCGCCTTAAAGGGGCCATGAAGGCCGCGATCTCCACCAAAGACCTTGATCCAGGCTCGCTGACAGCAAAGGCGAGGTCGTCGCCAGGGCTTGTGGGCCGCGATCTTGTAAAAGAGGTGACCTGCCGGACGCCATACATATGGAAAGACGATAAAATAACAACTCTAAATGCGCATACCCTGCAGAATATATGCAAGACAAAATCAAGGGATCTCCGGGTAGTAGTCCTGGACTGTGGTCTTAAATACAATCAGTTGAGGCTCCTTGAAAAACGAGGCTGCGAGTGCGTGGTGTTTCCATGCACCGCCTCAAAAGATGAACTCCTATCAGTGGAACCTGACGGGGTCTTCCTCTCTAACGGTCCGGGAGACCCTGCCGCTCTTTGCGGGATCGTAGAGACTGTAAAGGGGATCATCGGCAGACGCCCAATTTTTGGTATATGTCTTGGACACCAGATACTGGGGCTTGCCGTCGGTGGCAGGACGTTCAAATTGAAATTCGGCCATAGGGGTGCAAATCAGCCTGTCAAAGATCTTGAAACCGGTAAGATAGAGATTACATCTCAGAATCATGGTTTTTCAGTGGACGACAAGTCGCTCCCACCCGAAATTGAGATAACACACATAAATCTGAACGATCATACCGTAGAAGGTATGAGGCACAAAAAATTCCCTATGTTTTCAGTACAATATCACCCAGAAAACGCACCAGGGCCCCATGATGCCGAATACCTCTTCGATCGCTTTACAGAGATGATGAGACAATGCCAAAGAGAACGGACATAAAAAAGATACTGATCATCGGTTCCGGACCTATTATCATAGGTCAGGCCTGTGAATTTGACTATTCCGGAACCCAAGCCTGCAAGGCCCTAAGGGAAGAGGGTTTCGAGGTAGTGCTTGTGAACTCAAACCCGGCTACAATCATGACTGATCCCGACGTAGCGGACAAGACATATGTCGAGCCCATCACCCCTGCCGTGCTTGAAAAGATCCTTGAGAAAGAAAGACCCCAGGCCATACTCCCGACACTCGGCGGGCAGACCGGCCTGAACACGGCTGTGCGTTTGGCAGACATGGGGGTGCTCGAACACCTCCAGGTCGAGATGATAGGGGCGTCCCGCGAAGTGATCCACAAGGCCGAAGATAGGGAACTCTTCAGGGATGCCATGACCAGAATAGGCCTCAGAATACCCAAAAGCGCCATAGTCCGCTCAATGGACGAGGTAATGCTTGCTGCAAGGGAAATTGGTTTTCCGCTAATCGTGCGTCCAAGCTTCACGCTTGGCGGTACAGGCGGCGGCATCGCATATAATCCTGAAGACCTTGAAGACATATGCTCCCACGGGCTGGATCTAAGCATGATCCATGAAGTCATGCTCGAAGAGTCTGTTATCGGATGGAAGGAGTTTGAGCTTGAGGTCATGCGCGATGCAAGGGATAATGTTGTAATAGTCTGCAGCATAGAAAACCTCGACCCTATGGGTGTCCATACCGGGGACAGCATCACTGTGGCCCCTGCACAGACCCTGAGCGACAGGGAATATCAGGTCATGCGAGACGCCTCCCTCGCTATCATACGAGAGATAGGGGTCGAAACGGGCGGATCCAATATCCAGTTTGCCATAAACCCCCAAAATGGTGAGATGGTGGTGGTCGAGATGAACCCCCGGGTCTCACGCTCAAGCGCCCTTGCGTCCAAGGCCACAGGTTTTCCGATAGCAAAGATAGCGGCAAAGCTTGCCGTAGGCTATACGCTCGATGAGATCCCAAACGATATCACAAAAGAAACGATGGCCTCCTTTGAGCCGACGATTGATTATTGCGTAGTGAAGATACCACGCTGGACATTTGAAAAATTCCCAGAGGCCGAAGACATACTCACCACTTCAATGAAGAGCGTCGGCGAGACTATGGCCATAGGGCGGACATTCCGAGAGGCCCTTCAAAAAGGTCTGAGATCCCTTGAGATTGGACGCTTCGGCCTAGGCCTTGACGGGCGTGATCCATGGCAACGTTTCAGTGGAATGCCTGATAAAGAGGCTGTGATCAAGAGGCTAAGGACCCCGAACTCGGAACGCATATTCTATATTCCACTTG
Organism: Dissulfurimicrobium hydrothermale; assembly: GCF_022026155.1. Taxonomy (NCBI): domain Bacteria; class Deltaproteobacteria; genus Dissulfurimicrobium; species Dissulfurimicrobium hydrothermale. The sequence goes on along the minus strand of NZ_CP085041.1, from coordinate 520,419 downwards.
CCATGTCCATGGGGTTTGATATCGGCGAAATCCATAGACTTACAGGCATAGACCCCTGGTTTCTGCACCAGATAGCTATGATAAAAGAAGAAGGTGAACGCCTCTGTCTCGAGACAAGAGAAACGCTCAAAGACAACCTACTCCACTATAAAAGAGAGGGCTTCTCAGACGTCCAGATCGCATGGGCTGCAGGGCTCACACAAGACGAGGTAAGGGAGCTCAGGAGGCAAAACGGTGTAAGGCCGGTCTATAAACTGGTTGATACCTGCGCAGCCGAATTCGAGGCACATACCCCTTATTTTTATTCCACTTATGAGACGGAAGACGAGGCCAGACCAGGCACAGGGCGGAAGGTCATGATCCTTGGGGGCGGACCTAACAGGATCGGCCAGGGCATAGAATTCGACTACTGTTGTGTCCATGCGGCATTCGCCTTAAAAGAAGAAGGTATCGAGAGCATCATGGTAAATTCAAACCCGGAGACCGTCTCGACGGACTACGACACGTCAGACAAGCTCTATTTCGAACCGCTTACACTTGAAGACGTACTGCACATAATTGAAATAGAGAGGCCGATGGGCGTCATCGTCCAATTCGGCGGACAGACCCCGCTGAATCTCGCCCTTCCCTTGGCAAGCGCTGGGGTTAGGATACTTGGAACCAGTCCTGAAAGCATTGACATGGCCGAGGACAGGAAGAGCTTTCAAAACATGCTACGTAAGCTCGGGCTCATCCAACCCGAAAATAGGACGGCCTACTCGCTCGAAGAGGCCATCCTGGCTGCACGGGAGATCGGGTATCCGATAGTTGTAAGACCGTCCTATGTCCTTGGCGGAAGGGCCATGCGCATAGTCTATGACGAATTAGGCCTCAAATCGTTTATGGCCGAAGCGGTTTATGTCTCTGAGGGACGACCCGTACTGATTGACAAATTCCTCCAGGATGCGACCGAGATAGACGTAGACACTATATCCGACGGCGAGACAACTGTAATAGGCGGGATCATGGAACACATAGAAGAAGCCGGAATACACTCAGGCGACTCCGCCTGCGTCCTCCCGCCGCGGACCCTCTCATGCGCGCTAATAGACGAGATATGTTCGGCGACCAAGGCCATGGCCAGAGAGTTGAATGTTGTGGGCCTGATGAACGTCCAGTATGCAGTAAAAGATGGCAGGCTCTATGTGCTTGAAGTAAACCCAAGGGCCTCAAGGACTGTACCTTTTGTAAGCAAGGCCACAGGAATTCCGTTTGCCAAACTTGCAACCAAGGTCATGATCGGAAAGACATTGAGGGAGCTCGGTCTTACAAAAGACGTACCGATAAAACATGTGGCCGTCAAGGAATCGGTCTTCCCGTTCAGGCGGTTTCCTGGCGTGGACATTATCCTGGGCCCGGAGATGAAATCCACCGGTGAGGTCATGGGAATCGACCAAGGCTTCGGGATGGCCTTTGCAAAAAGCCAGATTGCAGCCGGACTCAATCTACCCATAAGTGGTACGGTCTTTTTCAGCATAAAGACCGGCGACAGGGCGGCCATACTTCCTGTTGCAAGAAAGCTCAAGGAGATGGGCTTTGACATCGTCGCAACCGAAGGCACATCGCTCTTTCTTAGAGAAAATGGACTAAAAAATGAGACGGTGTTCAAGATATCCGAGGGGCGACCGAATGTTATAGACCTGATGAAAAACCGCAAGATCGACCTGGTCATCAATACCCCGAGCGGCAAGAAGACCAGATCCGATTCCTATTACATAAGAAGAACGGCCCTTGAGTATGAAATCCCGTATTTTACAACTGTCCAAGGTGCGAGGGCGGCCGCCGAGGCCATTGCTTCATTGAAGTCGGAGGATATGAAGGTCAAACCCCTTCAAGAATACTACAAAAAATATGGACATTAATATGATCTCAATCCCTCGGCCTTGGCCTAAAATCCGTGAAGAGTGCGGCGTCTTCGGCATCTATGGGCACCCGGAGGCCGCAAAGCTTGCATATTTCGGTCTATATGCCCTGCAGCACAGGGGGCAGGAAAGCGCCGGCATTATCAGTTCAGACGGCAAAAACGTCAGGGAATTCAAGGCAATGGGCCTTGTAAGCGAGGTATTCAACGAGGCAAGGCTCAAGGAGCTGAAAGGGCATCTGGCAATAGGCCATGTGAGATATTCAACTACAGGCTCATCCATACTCCAAAATGCCCAACCCTTTTGCATTAGGCACTCCGGCTGCGCCCTGGCGCTCGCGCACAACGGAAACATCGTAAATGCAGGGGCAATTCGGCATGAGCTTGAGGCCAGAGGCTCGATCTTCCAAACCACAATGGACAGCGAGGTAATGGTGCATCTCTTGGCCAGGGCTGGGATCAAGGGGCTTGAAAATGCGATAACATCCATGATGGGCGCGGTAAGAGGGGCCTATTCCGTCGTCATAGGGACCGAGGACAGCATCATAGGCCTTCGCGACCCGTTCGGCTTTCGTCCACTTTGCATCGGAAGACTGGGCAAAGCCTACGTGCTTTCATCCGAGACCTGCGCCCTTGACCTGATCCAGGCGGAATACATAAGGGATGTGGCGCCTGGCGAGGTAGTGATTATAGATGCAAATGGCCTGAGGTCGTTCAAAGGGATCGAATCCCATAAACGTGCCCACTGCATCTTTGAATTCATCTATTTTGCCAGACCTGACAGCTACATTTTCGGTCAAAACGTCTACAGCTTTAGGAAGACTCTCGGTGCGGCATTGGCAAAAGAGGTGGATGTCAAGGCCGATTTCGTCATGCCTTTTCCTGACTCAGGAAACTATGCGGCGGTAGGATATGCGCAGGCAGCCAAGATACCGCTTGAGCTTGCCGTCATCAGGAACCACTATGTGGACAGGACCTTCATCCAACCGAGCCAATCCATGAGAGACTTCGGCGTAAGGGTCAAGCTCAACCCTGTAAAGGAGATGATCTATGGCAGACGCGTCATAATCATGGAAGACTCGATAGTCAGAGGCACGACAAGCCTGACCAGGATAAGGGCGATAAGGGAGGCCGGGGCAAAGGAGATAACCATGCTCGTTAGCTGTCCGCCGATCAGATTTCCATGTTACTATGGGATCGACTTCTCAACAAGCGGCGAACTCATTGCAGAAAACCACTCGGTAGAGGAAATAAGGCGATTTTTGGAGCTCGATAGGCTTCACTACCTGAGCATCGATGCCATGCTGAAATCTGCCGGGGGGGACCCGAACCGTTTTTGTCTGGCCTGTTTCAACGGCCACTATCCCGTCCCTGTTGACGATTACAAGGGTAAATTCCAGCTCGAACAATGACTGAGGAAGACAAGAAGACATACCGGACCCCGCCCGAAAGGGATGCGGATGCGATATTAAAAGAGGCAAAGGATGCCATAGAGGTTGAGATCCAAGGTCTTAAGCGCGTCCAAGGGCATCTTGGAGATAGCTTTGTAAAGGCGGCAGACCTCATCTTTAAGGCTACCGGCAGGGTCGTGGTGACAGGGATCGGCAAGAGCGGGCTTGTGGGCCGCAAGATAGCCGCAACCCTTGCGAGCACAGGGACTCCATCTATCTTTCTCCACCCCGTGGAGGCCCTCCATGGCGACTTGGGCATGGTAGGCCAGGATGATGTGATAATCGCCCTTTCAAATAGTGGGGAGACGCAGGAACTGAATGCCCTGATCATGGTGTTCAAAAAAAGGGGCATCCCAGTAATCGCCCTTACGGGCGGATTGAATTCAACGCTGGCAAGACTTAGCCTAGTTGTGATAGATACAGGGGTAGAACGTGAGGCCTGCACGCTGGGTCTTGCCCCGACAGCCAGCACGACAGCAGCCCTTGCAATTGGGGATGCCCTTGCGGTGGTCCTTCTGAACATGCGCAAATTCAATGAAAAGGACTTTAGACGCAACCATCCGGGCGGCTCTCTCGGAGAAATATTGAAGGTAAGGGTGGAGGAAGTGATGCTGAGAGGTGATGCGATACCTGCAGTACACATAGGCACAGACATCCCTACGGCCCTAAACGAAATGGACGCCAAGGGGCTTGGTGCAGTCCTGGTGCTGGGCGACGGGGGCTGTCTCCTGGGCATACTTACGGACGGTGATCTCAGACGTTTCATTGTAAAATCAGGCGGATTGACAAAGGGATCCATAGAAGAAATCATGACCAAAAGACCTAAGAGTATCCGCCCTGAGGCGCAGGCGGCCGAGGCCATAACGCTCATGGAGCAGCACCTGATTACCGTACTGCCGGTTGTGGATAGGGAGGGATGTCTTGCCGGAATAGTGCATCTCCACGACCTCCTTGGCAAGGGTCAATTCAAGTTTTCGGTATAACACCGAAAACTAAAATAAAGGTGGACATCAATGGCCAGAGGACTAAACAAGGTAATGCTTATAGGTAGGCTTGGCGCAGATCCCGAGATACGCTACACCCAGGACGGCACCCCGGTCGCCAATCTGCGCCTGGCCACTAACAGGGCTGTTAAAAAAGGGGAGCAGTGGGAAGAGGAGACGGACTGGCATAGGGTGATCGCATGGAGAAGGCTTGCCGAGATCTGTGAACGATATCTTAATAAAGGTAGCCTAATTTATGTTGAAGGGCAGATAAGGACCCGTTCCTGGGAAGATAAAGACGGCATAAAAAGATATGTAACCGAGATACAGGCCCAGGATATCCAAATGCTGGATTCCAAAAAGGAACGTCTTGGCGGTGAAACAGAAGGTCTTGAGACCCCCCCGCCAATTGAAGACGACGTACCGTTTTAAGTGACGCTGAAAGTACTTGTTTTATCCACCAACTGGATCGGCGACGCCGTCATGACCACTCCTGCCATCACTGCGCTGGCTGGGCTCTACCCGGATGCAAAGATAAAGGTGTTGGCAAGACCGGCGCAGGCGTCAGTCTTTACAGGACACCCAGACGTAGACGAAGTTATAGTCGCCGACAGAAAAAGCCTTGCAGATCCGCTAATAAGGCCGTTTCGGCTTGCATGGCGCATAAGGGCCGAACAATTCGATATTGCCGTCGTCTTTCCCAATTCGTTCGAATCGGCGCTCATACCTTTTCTGGCAGGGGTACCTGTACGCATCGGCTATAATACAGACGGAAGGTCCATACTCCTCACACACGGCGCAACGGTGCCTGGCGACAAACAAACCAGACACGAGGTCTATTATTATCTCGGCCTTGTGGATCACTTGATAAAAAAGATGGGGCTTGAGAAAAAAACGGCACCTGAAAAGCCCAGGCTCGTCCTGGACGTCCCCAAAGAAGGAGAGGATGGGGCGGGGCGTATCCTTTCTTCAGTTGGTATTGAAAAAGACATGCTGATAGGATTTAATCCCGGCGCGGCATATGGCCCGGCAAAACGCTGGCCCAGCGGGCGCTTTATCGAACTCGGCAAGACGCTTACAAAAAGGCACAGCGAGTGCTGCATAGTCGTCCTTGGGACGGAAGGTGAAAATACCTTGGCCAAAGAGATATGTGCAGGCATAGGCAAAAGGGCCTGCAACCTGGCTGGCCGGACCAGTCTTGTCGAGGCAATGGGTATCATAAATAGGCTTCGTCTCCTGGTTACGAATGACTCAGGCCTTATGCACGTCGCCGCAGCGCTTGGCACCCCGCTTGTGGCCCTTTTCGGCTCGACTAATCCGACAACTACCGGTCCGTGGACTGAAAAAGCCATTGTCGTCAGTCGCATCCTGCCCTGCGGCCCATGCCTGAAGCGCACGTGCCCGAACGGATTCGAATGTATGTTGGGCATCGGCGTAGAAGAGGTCTTAAAGGCCTGTGAAAGATGGCTTTGAACCAATGAAGACTAGACGCAAGGCGGTATTTTTGGACAGAGACGGTACCATCAATATAGAAATGGGCTACTTGGGCCGCCCGGAGGAACTCGTCCTTATAGACACGGCCGCCGAGGCCATAGCTATGCTCAACGGAAAGGGCTATGCGGTGGCAGTGATCACAAACCAATCAGGTGTTGCGAGAGGCCTCTTTGAAGAGAAAGATGTCAAGGCGATCCATGAAGAGATTGCAAGAAGACTCCTGAGATCAGGGGCCAGGGTGGATGGGTGGTATTATTGCCCTCATCACCCGTCGGAGGGCGTGGGGCGCTATAACATCCAATGTAATTGTCGAAAACCCCTTACAGGTATGATCGAAGCGGCAAGCAACGACCTTGATGTAGACATCTCCGAGTCTTTTGTGGTAGGAGACAGTATCCGAGATATGGAGCTTGCATGGAACTCCGGTGCAAAGGCGGTGCTGGTACTTACCGGCTTCGGGCTGGAGACCTTGAAGCGCCTTGCAAGACAAGACAAAAAGAATATCGTGTATATCGCTGCAGACATCCTTGACGCCAGTAAATTCATATGCGGATCTTGATCATAAAGCTGAGCGCTATCGGCGATGTGGTCCAGAGCCTCCCAGTCCTTGCAGCCCTCAGGATGACATTCTCCGATGCGCATATAGGCTGGGTGGTCGGGGAGGCGGCTTCAGGCCTCCTTGACGCACACCCCATGCTCGACGAACTCATAGTATTCCCACGGAAGGGATTGGGGGAGCTGGCATCAAACCCTGCTGATTGGCCTAAGTTTCTATACAAGGCCGCGACCTTTTTAAGACGTCTCAGGCTCAGGGATTACGACTTTGTCGTGGACCTTCAAGGACTCTTCAAAAGCGGTTTTGTAACCCTTTTTTCAAGAGGAAAGGTAAAGATAGGCTTTTCAGGTGGTAGAGAATTGAGCTCGATCTTCTTGAATAAGCGACTCCCGGCCTATGATCCAAATGAACATGCGGTAACGAGATATCTAAGGCTTGCAGCCCATCTCGGGGCAAAAACCGATAAGCCGGAGTTCCCGACGGGTCTTGACGACAAAGACAGGGCCAGGCTCGATCAGCTGTTAAGGGACCTTGGGATCTCGAAAGGGCCTCTCATATGCCTGATTCCAGGGGCGGCATGGACCTCCAAGCGCTGGACGAGCAGAGGTTTCAGCGAAGTCGCCGGCTACTGCATAGACAGATTGGGTCTTATGCCTGTAATAGCAGGCGGGGCTGGCGACAAAGGGCTTGCAGGGGAGATCGTATCGCTTGCTGGAAAGGGCATTATTGATCTTACTGGCAGGACGGATTTGAAGATGCTTGCGGCCCTGTTCGAACGCACCAGCGTAGTAGTAAGCACCGATACAGGCCCTATGCACCTTGCGGCTGCCGTCGGCACCCCTGTCGTAGCACTCTTCGGTCCGACGGCGCCATGGAGGACAGGGCCTTTTGGAAAAAGACACCAAGTCCTGAGGCTGGAGACTGGATGCAGCCCATGCTTCAAACGCATGTGCCAGGATCCTGTTTGCATGACAGGTATAAAATCCTCTGATGTCATCGCCGCCGTATTAAAGGCAGTAAAAGAAAACACTGCCCGGGCATAGACAAACTGTATATATGGAGATTAAGATGGATCAGTCTGTAAATCTAAATCATCAACTGTTGGAACTGCTGGCCTGTCCAAAATGTAAAGGGGATATCAGGCTCTCGGATGACAAAAAGGGACTTATCTGCGATAGATGCAGGCTCATCTATGAGATCAGAGACGGCATCCCTGTGATGTTAATAGACGAGGCTAGGCCGCTTGGAGACAGATGATTAAAGATCAGATGACAGACAGAACTAGGCTCCTTGTGGCCGTGGAGGCCTTCGAGCAGGCACGTATATTGGTGATAGGCGATCTCATGCTTGATCAGTTCGTTTGGGGCGAGGTCTTCCGCATATCCCCTGAGGCCCCTGTCCCAATAATCGAGGTAAGCGGAGAGACGATAACGCTCGGCGGGGCCGCAAATGTAGCAAACAACTTGAGGTCTATGGGCGCGGAGGTGGCCTTGGGTGGGGTAATCGGCAACGACCCAATGGGGGGTTCTATAAAAGATATGGCCCAAGGGCAAGGCATAGACACCTCCGCTGTGGTAAAAGACGGGCGCCCGACCACGGTAAAGACCAGGATAATAGCAAGGGGGCAGCAGGTCGTTAGGGTGGACAAGGAACAAAGGGCGCCCATAGGGGCTGAATGTATCGAGCCTATGCTCGCCGCTGTCCACAATCTAAAAGATGGTATCTCATCCATCGTGGTCTCGGATTATGCAAAAGGCACGGTCACAGATGGTCTGATGAGGGGTCTCAAAGATCTGGCGAAAGAAAGGAACATCCCCATCCTTGTTGACCCCAAACCAAAAAACCGACATCTATACAGGAATGTAAACCTCATAACTCCGAACAAAAAAGAGGCTGAAGACCTGGCCGGCGTAAAAATAAACGATGAGGCGACGCTTAAAGAAGCGGCCCGGACGATCCGACAAAGGCTTGAAACAGAGGCCGTGCTAATTACAATGGGGCCACAAGGTATGGCGCTTTGGCAAGGAGACGACGGACTCTTTACAATCCCGACCATGGCCCAGGAGGTCTTTGATGTTACAGGCGCAGGAGATACCGTCATAGCAACACTTGCGCTTGGGCTTGCAAGCGGGCTTGCCCTAGAAGAGGCCGCCTGCCTGGCCAATATCGCAGCAGGGATCGTCGTAGGCAAGGCTGGAACGGCGGTCTTGACTCGAGAAGAGCTCAAGGAAAAGATATGCCAAGAAGCATGACTACATTTTCAAGGGTAGAGGTTTCAGAAGGAGAGCTCGCCCTCGTCATGGAACTTAAATCGATAAACAGCAGATACTGCGACCTGGTCATAAGGGCCCCCAGATGGGCCTCGCCCCTTGAAGATAGGATACGAAAACTCATCCAAGGGAGGCTACAGCGCGGCAGGATCGAGCTCAACATCCAGGCTTCAGGCCGAACCAATGGCCTGACGAGTCCAGGGATCGCATCATTTGAACCCGATACAGCTCTTGCAAGGACCTACATAGAAGCAGCACTCAGGCTCAAGCAGGAACTTGGGCTGGAGGGCGTTGTCGATCTGCCGCTGCTGCTGAAGGCCCTGCCGGGCATTATTATTATCAAGGACAAGGAAGAAGACCCTGAGAATATGTGGCAGCTCATGGGCCCGGCGCTTGAACGTCTCTTGGACGAGGCTGAAGATATGGCGCTGGGAGAAGGATCCGCACTTCAAAAGGATATGACAACAAGGATCGAATATATAGAGGCACAACTGAACGAGATATCAAAGCGCGCCTCAACGCACCTTGTCGAGGCACAAAGGGCCATGTCCGAAAGGATCAAGGCCATTTTGAAGGATGTGCCGGTGGATGAATCGAAGCTGGCACAGGAACTTGCTGTCCTTGCGGACCGTCTCGATATAACAGAAGAACTGGTGAGGGCCGAAAGCCACATAGGGCAATTCAAGAAACTGCTCTCCGAAAACGGTCCGATAGGAAGGCGGCTTGACTTCCTGCTCCAGGAGCTGTTCAGGGAAATCAACACCATGGCGGTCAAGTCGGCAGATTCGACCATCTCTCACATATGCGTTGAGATAAAAGGCGCCCTTGAAAAAATCAGGGAGCAGGTTCAAAATATTGTTTAAAAGAGTTTAAAATTCAAAAATTTTAAGTGGATGTCATCAATACCAGCGCCAAAACAGTTTACTGCAGGCTGGTAAAGATATAAATTTAATGCCTTTAAAAAAACTAGAAGGGAAGGACGGAATGAGTTGCAAATTTAAACTCTTGAACATCGGATTCGGAAACTCCATAGTGGCCGAGAGGGTGGTGGCCATAGTAAATCCGGTTTCGGCACCTATCAAACGCCTGCGGGAAGAGGCCAAAAACAACGACAAACTAATAGATGCAACCCAGGGGCGGAGGACGAGATCCATAATTGTAACTGACAGTAATCACGTGATCCTCTCGGCGATTCAGGCCGAGACCATCGCCCAGAGGCTTGCAGCGGATTTACTTACAAAGATCGATGAGAAGAAAGGGGAGAAAGATCTCCCCCCGGCAGAATAGCGTCGGATGGAGCAGGGGGACATCTTTGTCATCTCGGCACCTTCGGGGGCGGGTAAAACTACGCTCTGCAGGAGACTGCTGGCAGACGATAAAAGGCTCTGCTTTTCGATCTCCCATACCACAAGGCGACCAAGACCAGGGGAGATAGACGGAAGGGACTATTTTTTTGTCTCAAGAGAGCGCTTTGAGGCCATAGAAAAGGATGGCGGGTTCCTGGAATGGGCCGAGGTGCACGGGAACCTTTACGGCACATCGAGATCGCAGGTGTTCGAACGGCTCAAAGAGGGTGCGGACGTCCTCCTTGATGTAGACGTGCAGGGGGCCAGACAGATTCGAAGGACCTTTCCGGATGCCGTATTCATCTTCATCTTACCGCCGTCATGGAGAGAACTGGAGAGGCGCCTTTATGCCCGCGGGAGTGAAGACAGTGAATGGCTCGAGCTCAGGCTCAAAAATGCCGCTGTTGAATTGGATGCGGTAACAGAATACGAATTTTCAGTGGTAAACAATGAGCTTGAGACCGCCCTTGAAGAGTTAAAGGCCATAATCCTTGCCAGACGCTGTAGGACAAAGAGGGTCCTCGAAAGGGCCGGGCTTGCCGGGTCCTTGGGTGTACAATGCGGCCGTAATGTCTGAAAGATCGCCGCAAAGGGAATAAATGGAGACATCTCAAGGCCGAGCGCCTGTAACGATCTGGGGCATACACCCTGTAATGGAGTTTTTAAAGACATGCCCGGATGCTGTAAGGGAGATATGCGTGCTGCCATCGTTCGGGAACAGACCCTGGCAGCGTAAACTCCTGACTCTGGCCCTGGAATGCGGTATAAAACCTATAGGCGTACGAGACTTTAACAAACAAACTATAGCGCCGGGCGCTGTACACCAGGGCGTTACGGCGCGAGTCATGCCTATATGGCCGATAGACCTTGCTGAGCTCCCTAGACACGTGGGCGATCATACGCCGCTTCTTGTTGCATGTGATCAGATAACGGATCCCCAGAATCTGGGGGCGATCATACGCTCATGCGTGGCGTTCGGGGCACAGGCGGTCATTGTCCCGTCAAGGAGTTGCCCCGAGATAAACGGCGTGGTTATCAAGGCATCGTCTGGGGCGGTTGCGCATATAAGGGTCTGCGAGGTCTCAAACCTGGCAAGGGCGCTAGCCGCACTCAAAGGCATGGGGCTTTGGGTGGTAGGGCTGAGCCCCGAGGCGGAGACCGTCGTCTGGGACGTCGATCTTTCCGGGCCTATATGCCTTGTAGTCGGGGCAGAGGGTGAAGGGATTCGTTGGTTGATCAAAAAGACCTGCGACATCACCGCCTCTATACCGCAGCATCCTGGGATAGGATCCCTCAATGCAGCATCGGCTGCAAGCGTATTTTTATACGAGGTGACGAGGCAGAGAAGGGGGCCGACAAAATCCTAGGATCAGGGGTGGATATCATCATGATGAAAGGCTTTAATACCACATATTGGAAGACAAACCCTAAAAAGGATGCCGCAAGATATCTTGAGGAGGATCTGATTTGATACTTGTAACCGGGGGCGCGGGTTTTATAGGCAGCTCGATAGTCTGGAGATTGAACACCCTTGGAGAAGACAGGGTTATTATTGTCGATGAGCTTGGCCATGACGAAAAATGGAAGAATCTTGTCGGGCTGAACTATTACGATTTTATAAATAAAGACGAATTTATAGACAAAATCAAGGCCGGGCTGAACTTTGACGCCAGATCCGTTATCCATATGGGGGCAAACTCATCCACAACAGAAAAAGACGCCGACCACCTACTCCGAAACAACTATGAATATACAAAAAAACTTGCACAATACTGCCTTGAAAGGGATATCAGATTTATCTACGCCTCTTCCGCTGCCACATACGGCGATGGCTCCCTTGGCTTTGACGACAGCGAAGACCTGTGCCGTCTTCTGCGCCCTCTCAATATGTATGGCTATTCTAAAAACCTCTTTGATATCTGGGCTGTTAAGAAAGGGGTCATAGGCAGGATCGTCGGTTTGAAATATTTCAATGTGTTCGGCCCTAATGAATATCACAAAGGAGATATGCGCAGCGTGGTCCATAAGGCATTCGAACAGATCATGGATACGGGGAGGGTGAAGCTATTCAAATCGAGGAATCCGCACTACAAAGACGGTGAGCAGATGCGCGATTTTATTTACGTTAAAGACGCCGTTGATATGACCTTGTTCTTTCTCGATAAAAAAGAAAAAAATGGGCTGTTCAACGTGGGTTCGGGCAGGGCGCGCACATGGAACGACTTGGTGACCGCGATATTCAACGCCCTGGACAGGCCTGTAAATATCGAATATATCGACCTTCCTGAGCATCTTGCGGGAAAATATCAATACTTTACCGAGGCAAGACTCGAAAAGATAAAAAGGGCCGGTTACTCAAATCCCATAACTACCTTGGAAGACGGCGTAACTGATTATGTTAAAAACTATCTTTTGAAAAATAAGTACTTCGGATTTTAGGACCGCATAGCGTTAACTGTACGGCAATAATGTAACGCCACTATCCCTGGCAGTTCCTTACCCTCCAGCAGCTCCAGAAAGGCCCCACCACCGGTGGACATATAGGAGATATTGCCCTCTTCCTTGGCCTTGTGGATGGCGGCATCTGTATCGCCGCCGCCAACTATACTGAGCGCATGGCACTCCCCTATGGCCCGGGCTAACGACATGGTGCCCATCGCAAAGGAATCGAACTCAAATGCGCCCATCGGGCCGTTCCATACGATGGTCCTGGCGTCATCAACAGCCTCACGGAAGAGCCTTACAGTGGCAGGGCCTATGTCAAGGGCCATCCAGCCAGGGGGTATCTCCTGTGCGGTGACTATCTTTGTGACTGCATCTTTCTTCATCTCTTCGGCTATGACAAAGTCCACGGGCAGATAGAACTTGACGTCCTTCTCCCTTGCATGTTTCACAATCTCCCCTGCAGTCTTAACCAGGGACGCCTCAATGAGTGACGAGCCTATCCTGAAACCCATAGCGAGGAGAAAGGTGTTTGCCATGGCCCCGCCTATAATGAGCCTGTCCACCTTCTTGATGATATTCTCTATGGCGCCGAGCTTATTCGACACCTTGGCACCGCCAAGGATGGCCACAAGCGGCCGCACCGGCTCTTCAAGCGCCTTTTTAAAATAGGCAAGCTCTTTTTTAAGCAAAAACCCAGCCGCACAGGACGTTACAAATTCAGTCACCCCTGCAACCGACGCATGCGCCCTGTGCGACACGGCAAATGCATCGTTTATATAGACATCGGCAAGGGCGGCAAGGGCCTTTGCAAAGTCAGGGTCATTTTTGGTCTCACCCGGGTGGAATCTAAGGTTTTCAAGCATCAGGACACCCCCGTCCTTGAGCCCCTGCACTGCCTTTTCGACATCAGGGCCGATGCAGTCAGGGGCAAGGGGCACATCCATATCCAAAAGCCCGCCGAGCCTCTTTGCAACCGGCCTGAGGCTGTACTTTTCTATCCTCTCGCCCTTAGGTCTTCCAAGGTGCGAACAGAGTATCAGCCTTGCCCCTGATTCAAGGGCGAAACGGATACCTGGCAGCGCTGCCCTTATACGGCTGTCGTCGGTTATTTCACCGGAGTCGTCGAGCGGCACATTGAAGTCCACCCGCATGAGCACCCGTTTATCCTTCAACACCATCTCATCTATATATCTTATCATGACCACATCCCCTTTTAAGGACCCATAACCCTTTCCCAAGACCCGCCCATTACAGTATCGAATCAGCCACAGACGCCAACCTCTCCCCGAGCATATAGGTATAACTGCCGAGTTCATTGTCATACCAGGCATAAATGACCGCCTGGGTTACAGGGATCTGGATCGATGTGCAAGTGATCCCGGCACCACCTATTCCCTTACATGCAAGCCTCGGGTCCACCTCGATCACAGCGGTACGGGTGTGCGTCTCAGCGCCCTCGATTATGGCTGCGGCACGCGGGGCGCCTACTATGTCCGACGAGACATCCTGTTCCTCTGTGTATATGAGTCTTCCCTTCATCGGCCCATCGGCCGCCTCTTTATAGATATTGTTTATGACGTCGCGCTTTATGGGGTTTTCCACGCTCTCGTCCTGAATGCTCAAGACCAGTATCACAATAGAGCCGGTAGGCGTTGGTATACGCACAGACTCGGCGATGAAACCTATCTTCTTCATCTCAGGCAACACAAGGGCCAAGGCCTTTGCCGCACCAGTGGTGGTGAGTATGATGTTGTTCATGATGCTCCTATGCTTTCTCAAATCCTTCGAACCGGCGGTAGGGAGCCTGTCAAGCACCACCTGGCTGCCTGTTGCGGCGTGAACGGTTACCATTGATGCAGACAATATGCGGCTTGCGCCGAAATGATCCAGAAGGGGCTTCACCATATAGGAAAGGCATGTAGTTGTACACGATGCGGCTGATATGAGCACGTGTTTGCTGGGTATATAATCGTCCTCGTTGATACCCATGACCGTAGTTACGGCGTCCTCTGGCATAGGCAACGCCTTGTCTTTTATCTTGAACGGGGCGGAGAGCACGACCTTTGAGGCCCCTGCCTCAAGATGCCCCCTCAAGGCGCCCTTAGGGTGTTCAGCAGGTGTAGTCGGATCGGTGAATACCCCTGTGGAGTCCAACACAAGACGCACGCCGTGCTGGGCCCAGTTTATATCCTTCGGATTCCGATTCTCCCGCAGGATCGTAACCGGCATGCCGTCTATGGTCATAGTCCCCTTTTCTTCATTGAGATTCTCTATAAGCCTGCCACCCTTGAATCCATAGATATAATTACCGAGCCTGCCATACGTACTGTCACGCTCAATCGAGGCGGCTATGTCTTGAAGTCCCTGTCCAACCTGTCTACCTATGTTCACCACGATCTCGGAAAACGCCCGCTCAGCCACCTGATTCCAGAGGCTCAGTTTGCCTATCCTGCCAAGGCCGTTGATACCAAGTTTTATTGGGCGCCTTTCATTCTCAATGCTTATCATGACTGTCCTCCTGTGAAGTTACCGTTCTTCAAGTTTCATATTCATCAGGTGATAACTGGCAATGAGCTGCGCAATGGCCAGGGGATTGCTGATCTTGACCTCATTCCCATCGTGGTATTTGCCAATATAGGTTTTCGGCATGGCAATGCCGGGTAGGTGATCCCAGACAATTTTCATGACCCGTCTAGTGGTTTTATGGGCAATATCCTGGGTTATGTTAATAATATCCACCGGCAGACCGTCATCCCTGCCAAGGGTTGCGGATATGCAGCATGGCTCCTGGATGAGTCCTGAATCAATAAACCGGGATAAATCAGGATGCCTGATGGTTGGACGCAGGATCAACTGCACGTTGAGCCCGCTGCCGGTCTCTTTTTCAAGTCCCTTGGGACGGTAAAAAGAAACCACAATGTCCGCGTACACCCGTTGTGGACGAATGTATCTTTTTGAAACCTCCTCCCGTCTTTTCAAGGATTCGATCACATCGTCCCGGGTATATCCTCGTTTCTGGGTGTCCCGGGCTATCTTCCAGTCCACCCGCAGGCCCTTCTCGGGGTCCAGGTACAACTTCACGTCAAAGACATCCCGCATCCTCCGGGTATAAAAACCGAGCAACCCCTCAATGATGACAAACTCCTTTGGTTTGATATACTCGGGAGGATCGAAACACCCCGTGGAATGATTGTAAACCGGCTTCAGTATCGGCTCTCCCCGGCGCAGACAGTACAGGTGCTGTTCCATGATGTCGATATAGTTGCACTCCGGGTGCAGGGCCGATATCCCCTTTTCCTTGCGCTGGACCCTGTTGTATCTGTGATAGTCGTCTATGCAGATAACGGTTACCCGGTCCGGCCCGAGTGTGTCTTCAATTCCCTTGGTAAAGGTGGTTTTGCCGGTGCCGCTGTCTCCGACTACCCCCAACAGTATTGGGCGATTGTTTCCCATGATCTTCCTCATCCTGTAAACCTACTGCACAACTTCGGATTTCGGCTTGATGCTGCGTTACTCGTCGGCGGAAAATGCTCACATACAGGGAGTATGCCCCGCCTTTTCACCTTCCTCGCGCCTTGCCTGAGGCCGAACTTCTCGTTTTGCAGCAGGTTCCCTGTGGTTAAAATTTCACTTCAGCCCAGATCGCAAGGGCCTCTCTGAGTTCCCGGCTCTGTCGCGCGATCTGATCCAACGACTTGCCGGCCACGACCCCTTCAACAGCTTCACGGACAGCGGCGGCCCCAGCCTGGCTTCCGCGTGGATGTCCGTGGACGCCACCGCCAAAGGCCCAGATGGCGTCCTTGCCGAAGATGTCAAAAAGTATTGGCACATGCCCTGGATGAAGCCCCCCTGACGCCACTGGAAATACGGGTTTCAGGTCTTCCCAGGGCTGCATGAACCGCATGCCGTTCACCACCTTGCTGTTCCGTTCTCTGAGGATCTCAAGCCGTTCTGCAAGCTCGGTCCTGGTGCCCTCGAGCTTGCCAACCCCGGTCCCCATGTGGATGTGATCCAGTCCTATCATCCTGGCCCACTTGGAGATCACCCTGTAATCCACGCCATGGTATGGAACCCGGTCATAGGCGGCGTGCATGGCCCGGTGGCCGTGCAGGGCGAGTCCTCCCATCCGCTCAATTTCCTTTCGCAGGGAGGCTACTGCAGTGAAACCCGCCACCACAAAGTCAATCATCACGAACCGGCCGCCATGTTCTTTGACCAGGGCCGCCCGGCGCAGCATCTCTTCCGTGTCGCCGGCGGTCACGTTGCACCAGTACCCCTTCCTTTCCCCGGTCTCGGCCTCGGCTTTCCGGACCATCTCAAGGGTGTATCTCACCCGGTCATCAAAGGGATTGAAACCCTGGCTGCCCAGGTTTTCATCGTCCTTGACGGTGTCAAGGCCGCCTCTGAGGGTTTCGTAGCATCGTTTTGCGTGTTCCTTGGCGGTAAGTCCCAACTTAGGTTTGATGGTGGAGCCGGTCAGCGGCCGGTCATAGACGCCGAGGAGTTCCCGTACACCCTGAATGCCCTGGACCGGGCCGGGAAAGGACTTGACGATCTCTTTGGGAAAACGCATGTCCTCGATGCGGATACCGTCAACCGCCTTCATGCCGAAGATATTGCCGGCCAGGCTGCTCAAGATATTGGAGAGACTGCCCTTTTCTACCAGGTCCGGATGATAGGCCACATAGGCCATATCCCCCTCCACCCGGTACACATAACTTGGCAGCCGTCCGGAGATCTCTCGATCTATCTCGGTCCAGGTGCCGGTGGAAGACTCTGCGCATGCGGCCGATGCAGCCTCGATGATATCCACGTCCTTCCTGGGCCTTATCTTGAAGGCGACCAGAATATAGTCGTCGCCTGGCTCCATATCCGGCTTGTAGTAGGCGTCCGCGTATGGTTTTACGCCTTTTTCCGCTGTGATTGTGCCCATGTTTTTCTCCTTTTTTTGAGTTGAAAATAATTGTTTAGAAACCCCATCCTTCTGGAATCTCAGTCATATTTGATGGCGCTTATTCGCATGAGCGTCTCAAGGTTGTGATGGGCCTCTATGTACCGGATGGTGCCAGTGAGTCCCCTCATGACCATGGAAAACGTCCTGGCGCCCTTGCCGGTAAATTCCACCCCCCTGAGAAAGCTGCCGCCGGTGATCCCTGTGGCGGCAAAGAACACGTCATCGCCCCTGATGAGTTCCTCGGTAGTCAATACCTGTTCAAGCCGGTATCCGGCCGACAGTACCGCCTTTTTCTCCGCATCCGACTGGGGATCAAGCATGCCCTGCATCTCTCCCCCCATGATCCTGATGGCCGTGGCAGCAAGCACCCCCTCGGGGGTCCCGCCAGTGCCCATCATCAGGTCAACGCCGGTGCCCGGCATCACGGCCATGAGCGCCCCGGCCACGTCGCCGTCGGTGTGGAGCTGGATACGGGCCCCCGCAGCCCTGATCTCCTGGACAAGCTTCCTGTGCCGCTCCTTGTCCAGGACAAACACCACAAGGTCATCAACATCCTTGCCAAGGGCCTGTGCCACCCTTTTCAGGTTGTCGGCCACAGGGGCCTTGATGTCCAGTTTTCCCCTGGCCTCGGCCGGGGCGACCAGCTTTTTCATGTAAAAGGCCGGCCCTGGGTCATACATGCTGCCCCTGGGGGCCGCGGCCACCACCGAGATGGCATTGGGACGGCCATAGGCAAGCAGCCTCGTCCCCTCCACCGGGTCCACGGCCACGTCCATTTCCGGCCCCCGGCCGGAGCCTACCTGCTCACCATTGAAGAGCATGGGCGCCTTGTCCTTCTCTCCTTCGCCAATGACCACCACCCCACGGATATCCACGGAGTCAAAGCTGATCCGCATGGCGTCTACCGCGGCCTTGTCGCCCTTTTCCTTGTCGCCTTTTCCCATCCAGCGGGCAGCTGTCAGGGCCGCGGCCTCTGTAACCCGCCCCAGGTCAATGCCAAGATTATGTTGCGGTGTTTCCTTCATGTATGGGACCTCCATGTAACGGGTTGTAGAAAATTTCCTTGGATGAAGCCCTGTGTCCGTGGTGATATTCATCATTCGTCGGGGCTGATTACTGCCAAGGTGTTTGCAGCCGTGCTGGTCAAGTTAGAAATACAACTACCGTGCCACAGGACTACTGCAAGCGGGCTTGTTATAAAAAGACTATGATTTCAATATATTATTGGTGCAATTAGCAGACGGGCCGGCAGAACGGCGGGGTTTGTCTGTGCCTTCTCCGGCACATCCGGCAGGAAGGGCGGAGGTCTCAACGTGTCTGATCTGGCACAGGACGTGTGATCCCGTGCTTTTTTATGAGGCGGTACAATGTGCGCCTCGGGATACCTGAGAGTCTTGAGGCCTGGCTTACGTTTCCCTCTGCCTTTTTCAGGTAATGGAGTATCTCCTGCCTTTCGTAATCGGCAAGGAACCGGTCGCGCGATGTCTTTAATTTTGGAAGTTTTCCTTCGCCTCCAGCCGGCGGATGGTTTTTCATGGACTGGGGGATGGGAATCGCCAGGTGTCCGGGGTTGATAATCCCGTCTGTACAGACAATAACCGCCCGTTCGATAACGTTTTCAAGCTCCCGCACATTGCCCGGCCAGTCATAATTCATGAGCACTTCCAGGGCCTCATCCGAGATCCCATTAATCTTTTTGTTGAGCCTGTGTTCCGCCTTGGTGAGGAATTGGTAGGCGAGGTAGGGGATGTCCTCGGTCCTGTGGCGGAGGCTGGGAAGGACGATGGTGAAGGTATTGAGCCGGTAAAAGAGATCCTGCCGGAAATCGCCCTGCTTGATGGCCTCTTCCAGGTTCCTGTTGGTGGCGGCAATCACGCGCACTTTTACCCTCTTTGTGAGCGACGAGCCGACCGGCCTGATCTCTCCTGTCTGCAGAAACCGGAGCATCTTGGCCTGCAGTTCCATCTTCATGTCGCCGATCTCATCCAGAAAGACGGTCCCGTTGTGGGCCTCTTCCAACAACCCCTTGCAGTCTTTTTCAGCGCCGGTAAAGGCGCCTTTCACATAGCCGAAGAGCTCGCTTTCAATCAGGGTGGAGGTGAGGGCGGTGCAGTTTACTGTGATGAACGGCTGGTCCTGCAGATGACTGGCCTGGTGGATACTCCTGGCCACCAGGTCCTTGCCGGTGCCGGTCTCTCCGAGCAGCAGCACGGTGGTGGGCGTCGGCGCCACCTGGGCGATCATCTCCCTGACCATTTCGATCTGCCGTGACTTGCCGATAATAGGCCCTCCCTGCTGGATATAGAGATCATACTCCCTCTTGGTGACCTTGTATTTTGTTTCAAAATCCCAGATACGCTGGCACTCCCTGACAAGAAGCTGGACCAACCGGACAGCGGTGCCATGCAGGATGGTCGTCCCTTCAGAGCCAAATGTGGCAAGGCAGTCTTTCTGTCCCTGATCAACAAAGAGTACGATGTCGGGCGGTGGTAAGCGCCTGAGCTGAGCGCATTCGTTCCAGAGGGAAATATCAAGCCTCCTGGCCAGTTCAAGGCTTGACGGGTCGGCGTCAATATCCAGAAGGCCAACAAGCATGCAGCCCTGGATATTTGAAAGGGTCTCAAGCAGGGTTGCACACTGCCTTCCCGGTCCGACGACCAGCAGTCTCATGGAGGGCCCGACCGAAAAGGCATCTTCGCTGGTTTTTTGAGGATTGGAGAGCAAACTCACCTTTTCCGGCTCCCCAGCTCGTTTCTCAATTGTCTGGCCGCAGCTACCATGTTCCTGAGCATGGCCTCCACCTCGGGCCAGGTCCTGGTTTTCAGGCCGCAGTCAGGGTTTACCCAGAGCTTTTCCGGGGGAATACCCTCCAGGGCAAGGCGTAGGAGGTCGGTCAGTTCGTCAATGGCCGGCACCCTCGGACTGTGGACGTCGATTATGCCCGGACCTATATCGTTTGGATAGTGGAAGTCACGGAAGGTATCAAGCAGCGTCATCCTGCTGCGGCTTGCCTCCATGCTGATGACATCGGCATCCATCCTGGCGATGGCGTCCATGATATCGTTGAACTCGCAGTAGCACATGTGGGTGTGAATCTGGGTTTGGTCCCTGACCCCGCTGGTAGCAAGCCGGAAGGCGGCCACGGCCCAGTCAAGGTATTGCTGCCGGTCTCTCTGTCTGAGAGGCAGTCCTTCCCTGAGCGCGGGTTCGTCGATCTGGATGATTTTCATGCCGGCCTGTTCCAGGTCCTATACCTCATCCCGGATGGCAAGGGCCAGTTGGAAGCAGGTATCCCGCTGCGGCTGATCATCCCTGACAAAGCTCCAGCGCAGGATGGTCACCGGCCCGGTGAGCATTGCCTTCATGGGTTTTTTCGTAAGGGACTGGGCAAAGGTTGACCACAAAATGGTCATGGGATGCGGCCGGGAGACATCACCATAGATAATCGGGGGTTTCACGCAACGGGAACCATAGCTCTGCACCCAGCCATTTTCCGTAAGACAGAACCCGTCAAGCTTTGTCGCGAAATACTCCACCATATCGTTTCGTTCTGGCTCGCCGTGCACCAGTACATCAAGCCCCGCCTTCTCCTGCTGCTGCACGGCGAATTCAATGTATTCTTTCATGCTTTGGACATATTCTTCGCGGTCTGCCTCACCTTGGCGGTATCTCTTGCGTATGGCCCTGA
The DNA here is from genome assembly GCF_022026155.1 of Dissulfurimicrobium hydrothermale. Classification (NCBI taxonomy): domain Bacteria; class Deltaproteobacteria; genus Dissulfurimicrobium; species Dissulfurimicrobium hydrothermale. Next base: position 499,332 of record NZ_CP085041.1, on the reverse strand, counting down.
TTTCCCCTGTCTGCGGGAACGAACCAATGGTTGTAGTCGGCAGGATAGGCAGGTCGAGAAGCGCGGACTGCGCCTTTTTCCGCTCAGGGAAAGGGGAGCTACGCGTAAACATCTGCTCGGAGATTGATGCCAGCCTGTCCCTGACACCGGGATCCATCCTGCGCGTGCATGCCCTGCGGGCCGCCAGGATTTTCCGGTTTTCGATGAGAGCGTCAGGCTGCCCGCCGGAAGCCGCATCAGCAATGGCCGCGACCTCAAAACATTTTTCCCTGGCAAAGGCCAACCAGGTTCTGATTTCAGGATCAAGACCATTTTCTCCGGCAATATCCATCGGCACATGCAGGAGCGAGCAGGAGGGGGCGACCATGATCCTGTCTTGGCCCAGGACCTTGCCAGCCTGGCACACCAAGTCGATGGCCCAGTCCATGTCCACCCGCCAGATGTTGCGGCCATTCACCACGCCCATGGAGAGGGCCGTGTGGTCCGGCAGGTTTTCCAACACCGCGCCGAGCTGGCCCGGGGACTGGGCAAGATCAAGGTGGAAGGCAGCGACCGGGATCTTAATCGCTGTAGCCGGATGTGCGATCTCCCCGAAATAGGTGGCGATCATGATCTTGGCGTTACCTGCCGCCTTTGCCAGGCGGTCGTAGGCGTTGATCATCCGTTCAAGCATCTTCCGGTCAAGATCAAGGACAAGTATCGGCTCGTCCATCTGGATATATTGGCACTCCTTGCCAAGCCCTGCCAGAACTTTGCAGTATGCCCCGACAATCTCGTCCAGGTGCTCCCAGCGGTCAAAACCCGGTTCCATGCCCTTGCCAAGGTAAATATAGGTAAAGGGTCCGGGGAGTACCGGTTTTGGCTGCACCCCTGACTGGCGGGCCTCCTGCACCTGCCGGAACAGCCGGGAGGACGAAAGACGGAAGACCTGCCCCGGCCAAAATTCAGGGACAATGTAGTGGTAGTTGGTGTCAAACCACTTGGTCATCTCCATGGCAGCAGGACCAGATTCGTCCTCTGCCCGGGCCATGCGGAAGTAGGTATCCAGATCAACCTCGTTGCCTTCAAATCCGAACCGTTCCGGAACCGCACCAAGTGTCGCTGTCATGTCCAGGATGTGGTCGTAAAGGGAAAAATCTCCGACCGGCACCAGGTCAATGCCTGCATCTTTCTGTATTCGCCAGTTCTCAAGCCGGATTTCTCTGGCGGTATCCAGAAGCTGTCTCTTCGAGATCCGGCCCTGCCAGAACCCCTCAAGGGCCCATTTCAGTTCCCTGTTGCGTCCTATTCTCGGAAACCCCAGGTTATGTGTCAGCATAACTGCCTCCTTTTTTAACACATTTTTAAAAAACGTGCTACTAAAACATCAACATAACTGCCTGGCGATGCTTTTTTGTTAGATCATGAAGAGGAAAATCGCGGAGGGAACAGGAGAGAACAAGACGCAGCACAGGCCATGATCGACCTGAAAAAAGGCTGTGGCGGCATATCATCAGTTATCCTCCTGGACCCAGGCGCGAGGTCCTCAACAGGCAAACACAGGCAGGGCGTCTTCTGGCTTACGGGCCAGGGCATGCCCCCTGGTGACAGCACCTCTTGCTCGGCCCCATCCTTCCCGGGCTTTCCCAGTGGATGCAGCCATGCTGTCAGACCCGATCACAGCAGCGCGTCTGCGACGGACTCTCACCGTCTTCCGTTTCCCGCATGTGTATTCCAATTCCAAATTATAACTTTGTCGGCTTCGCTGCGCGGCTCCTCGACGTATTTATTATAATGTACTGTCTCGTCACTGCTCATTCGCCTTCGCGTTCTACTATTGTTTTGCCACGGCGGCCATAAAGGCCTCATGACGCTGCCGGTAGGGAGGAAAGGCAAAAAATGCCGAGCCCGAAACCAGGATGTCGGCGCCGGCCGCAGACAGAGAGGATGCATTTTCAAGGGTCACGCCGCCATCTATCTCTATCAGGGTTGCCGCATCCTGGGCGATGATCATTTCCTTCAGCCGCCTGGTCTTTTCAAGGCAGAAAGGGATGAACTTCTGGCCGCCGAAACCAGGATTGACGCCCATGACCAGCACCATATAAAGCTGGGGCAGGAGGTATTCCACCATAGCTAGAGGCGTGTGCGGGTTCAGGGCCACGGCAGACCGCGCCCCAAGCCTGGCTATCTCGCTGACCGTTCGTTCAAGATGCGTCTCCGCCTCGGCATGGACGCAGATGAGGTCGGCGCCGGCATCCACGAACTGCCCGATGAACCGACCGGGCCGTTCGACCATGAGATGCACGTCAAAAAACAGGTTGCTGTCTTTCCGGCAACTGGCAATCACGGCCGGGCCAATGGTGATATTGGGCACAAACATGCCATCCATCACATCCCAGTGCACCCAGGAAAGACCGGCCTCTTCAAGGGCGGCGAGCTCCCGGGCCAGGCAACCGAAATCCGCCGAAAGGAGCGAAGGAGAGAGCACCGGCATCTCAATCAACCTCCGGGTCTAGGGCGCCAGCGGCATAGCGCTCTGCCATGACATCCAGGGCAAGCGGTCTTATTTTTTCCGCCTGGCCTGCCGAGCCAAAGGCCTCGAAACGCTGCCGGCAGATATCCTTCATGGCCTCGGTGGCGGCCTGCAGGAATTTTCTTGGGTCAAAATTCTTTGGATTTTCTGCCAGGTGACGTCTGACCGCACCGGTGGACGCCAGGCGGAGGTCTGTGTCGATATTGACCTTGCGCACCCCGTGCCGGATGCCCTCCTGGATCTCTTCCACCGGTACCCCGTAGGTCTCACCAATATCCCCGCCATATTCGTTGATGATCATCAGCCACTCCTGGGGCACGCTGGAAGAACCGTGCATGACCAAGTGGGTATCCGGTATCCTGGCATGTATCTCCTTTATCCTGTCAATGGCCAGGATATCGCCGGAAGGCGGTCTCGAGAACTTGTAGGCCCCATGGCTGGTACCGATGGCGATGGCCAGGGCGTCCACTTTGGTTTTTTTCACAAAGTCCGCTGCCTGTTCCGGGTCGGTGAGCATCTGCTCCCTGGCGAGAACCCCATCCGCGCCAACACCATCCTCCTTGCCGGCCAGGGCGGTCTCAAGCGAACCCAGCACGCCAAGTTCACCCTCCACAGACACGCCGCACCCATGGGCCATTTCCACGACTTTGCTGGTGACCGCGACATTGTATTCATAGGTGGATGGGGTTTTCGCATCTTCCAGGAGGGAGCCGTCCATCATAACCGAGGTAAATCCCGACTGGATGGACTGCACACAAACGGCCGGTGAGGCCCCGTGGTCCTGATGGAGACAGACCGGGATATGGGGCCACTCCTCAACGGCGGCCAGAATCAAATGCCGCAGAAAAACAGCCCCGGCGTACCTGCGCGCCCCGGCGGAACTCTGCACAATTACCGGACTGCCGGTCTCGTGCGCCGCCTCCATGATGGCGCGCACCTGTTCCATGTTGTTGACGTTAAAAGCGGGAACCCCATAACCGTGCTCAGCAGCATGATCCAGGAGTTGCCGGAGAGAAATAAATGCCATAATATCCTCCTTTTGTTTTTTTGTTTTCCCCCTCGTCCCGTGTCGGCCCGGCGCGGGACGGCTCATTACACCTTGACGATCTTCATCGAATTTGTGCCGCCCCCCTTGCCGGGAAGGTCGCCGCAGGCGGTGATGACGATATCCCCCTCCATTGCGGCGCCCATCCGGACAAGCCTGGCTGCTGCCTCGGCATGTTGTTCCGGGGCGCTGACGGATGTGATATCAAAAGGTACCGGGTACACACCCCTGAAGAGGGTCATCCGCCGCAGGGTCTTCTCGTGACGGGCAAGGGCGTAGATCGAAACCCCTGAACTAATCCGCGACATCAGCATGGGCGTCTTGCCAGACTCGGTCAGCACCGATATGGCCTTTACCTCCAGGTGATTGGCGGCGTACATGACGGACATGGCCAAGGTCTCGTCAATGTGGGAAAACCGGGTGTCAATCCGGTGACGGGAGGTCCTGGCCACATCCTGCTTTTCCGCCTCCATGCAGATCTGGGCCATGTGGCGCACTGTCTTGACCGGAAACCGGCCGACAGCGGTCTCGGCCGAGAGCATGACCGCATCGGTACCGTCCAGTACCGCGTTGGCCACATCAAAGACCTCGGCCCTGGTGGGTATGGGGTTTTCAATCATGGACTCCATCATCTGGGTAGCGGTGATCACCACCCGGTTCAGGCATCTTGTCTGTCTGATGATCTGCTTCTGTACCGCCGGCAGTCCGGCCTCGCCGATCTCTACACCCAGGTCGCCACGGGCGATCATGACAACGTCAGCCGCTTTTATAATCTCATCCAGGGCGTAGAGGGCCTCACTACATTCAATTTTGGCGACGATGCCCCCGGTAAAACCCATGTCGTTCAGAGATTTTCTGGCCCGGATAATATCCTGCCCGCATTTTGGAAACGAAACCGCCACGTAGTCCGCATCCAGGGCCACGGCCTTTTCCATGTCATGGCGGGTCCTGGTCCCGAGGGCGTGTGACGTCAACCCTCCTCCCAGACGGTTGACACCCTTGTTGCCGGAAAGCGTTCCGCCTTCCAGCACCCGGCAGAAAATTTTTTTCTGCTCTATCTTCTCCACCTGTAGAACAATGCGGCCGTCATCCAGCAGCAGGGTATCCCCAGGCGCTACATCTGCGGCAAGATTGTGGTAGTTTATGCCAACCCCAGCCCTGGTCCCTGCCCCAGGCGGGATTTCCGGGTCAAGGACAAAGACGTCTGACTCGGCAATGTCCACCTGACCATCAGCAAATCTGGTAATACGAATCTTGGCGCCGGGGATATCCGCCATGATCCCCACTTCCCGCCCCAGTTCTGCGGCAATCCGGCGAACCTCCTCGGCCCGTCGGCGGTGGTCATGGCCCGTGCCGTGCGAAAAATTCAGGCGGACCACGTCCACCCCCGCGACGATCATCTCTTTCAGAACACCGGGAGGGTCTGTTGCCGGCCCCAGGGTGGCAACGATCTTGGTCCTTCTCATCCCGGCTCCCATTAAATCCCTTGTATTACCTTGAGCACGGTATCCACTATCGGCTGCACCTCAAAACCAAAATGTTTGAACAGCTCATTGCCCGGGCCGGACTTCCCGAAGCTGTCTATCCCTATAACCCGGCCCCTGCTGCCCGCATACCTGTGCCAACACCCGGTGTGGCCGGCCTCTACCACCACCCTGCGGGCAACATCAGAAGGCAGTACCGCCTTCCGGTATTCGCTGTCCTGGGCCTCAAAACGGTCCACTGACGGCATGGACACCACCCGGATGGGGTGTCCCATCCTGTCAAGCTCCAGGGCCGCCGCAAGGGCGAGCCCCACCTCCGAGCCGGTGGCAATGATGATCGCCTCAGGTCTTCCCTGGCAGTCTCTCAGCACATAGGCGCCCCTTGCTATATTTTCCATCTGTTCCGGCTGCCGCTCGATGTGCGGCAGCGTCTGGCGGGAGAGGATCAGACAGGTTGGCCCGTTTTCATTTTCAATGGCCGCCTGCCAGGCCACCGCGGTCTCCACTGCATCCGCCGGACGCCAGAGGCTCATGCCGGAAATCAGACGCAGACTGGCAATATGTTCAACAGGCTGATGGGTCGGCCCGTCCTCGCCCGTACCGATGGAATCATGGGTAAGCACATAGATGACCCGGAGTTTCATCAGGGCTGACATGCGCATGGCGTTTCGTGCGTAATCGGAAAACACCAGGAAGGTACCTCCATAGGGGATGAAGCCGCCGTGCAGGGCCATGCCGTTCATCATGGCGGCCATGGCAAATTCCCTGACCCCGTAATGCACATAGTTGCCGTCAAAATCAGAAGCAGGCCGGACCGGCCTGGTGCCCGACCAGTTGGTGAGATTTGAACTGGTAAGGTCAGCCGACCCGCCAACAAGTTCAGGGAGATATGACGCATATCTCCCTATGGCCTCCTGGGAGGCCTTGCGGGTGGCCATATCCCTGCCGGCTGCTTCAATATCTTTTATAAATTCTACGGCCTGGCCGGAAAATGATTCCGGCAGCTTGCCGGCGATCCTTCTTTCAAATTCCAAGGCCAGTTCCGGATAGCTCTTCCGGTAGGCGGCAAGCATCTCATTCCACTGTTGCTCCATTCGCGCACCCTTTTCTCTGGCGTCCCAACCGGCGTAAATGTCTTCGGGAATCACAAAGGGTTCATAGGGCCAGGCAAGCCTCTCCCGCGCCGCCGCGATTTCGTCCTGGCCGAGAGGAGCGCCGTGGCAGCTTGCCTTGCCGCAGGCATTGGGCGCGCCACAGCCGATTACAGTCCTGCAGCAGATGATGCTGGGCTTCAGGGTCTGGGCGCGCGCCTCGATAATGGCCCTTTTGATGGCGTCCGGATTGTGGCCGTCCACATCCCGGACGACATGCCAGCCATAGGCCTCAAACCTCTTCGGGGTGTCATCGGAAAACCAGGCGTCCACCGGGCCGTCGATGGATATACCGTTGTCATCGTAAAAAAGGATGAGTTTTCCCAGGCCGAGGGTGCCGGCAAGGGAACAGCATTCGTGGGAGATGCCTTCCATCAGACATCCGTCACCGGCAAACACATAGGTGAAGTGGTCAACTAAGTTGAAACCATCCCGGTTGAACCGGGCCGCGAGCATCTTCTCTGCCAGCGCCATGCCCACAGCATTGGCAAGCCCCTGGCCCAGGGGGCCGGTGGTCGTTTCCACACCCGGAGTCAGACCATGCTCGGGGTGGCCTGGGGTCTTTGAATGCAGACGCCTGAACTGTTTGATATCTTCTATAGTCAGGTCGTAACCTGACAGATGAAGGAGGCTGTAAAGCAGCATGGAACCGTGGCCGTTTGAAAGGATAAACCGGTCCCTGTTGAACCAGCCGGGATTGGCCGGGTTGTGCCGCATAAAGTCGTTCCATAGCACCTCGGCAATATCGGCCATACCAAGGGGCGTACCCGGGTGGCCCGATTTTGCCTTTTCGATGGCGTCCATACTGAGCACTCTGATGGCATTCGCCATCTTTTTTCGTGTAGACAAAGACATGATTCCCCCTTTTCAAAACCATGGTGTAAAGAAACCCGGCTGGTTCCTTCAGCCGTTTTTTATTCGTTTTTATTCCAGAGAAGAGAACCAAGAATCAGGCCAAATCGGTCAGACACTGAGACCAACAACAAATAACTATTTATTTCAATAAGTTATTGCAAACATAGTACGGAGGGACATGAGAATACGCCTGTGCCATAAATGGCCCAAAGAGAAAGCGGACAGGGGTACAACTTGGACGTAATTGACACATATATCATACGGTTTTGCCAGGCCTGACCTGAATCAACCGGCATAGCTGAAATTTTTGACCAGCTGGTTGTCCTGTCGGTGCTTACAGTGTATAAAAAGGCATACCCAGAAAGAAGGGGCACGAAGTTTGTCCCTGACCTGACCAGGGATGGGGAATCTATCTTGTTGTTTTTGCTGGATTCCTGCTTGCGCAGGAATGACAAAATATGGATTTTTAGAACTTCCCTTAAAGATAAATTAGGAATCATAAAGGCGTTATTATGATACTTGTAACCGGAGGCGCCGGCTTTATCGGGTCAAACTTTGTCGTGGACTGGCTCTCTAAAGGCGATGAGCCGGTTGTAAACCTGGACAAGCTCACCTATGCCGGAAATCTTGAAAACCTTATCCATCTTAAAGACGACCCAAGACACATCTTTGTCCAGGGCGACATAAACGACCGTAAGCTTATAAGCGCCCTGTTTGCAGGGCACAGGCCGCGGGCCGTCATAAACTTCGCCGCAGAGACCCATGTTGACCGCTCTATCCATGCACCCGATGATTTCATAAAGACCAACATAAACGGGACATTCAATCTCCTTAGCGAGGCCTTGACATATTGGCAAGGCCTAAACGAAGAGGCAAGGGCGCAATTCCGCCTCCTTCACATCTCGACTGACGAGGTCTACGGTTCCCTCGGGCCTGATGACCCGCCCTTTACAGAGTCATCCCCCTATGCGCCGAACAGCCCGTATTCCGCATCAAAAGCGGCGTCCGACCATCTGGTGAGGGCATTTCACCGCACATACGGCCTCCCCACACTCATCACCAACTGCTCGAACAATTACGGCCCTTATCAGTTCCCTGAAAAGCTCATCCCCCTTGTGATCCTTAACGCCGTCGAAGGCAAACCGATTCCGATATATGGAGATGGGCTAAACGTACGTGATTGGCTCTATGTCGGCGACCACTGCGAGGCGCTCAAGATCGTCCTGGCCAAAGGCAGACCGGGCGAGACCTACAACATAGGCGGCGGCAGCGAAAAGACCAATCTGGATGTCGTACACACTATCTGCACCATATTGGACGAGCTGCGTCCCGATCCAAAAGGCAAGGGCTATTCATCCCTGATAACCAATGTCAAGGACAGGCCTGGCCACGACCGCCGCTATGCTATTGATGCAGGCAAGCTGAAGTGCGAGACAGGCTGGCAGCCAAAAGAGAATTTTAAAGATGGCATCCGTAAGACGGTAACTTGGTATCTGGAGCACATGGACTGGGTGCAAAACATAAAAACCGGGACATACAAGGCATGGATGGCGCTCAATTACGGCGATAGGGGGTGGAATCCATGAAAGGGATCATCCTCGCGGGTGGTTCAGGCACAAGGCTTTATCCATCAACGATCGCGGTCTCAAAGCAGCTCCTCCCCGTCTATGACAAGCCGATGATATATTATCCGCTCAGCACCCTAATGCTCGCAGGTATCAGGGACATCCTTGTGATCTCGACCCCTGCCGACACCCCGCGCTTTGAGCAACTCCTTGGAAACGGCAACCAGTGGGGAATCAACATTTCTTATGGTGTACAACAAAGGCCCGAGGGTATCGCCCAGGCGTTCATAATTGGGGAGAAATTCATTGAAAACAAAAGCTGCGCACTAATGCTCGGCGACAACATCTTTTACGGCCACGACCTACAGGCATTGCTCAAAAAGGCCTCACAAAAACAAACCGGTGCGAGCATATTTGCCTACCCAGTAAAAGACCCTGAGCGTTACGGCGTAGTGGAATTCGACAAGAGCGGCAGGGTCATAAATATCGAAGAAAAACCAAAGATCCCGAGGTCGCGCTATGCCGTCACCGGCCTCTATTTTTATGACGGCAAGGTGACCGACATCGCAAAGGCCATAAGGCCGTCGGCAAGGGGCGAGCTCGAGATAACCGACATCAATAAGGCCTACCTCGAAAAAGGGGAACTGGACGTAGTCGTCATGGGCAGGGGCATGGCATGGCTAGACACGGGCACACATGAATCCCTGCTTGAGGCGTCTTTGTTTATCCAGACCATCGAAAAACGCCAAGGGCTCAAGGTCTCGTGTCCGGAGGAGATCGCATTCCGCATGGGATACATAGGCAAGCGCGAGCTTGAGGCCCTTGCCCAGCCGATGCTCAAAAACGGCTACGGGCAATATCTTGTCGGGCTATTGGATGGCGCAAGGGCGGTTATGTGACCTTGCGCCACACAATCAGAACTTAAAGCTCAATTGATATACGCCGTTTGTCGCGGCCATATAATCGGCCGTCCCCCTTATGGCTCCCTTGCCTGCATTGCCGTCATCATACAACCTGTCAATAGCCTGACAGACATCATAGGGGACGTTTTGAAAATGTATCCAGTGGGCAGTCAATGCCGTACCACCTGCAATCGCCGGCATGGTATAATACGAAACAGCTATTGCCCCACCATAGGGATGGGTCGGGTTGGTAAAACCGGAACCCGTCAAGATATCAGCCGCCCTCAACTCCTGCCAAAGGTCGCACTGCTCAGTACCTGTGCCTGAACAAGCAAAGTTTGGCGCAGTGGATGCAGCGCCAACCGCAATCAGGCCGTTCCCATTCCCATTTGTAACCGTAACACCTGGCCATCTGCCGCTGGCTGCAGGATCATCGCCCGGGAAATACCCATATTTATCATAATACGTATAAAGGGCGGCGAATATCTCTCTTTGCTCATTATAAAACCTCTTAATTTTCGCATTGCCGATCAGCTCGCCACCCTTCAAAACAGCGGCCAGTATGATCCCAATGATCACCAACACTATAGCCATCTCCACCAGTGTAAACCCCCTCTGCCCTCGATGATATAGACTCATAATAGATCCCCTCTCTTTGTATAGTGGACACTCATTAATTTAATTAGCACCAACCCCAACCGGCGCCGGCAGTATCCACGCCGAATACGATCGTACACCCGCCACGCCCCTTCCATCCGCAAGGACGTGAACACATAATAACAAGCAATCAGAGGGATCGCGCTGGACGCCTTCGAGGATATTCAGTCAACATTAATAAGGCTTATCAAACATATAAACCGCCGCCACATCGGTTGTGGCCCACGGCGTTGAGCTACCGGCGGTGGTTGAATTTACGGCAGTTACAGCAGTAACCGCGCCGGCCTGTATGTTGTTGACTGGGCCTGTACCTGCAAGGGTTACAGCAGTGGCCCCCCTGAATCTACCAAGTCCTGCGTCCGCAGTGCCGTCGATGGCTGTATCAACGGCCTGGATTATAGCCAGGTCATCATTGGTGAACGTAGCAGTACACGCTGCATTGGCGCATATGACCATACAGTTTTTATTTGTGCCACTGTCATAGCCTATATAAATATAATAGTTCGAACTGCCCAATTGCACTGGATTCGGCGGGATATTCTGCATGGTGCCCGTTGCTGCAAGCGTGCCTATTGCAGACCCTGCAGTCGTTTGCTCTGCCGCATCATCTCCAATAAGCCCATCTTTGTTGTCTGCATCGCCCGGAAAATAACCCATCCTGTCCATATAGGCCCACGTAAGCATCTCCCACGACTTTAAAGAGGTTATCAATTTCTTCGCCCTGGCACCTTGAATCAGGTCCTGCCCCTTGATTACCGCTCCTAAAATGATCCCAATTATCACCAACACTATCGCCAGCTCCACCAGTGTAAAACCACCTTGCCCTTTCAAGAGCCCTTTGCCACTTGCCTCTTTTGCCACCCTTACCTCTTTCATTTTTGCCTCCTTGATTTTGTTTTGCTTTTATCTGAAGGCCGGTTGCGCCACTCAAGCATCTCCATAACCACCTTGGCGCCCAGATTGGCAGCTATGGCTGGCTTTCCTTTTTAACCTCAATTTTACTGTTTTATTGCAAATGTCCTGCAATTTTAGAATATGCAAATTTTATACCAATGTTATTTGAACCAGATTTTCTTGAACTCCAGAGACAGGCTGCAAGATGTCTCAAACCTGAAGATTTCTTCTCTGAAGTCCCCTTCTTTTATGTATTTGCCGTTTCTCCATCTGTAAACCTTTGCCTTTTTCAAGGCTGGATAACACAATACATAATACCTGACGCCTTCTTTTTGATAAAGTTCAAATTTATATCTCTCATCTGTGGAGGCGTTTTTTTCAGAAACGATCTCAAAGATAACCTCCGGCGGCCTGGTAATGGTGTTTTGAATGTCATCACATACCACCATTACATCCGGCCTGACCACCGTATCACTACTGATAATCCAGTCCAGGTCCTGAAGCACATAGCATTTGGCCTCGCAGGTCTCGAGCTGTTCATCCAAATAACGGATTATTTTGGTGGCAACATACTGATGCACTGGTGTTGGAGAAGGAGACATGGCAATGGGGAACCCTTGGATGAGCTCCCATGAGCCTTCCCAGTTCCGCCAGTCTTCAAGTGTGTAGCGCAAGTCAATGGCTGTCTGCATGGATTAGCCGCCCCTTTTTGATGATTGTCTCATTTCAACAACCCCAGAAGCCTTGCGATAAACTCAAGGGAATTCTGGTTCAAAACCACCATAACGGCCACAATAATCACGGTCATGATCTTCATGTCTTTTCTGACCAGCTCTATCTCTTTCCTTAAATCTATCTCTAACTTTTCTATATCCTTTTTTAAAAGGGCTAAATCGTACTTTGTGGCGAGTTCCTTCTTGAGATTTTCCGAGATAACTGTCTGCTGTCTCTCCTCCGCCTCTTCAAAGGCCTTTTTAATGGACTCCTCCAGTGCCTTGGTTATAACGCCCGCAGCCTCTTTGCCCAGCTTTTCTTCGAGCTGCTCATATATCTTTAATGGTATGGCATAACCCATAACGGCACCTTCGACTATTTTATCATCTTCATATTTTACAATAGTCATTAATCAAGGTGATTGTCAATCAATAAAGGGGCGTTTTTTAGGCGTTTTACAACCCGCTCCCTCCCAATGGCGACAAGACAGTCAAAGAGACCCGGACCCACTGACTGGCCTGTTACAACCGTACGTACCGCATTTATTATGACGCCTGAACTAGCGCCGGTCTCATCTATGAATCCCCTTATCGCGGCCTCGGTTGCAACCTGATCCCAGATTGGAATTGCAGAAAGCCTCTCCGCAAGCACGGGGAGCCACTCTCTAAGATCAGGATGTTTGAGGATATTTTTTGCAAACGCCTTCTCGTCTACACTAAACTCATCGGAAAAATAGGCCCTGCCAAGGGTCGCGAAGTCTTTCAGTGTATGATAGCGAGCCCTTATAAGATCCAGCGTCTCAAGAAACCAGTGCCTCTTCGGTCCATCATATTCGGGATCAAAACACCCTGTGGCCTTGAGCTCCTCCTTTACATATCCAGCCAGGTCTTCTATGGGCATCGTTCTTATATAATGGGCGTTTATCGAGATGGCCTTCGGGTCAGTAAAGAATTTCGGATCGCCTGGACGGTAATTGAATATCGAATTTGCCCTGCTCACCCCCTCAAGGGAAAACGCCTCGATAAGCTCCTCTCTTGTAAATATCTCCCTGTCGTCAGGTGTATGCCAGCCGAGGAGCACCAGGAAATTTACAAGCGCCCAGGGAAGAAAGCCATGTTCTCTATAAAACTGCACTGACACCACCTCGCCGTGCGTACGTTTTGAGATCTTTTGTTTTCTGAGGTCAAGGGTCAGTGGCATGTGGGCAAATTCAGGGGGCTGCATACCAAGGGCCTTGTATATGAGTATCTGCCTCGGGGTATTGGCAAGCCCGTCCTGCCCCCTTATGACATGCGTAATCCCGTCGTTCATGTCATCCACTGCATTTGAAAGAAGATAGAGCGGAGATCCATCAGAACGCAGGATAACAAAGTCTTCTATATCATCATAGTGTTTTTCTATCGGGCCATAGACAAGATCGTTGAAAACAAGAGTGTCTTCCGAATCGGGCGTCTTGAAACGGACAACGTACGGAATACCCCTTGCCTCCATTTCAGCCGCCTTCGCAGGACTTAAATCCCTGCATGTGCGGTCGTATTTGTAGGGTTGTTTTAATGCCTTCGCCGTCTCGCGCTTTGTATCAAGCTCTTCTTTGGTACAGAAACACCTGTAGGCATGACCAAGCTCAATCAACCTCATCGCGGCCTTCTTGTGCGCATCTATGTTGGCTGACTGAAAATACGGACCCTCATCCCAGTCGATCCCGAGCCACCTAAGCCCGTCCAATATGCCCTCGATGGATTCCGCAGTCGAACGCTCGGCGTCAGTGTCTTCTATACGCAAAATAAAATCCCCCTTGTGCTTTCTGGCGAAAATCCAATTGTAGATAGCCGTTCTTGCACCCCCTATGTGGAGATATCCTGTCGGACTCGGCGCAAACCTGACGCGAACCCTTTTTGTTCTTTCAGACATGACCTTCCCCTATGGTTTCATCTTCTGGCTTAAAAGATTAAAATAGTAGTCTTATCTTTTAAAGACTACAAGGGATTTTAATGCCAGAAAAAATACGTCCTTTTAAAATACAATCGCCCTTTCAGCCGTGCGGAGACCAACCTGAGGCCATAAAGCACCTCGTTGACGGCCTCAAAAGGGGGTGTAAGCATCAGGTGCTCCTTGGCGTAACCGGATCGGGCAAGACCTTCACTATGGCGAATGTGATCGCCTCGATGCAAAGACCGGCCCTGGTGATCGCCCCAAACAAGACCCTGGCTGCCCAATTGTTCGGTGAATTCAAGGCCATGTTCCCGGAAAATGCGGTTGAATATTTTGTAAGCTACTACGATTACTATCAACCCGAGGCCTATATCCCACAATCCGATACTTATATTGAAAAGGACTCGGCCATAAACGACTTCATAGACAGGCTCAGGCACAGCGCCACACGCTCGCTCCTTACCAGGCGGGACGTCATTATAGTCGCAAGCGTCTCCTGCATCTACGGCCTCGGCCCCCCTGAGGAATATGAAAAGATGCAGCTATACCTCCGTATAGGCGATAACCGACCGCGGGAATACATCATCGAAAGACTCGTCGCCATGCTCTATGAACGAAATGAGGTGGACTTTCACCGGGGTACGTTCAGGGTAAGGGGCGACATAATCGACATATTCCCTGCCCACGAAGAAGAACGTGCCGTAAGGGTTGAACTCTTCGGGGATGAAATCGAGGCCTTAAGTCTCATAGATTCCCTCACAGGCAAGACCATCGGCGCCTTGAGAGACACGGTCATCTACCCGTCGAGCCATTATGTCACTACTGAAGGCGGGCTTAAACAGGCGATACTCGGCATAAAGGCCGAGCTTGAAGAACGGCTCATGTTCTTTGAATCCAAGGGCAGACTCGTCGAGGCCCAACGCCTGGAGCAGCGTACAAATCTGGACCTCGAGATGCTTCAAGAGCTAGGTTGGTGCCACGGGATAGAGAACTATTCAAGGCACCTTTCAGGCCGGGCGCCGGGTGTTCCACCCCCGACGCTCATCGAATATTTCCCCAGAGATTTTCTGGTCTTTATAGACGAAAGCCATATAACCATACCGCAAATCGGCGGCATGTACGCCGGCGACAGATCGAGAAAGGAGACATTGGTGGAGTTCGGCTTCAGGCTCCCTTCCGCCCTCGACAACAGGCCTCTTCGCTTCGATGAATTCGAAAAGGCGATAGGCCAAGTCATATATGTCTCGGCCACTCCTGGGCCCTATGAGCTGGGGAAGGCAGGCCTGCACGTCGTCGAACAGATCATAAGACCCACCGGTCTTCTGGACCCTATAATGGAAGTAAGACCTGCCAGCACCCAGGTAGACGACCTGCTCTACGAGATCAGGAAGAGGGTTGAGCGGAATGAAAGGGTGCTCGTCACCACCCTCACAAAACGAATGGCCGAGGACCTGACCGAATATTATGCATCGGTCGGAGTAAGGGTCGAGTACCTGCATTCAGACATAAAGACTGTCGAGAGGGCGCGCCTCATCCAAAGTCTAAGGCGTGGAGACTTTGATGTGCTTGTCGGAATAAACCTCTTGAGAGAAGGCCTTGACATCCCAGAGGTCTCCCTTGTGGCGGTGCTCGATGCGGATAAAGAAGGGTTTCTACGCTCCGAACGCTCGCTAATCCAGACCGCTGGCAGGGCGTCGAGGAACAGTGAAGGCATGGTGATCCTCTATGCCGACAAGGTCACGGAATCCATGAAAAGGGCCATGTCAGAAACGCATAGGAGGCGGAGACGCCAGATGGAGTACAATAAGACCCACGGCATCACCCCGCTCACCATAAGCAAAACGGCAAGGGACGCTCTATCCTCAATGTATGAATATGAACGGAGAAATACCGATCTTACAAAGGATGGGGTCTTTGGATGCATCGACGGCGGGATCAATCTTGAAGCAAGAATAAAGGCCCTTGAAAAAGAGATGAAGGCTGCGGCCAAGGCCCTTGATTTTGAACGCGCGGCCAGGATAAGGGACGAGATCAAGGGACTGAAAGGGCTTACCGGATAGCTGCAGGGGGTCCAGTTGAAAATCCTTTGACAAAATATTCGGCAAAGCGTATATTTTCAGGCAAAAGAAAATTTTAATGGGGTAATTTATGATCGCCGCAGACACCTTGACCGCAAGCCTTGAAGACTATCTGGAAGGCATTTTTCACATCATTACAGAAAAACAGGCGGCCAGACCCAAAGACATCGCCAGACGGCTCAAGGTCGGCAACTCATCCGTTACTGGTGCACTTCGTGCCCTGGCAGACAAGGGGCTGATCAACTATGCCCCACATGACCTGGTCACGCTCACCCAGAGCGGCAAGGCCGTCGCAAAGGATATAGTACGACGCCATGAAGTCCTGCGGGACTTCTTTGTAAACGTCTTGGCAGTGGACTATGGGATCGCCGACAAAACCGCCTGCCAGATGGAACACGCGATCCCAAAGGTCATCCTGGAACGGCTGAGCCAGTTTATAGAGTTTGTTGAGACATGCCCCAGGGGAGGGACAAAATGGCTTGCCGGATTTGGCTATTACTGCGACCAGGGCCGCTCCCACGAAAACTGTGAAGAGTGTATCTCCACGACCCTGGAGGCTGTAAAAAAACATATACAACAAGGGGGTAAAAAATCGATGGCCAATACCAATCTAAAGGCATTGAAACCTGGCCAGAAAGGCAGGGTCATAAAGATCAGGGGCCGTGGTGAGACAAACAAACGGATTGCGGCAATGGGAATAACCCCTGGCTCTCTGGTAGAGGTCGAACGCGTTGCCCCGCTGGGCGATCCGGTGGACGTCAAGGTCAAGGGATACCACCTCTCCCTTCGTAAAGACGACGCGGAATCGATAGAAGTGGAATTGATCGAATAAGAATAAGTAAAAATGGAGGAAAGATCGTCATGTCGCTTGCAATGGTTGAAAATGGCAAAAGGGTGCGACTCTTAGGGGTCAAGGCCGGCTGCGAGCTAAGAAGTCGGTTGTCGGTCCTCGGACTCATACCGGGTGTCGAGATCGAGATGATACAAAACCTCGCGGATGGGCCGGTAGTAATAGGACTTAATGGATCTAGGTTGATGCTGGGCCGCGGGATGGCACAGAAGATTATAGTTAGATAATTTTTTTGTACCTTTGTTTCGTTAAAACTAAAATTTTATGCCATACCTAAATAAAAAACCAGTCAAAAAAATGGGGTGAGGGATAAAGAATGGGACCGAAGATTACAGTAGCCCTTGCGGGCAATCCAAATTCAGGAAAGACTACCATTTTTAACAACCTGACGGGCGCTAGGCAGCATGTCGGAAACTATCCGGGCGTGACCGTTGAGCGTAAAGAAGGTCTTTGCCGGCATGGTGGTCATGAGATCAAGGTCATCGACCTCCCGGGTACCTACAGCCTTACGGCCTATTCAGAGGATGAGGTGGTGGCCAGGGACGCGATAATTGATGAACGGCCGGATGTGGTGGTGGATATAATCGACGCCTCCAATCTGGAGAGAAATCTCTATCTTGCCGTGGAGATCATGGAGCTTGGCGCTCCGCTTGTCCTGGCCTTCAACATGAGCGACATAGCCAGGGAGCGCGGGTATGAATTTGATATTGAAAGGCTCTCAAGGCTCCTTGACGCCCCTATCGTCCAGACAATCGGCAATAAAGGGGCGGGGATAGAACAGCTTTTGGACGTGGCCGTATCCATGGCCGGCTCAAAAGGACCCAGGCGCGACAAGGTCGTGGACTATGGGCCCGAGATCGAGGGGGAGATCGAGAGGATACAGACGCTCATCGAAAAGGACCCTGCGCTCCAGGGGGTTGCAGGTAGATACGGTGCAAGGTGGCTGGCCGTAAAACTCTTGGAAAACGACAAAAACGTGCAAAAGAAGGTCGGATCCCCTGAGTTAGACAGGATAGTCAGGGAAGGCGCGGCGCGTATTGAAAAATTGACAGGAGAGCACCCAGAGACCGCCATCGCCGGCCAAAGGTATGGCTTCATCTCTGGCGCATGCCGCGAGGCGGTGCGCTCCACCATCGAGATACGCCATACGATATCCGACAGGATAGATGCGGTGCTTACAAACCGCGTGCTCGGGATCCCGATCTTTCTGGGGCTCCTGTGGCTCGTCTTTCAGCTCACATTCACCCTTGGCGGGCCGCCCGGGGAGTGGATCGAAGGCGGGTTCAATTGGCTTTCCACCCTTGTGGGCGCAATCCTGCCCGAAGGGTATCTGAGATCCCTTATAACCGACGGCGTCATTGCAGGCGCAGGCGGCGTGCTGGTCTTTGTCCCGAACGTCCTCATGCTGTTTCTTGCCATTGCCGTACTTGAGGACTCAGGCTACATGGCCAGGGTGGCCTTCATCATGGACCGTCTGATGCACAGGATCGGCCTGCACGGCAAGAGCTTCATCCCTATGCTCATCGGTTTCGGCTGCAACATCCCTGCCATCATGGGTACCCGCACCATTGAAAACGAGCGTGACCGCATCGTGACCATCCTCGTGAACCCGCTCATGAGCTGCAGCGCAAGGCTTCCAGTCTATACGCTCCTCGCCGGGGCGTTTTTCGCCCCGCATGTCGCAGGTCACGTCATCTTTTCCATCTATGTCCTCGGCGTTGTCCTTGCGATAGCCATGGCGAAGATATTCAAGAAATATCTCCTGCCCGGCGCGGCCACGCCGTTTGTGATGGAGCTTCCGCCCTACCGTATGCCCACGCTCAAGGGGGTATTGATCCACATGTGTGAGAGGGCATGGCTGTACATAAAAAAGGCTGGGACCATCATCCTCGCCATATCGATAGTGATGTGGTTTCTCTCAAGCTTCCCTGCAAATCCCCAGCTTGAGGAGACCTATAAGACCATGATCGAGGCGGCCCATGACAAAAACGAAACCAGGGCCCTTGAAAACGAGCTCGCTGAAAAGAAGCTTGAGCAGAGCCTTGCAGGCCGGATCGGGCACGCGGTCGCCTTTTTCCTGCAGCCCATAGGTCTAGGCGATTGGAAGATAGGCACGGCGCTGTTTGCAGGCTTTGGCGCGAAGGAGGTGGTGGTGGCCACCCTCGGAACCCTTTACAGCGTAGGCGCAGGAGAGGAGGGCGCGGACGATCTCAAGACGGCGCTTCAAAAAGACCCGTTTTACAGCCCGCTGGTCGCCTACACCCTGATGGTGTTCGTGCTGACCTATGTCCCGTGCATGGCCGCGGTGGCGGTCGTAAGGCGCGAGACAAACTCCTGGCGCTGGCCGCTGTTTATGATCGGTTATGAGCTGGCCCTGGCCTGGGTCGTCTCTTTCATCGTCTATTGGGGCGGAAGGTTGTTCATATCGTGAAGGGGGACGGACAATGTTGTGGTGTGAAGACTGGGGTGAATTAGATATCGGGGCGCAGGCCCTTAGCGTTACCAGGGCCTGAGTGAGTCTACATCAATTCGCCGAGGCGCTTGGAAACGCCATAGACGCTAAAGACAGACATACCTATGACCATTCGCAGCATGTAGCGGTGATAGGGTACATGATAGCCTTAAAGATAGGTTTTACAGCCCAGCAAGCCGATGTGATCCACATAGCAGGCCACCTGCAGACATCGGCAAGATTGGGGTCCCTGACCATATCCTCTCTAAAAAAGAGAGATTGACCGAAGAGGAGTGGCAATACATAAAAAGACACCCTGAAACAGGGGCCGCCATCATAGGTGCGGTGAGTTGTTTCAAAGAAAAAGGGGGCATCAAAGACATGGTGCTTCACCACCACAAAAGATATGACGGAGGTGGTTATCCAGCCGGCCTGAGGGGCAACGAAATCCCGATCGGGGCCAGGATCCTCTCTGTAGCCGACACCTTTTCGGCAATGATACAAGACAGGCCGTATAGAAAGGCAATGTCGCCGGAGAAGGCGTTCGATGAGATCGCACTGCTCTCCGGGAGCCAGCTGGACCCTATATGCACAGCGGCACTCCTTGCAATAAAAGACAAGGTTATAGGTTGGATTCGGGGTTTTACGCTTACAGACCACTAGAGAGTGAGGCTTTATGTGCGTAGCGCTGATAGGAGGCATGGACAGGCTTGAGAGACAATACAAAAACGAGGCCGAGAGATTCGGCATAAACCTCAAGGTGTTTACAAAATCTGAGACCGGGCTGGGTTCCAAGATCAAGGGCGTGGACGCCCTGGTCATCTTTACAAACAAGATATCGCACAAGGCCAAAAATGAGGCGAGGGATATGATAAAAGGCAAGGATATACCTGTATTCAGGTATCATTCGTCCGGCGTCTGCACCCTCAGAAGGTGTTTTGAAAAACTGACAGGGGCGCCTCGATTATAAAGCAGAGATACATCATCCATTGCCGATCCCGGGGGTTGCTCTTGGCGGTTGATTGGGCTATATTCGTGTTACTTTTTTTTATAAAAATACTATTTAAGAGGAGGCCAATTAAAATGGGACGGAATTTAAATCTGTTCAGGCATGGTTTTGGAGGAGAGGGCGCATGGATTTTTATAACAGCCATCCTGTTTTTATTAACCTTTTTGCCCGCCGGGATAGTATGCGCGGACACTGAAGACAAGGAAATACGAAAAGAACTTGAAGAGCTGAGGGCCAAGGTAAAGGACCTCGACGCCTTGAAGACAAGGGTCCAGGAGCTTGAGGAAAGGCTTGCTGCAAAGGATGCGGGCGAGGGGCAGGAGACGGTAAAGGAAGAGCTCAGAGAAAAAGAAGGGGCCGCCGAGAAAGAAGGGGAAAAGAAAAAGATTGTAAAGCTGGTCAGCCCATACCTGGACAACCTCAATATCACAGGCGGTGTGAGCGGCGGCTGGTTCTCTACAACAAACGAGGGGCCAGGTAACAAGAGCAGCAACTTCGTCCTGTCAAACCTCCTTTTGGACCTCTCGTCCGAGATGGAAGGGGGGCTTCTTGGTTTTAACGTCGGACTTGGAGGCGTTACGACCCCGTCTGTCTTTGATGCACCCAATGACACGACCCCGGACTTCCGCATTGAATACGCCTCGATAAACCTGAAGCCCATAAGGTCTCTGGAGGGCCTTTCCGTAGAGACAGGTCTCTTAAAACCCAACTCAGGCTATGGGAGCACCTATACCTTTCAAAATCCAAACGTCACTGTAGGGGCGCTTGCCTCCCAGCAGCCCTATAATGCAATGGGCGCAAGGGTGACATATGCCTTTGGCGAAGACCTGAAGCTCTGCGGCGCGATGTTCAAGCACAGGCTCGATGATGACGAATACCGCACGGACGATGTCTATCTCAATGAATACGGCGAGCCAATGGGCCTCGGCGCACAGGATTCAAGCTCGTGGGAGGTAGGCGTAAACGGCTCTGTAAACGGCCTGGGGCTGAGCCTATACCACTACCACCTGAACGATCTCAGGCACCTTACGGGCATTGTTATTGACCATACCATAGATGACCTGTACGGCCTCAAAAGCCTGTATCTGGCAGTAAACGGAGACTACTGGAGGTGGAGCAGCAGGGTGGACAAATACTTCAAGGACGACTCATCCATCGGCGCCAGCCTCTACATAGTCCCATCCCTTGAAAGGCTCTCATTCCCGCTCCGCCTTGAGTATATCCATCAGGGGGAGAGCAGGATATACCTTGACAGCCCAGATGCGGAGGACGTCTATGCGGTCACATTCACCCCCACCTACAACCTCACATGCAATGTATTTTTAAGGGGCGAACTCTCCTACGTCCATGCCGACAACGGCTTTTCAGACGACAAGGGCAGGCTGCAGGACGACAAATACATGTTCGCTGTTGAGACCGGCGTAAAGTTTTAGGCTGTCTTTTATTAAAAAAAGGGGGGTAGATATGTATTGCCATAAAAACCAAAACGCTTGGCCAGGCCGGCTGTCTGCAGAAATTGCAGGCGCAATTGTGTACTTGCCGGCCGGAGAAGGAAACAAAACGGATAAAAAGGACATACTGTCTCAATTGGATTAAAAGAGACCCGATAAATAAAAGGAGAAACGTCATGAATGGTAAGATAGCGATCACGGCCATGGGCATGGATGAAGGCGCGGTCTTTTCCCGTCATTTTGCAACAGCAACCCACTTTCTCGTCTATGACACCGCCACGGGTGTCTTGGGCGCAAGGGAAAACCAGGCTCGGGCCCTGACCACAGGGCGCGGGGTAAAGGCGGCGGAGATCCTTGTCGATTCCGGGGTAAACGCCCTTGTAACCGACCTTATCGGGCCAAAACCCTTTGAGCTTCTCAACAAAAAGGGGGTCAAGATATATCAAGGTCCACGCATAGGTATAAAGGACGTCTTGCAGGCGATCAGAGAAGACAGGCTCGGCCCACCCCTGTCGGCACCTACCGAAGAGGCGCATGCAGGGCAACATGGTGACTAAGGACGTTTGATCCCAAGGGGCCTCGAAGAATTCATTTTTTCACCCACAGGGGAGGGGATTTCAGGGGCCCCTGTCTTCGACTTAATAAAATAATAAGAGGAGGTCTAAGCCATGACAGGTCTTCTAAAAAAACCAGAATATTCAGTCTTATTCTGACCATTGCTTTATCCATTTTTATTCCTTTTGTTGTTGCAGCAAGAGCGGAGACTGAAAGGGGCCCCGGGATACTTGTTATAGCACATGGGACAGACGATCCCACATGGACAGGCCCTGTTTCAGCGCTGGCGGAAGAATTAAAGAAGAGGTTTTCATGCCCGGTGGCCCTTGGTTATCTGGAGGCCACAAAACCCGACATCCCAGGGGCGGTGGATGAACTAAACAGCCGGGGCGTAAACCGTATCATAGCGGTGCCCTTGTTTATCTCCTCTTATTCCAATCATATCGAAGAGATAAGATATATACTCGGTTTAAAGGACACCCCTCCAGGTGGAGAAAACCTTGTAAAGGCCGATCCCGCCGGTGAAGTTGAGCTCACGCGGGCTATTGACGACAACCCATTCCTGGTTGAGACCCTGGCCGGACAGATTGTGGCAATGTTGGACGCAACCACTGGTTTTACAAATATATTTTCTCGAAAGACCGCTATTTTAGCAATGCATGGAAGCGATACCCCTGAAGGTATGGAAGGCTGGGAGCGGGCAACAAATTCCCTGGAGGGGCGCTTATACAGGACGCTAAGCGCCCAGGGATGGGGTTTTGAAAGAGATGACATAAGGCATGGCTATCTCTTCGAAAAGGCTGATCCTCAGCTTGGCGATGTTGTTTATCACGCCATATTTAACGAGGGTAAGATACCGTATGTGATACCTGTGATGCTGAGTGAGGGCTATTTTACCGGGAGCAAGATACCATCGATCCTCAAACCTGTTGAAAACATGTATCGCTACCCGGAGAAAGGCAAACGATCCCTCATTACCTTTGACAAAAAGGCCTTGACAAAGATGGTGGTCTATAGGGCAGCGAATAGCCTCTGGATGCCACCATTGATATTGAAAAACGGGAGAATTGTTGAGTTTTCCCTGGACAGGGTCTATGAGATTTCAGGTGAAATATGCCCTGGCCGGATTATGGCATGGCGCGCGGCCAGCTACGGCCTTGCCAAATTATGGGGGGATACCGTGGTGAACCCGAGCGACCTGTTTGTTGTATCGATGTTCCCGCCGGAGGCGGAACACAAAGAGCTGTTTGACTGGCTTGCCGGTGTTGACAACGTAGCCTATATAGGACAATCCTACAGAGGCATGACAGAGATTACCCCTACATTCTCTTTTATTGACAGGGCAACCGGCAGATTTATAACGGTACGGACAAAAAAAGATATCTTTGGTGGAGATGAATTTTTTGAATTAAAAAACAAGGCGCAGGCAGGCAAAATCACAAGAGAAGAAGGAGCCAGGCTGAAAAGATTAAAAGAAGAACTCCTTCTTAAACTCATGACAACCCCTCCTGACATGCTGTTTGATGTCGTTTCAGCCTCCTTATAACCATCGTTCGTTCCAAAGGGCCGAGGCGCCAGCCCTCCTTAACTCTCATCTCGCCCCGGCCCCTCTCTTTACGTACAAGTTAAATACATCATGGTATCGTATCAATCGAAGCAAACCGAGGCTCGTGAAGCGGTAACAAGATGTCCGCCATGTCCCGCACCCTCAAGACGATGTCATAGGCCTCATATACATTGACATGCGTCCCGGGCGGGATGACCTCCATCTCCATTGCCTTTATCTTTGCTGGTGGATAGAAGTTCTCCATTATCAGACAAAATCCGGTTATCACCGCCTTGCCGCGGGCAGTATCAACCATTACCGTCAAACCCCCATCGGTATGTGCCGGCGTATGAATGACACGGATGCCTGGCACGACCTCCGTATCCTGGGTTATTGTCTTTATCTGGCCGTTCTTTTCGATATCCAATATGAACTCTTCATTATATCGAAAATCGAGCGGATGTGGGTTGTGTATGCGTTCCATTTCTTTTGCATGTACATAGAATGTAGCATTAGTACATTTATAATCATTTTCACAATGATCATTATGTAGATGCGTATGTATGACAATATCTATATCCTCGGGCGACAGCCCCCATCGGCCCAACCCCTCCTCAAACCTGTAAATCTTTCCACCCACGGCCCTTTCCCTGCCCTCGGATTGCAATGGACTCATCTCTCCCGTGTCTATCAGTATATTCCTATCGCCGCCCTCCAGATACCAGCAATATATGGGGATAGTGTAAGGCTCGCCGTATCCGTATTGATAGGTCATCATGCCCTTATCAAATACCTTTGTCCCCATTACGATGGGATGAATTTTATATTGCGCCGATCTGCACATGGCAACCTCCTGTCTCAAAAATATTCTCCCGCTCAGCTTCGGGTCTGATCGATGGCTTCAAGGGGTCATCAATGGCTGGACGGCAAACCCGGCCGCCTGATATCAACCAATCTGTCACTGATCTTTTTCTCCAGCTCAAGCATCTGACCATAGACATGTCTGAACTCATCGCTCCGGGCGATTACAGCCTTACCTCTATTGAGCTGGTTCAGGGCCTCGTGGAGGTCAGCCATCGCACCTGCGGCATCCCCATCAGCCGCCCTTTGATCCGCCCGCCTTACAAGTATAATCGCCAGATTGTATCTCATGTAAAAATTCTGATGGTCCCAATCATCAACCCCTGTCTTTAGATATTTGACAGCGCTGTCTAAGTCGTTCAGCTTGTTATACGCGTCAGCCAAGGCTATATAGAAGTTTTCAGGCTCCCAGGTCACGTCTTTATAGACAAGGAGCCGCTTTATCCCCTTGTTTAACTGATATTTGGCGGCATCGGAATTTTGCTGCCTCAAGACGTCATAATAATAGCTGGATGCAAGGGCATAATAGACGGCATAATGGGATTCAATCGGATTTTGCGCCATCGCCGCATTCATGCGGGCAAGCGTCGTTTCCAGAAATTGAAGCCTGGCCGGAGGCGCCATGGCGTTCTGGTTCGCCTCATAATACTTGATGTTTCCAAGGCCATAAAGAAAATTATTATCGGCAGCCCATGCCTTGAAATAATATATGCCATTTACAACCACTAGGACAGACATCACAAGGACAATGACAAAGAACGGCCAGGGTGTACCGGCCTTTCCTTCGATAACGGCAACGTTATGCACATCTTCCCTGGCTGCAACAATGTTATTCAATGAAACGATAAGGCCCAGGAAGACATAAAACAGCGTCATAGACACAACGGTGTCAAAGATGGTCAGCGTGTTAACGGCATAGGCAAGGAGACCGACGGTAAGCCCTGCCAAAAACACGCGCTCGTCATTGAAAAGGTCTTGTTTGAACAGCCTGAAGATGGACCTTGCGGCAAGAAACCAGATGGCGGTCCAGGCCAAAAACCCCGCTATGCCCATCTTTGCCAGTATCCCAAGATAATTGTTGTGGGGGTCGTCATAGTTTACGTTGGGCTCAAGCTGGGATAGGTGCAGCGGCTTAAAGGGCATGAAGGCCCTCCGAAACGACTCCAGGCCGACACCGAAGACCTTTCCATTAATGGTGTTGTCCCATATAAATCTCAATGTCTCCTGCCACAATATCAGGCGGGTTGCGGCTGTCCCTTTGATTTGCAGCAGCCCCATGATCCTCGGGACAAAAAAATCGCTGAAGACCGATACGGCCCCGGCACTTATAATCAGCAAAAGCGCCAAACCGATTAGAATAAATTTCAGGTGGTGTTTTCTGCGCCCCCTGTCTGAAAAACTCAATAATATAACGATAAAAACCAACAAGCCGGACAGATAGCCTATCCAGGCGCCCCTTGTCAGGCTGAAAAGGATGCCTGCGGTCTGCACGAGCAGCGCAACCCCGAACGCCAGACGCCTGACAGGGCTCACACTGGAAAAAAGTCTGCCAAAATTGAGAAATATGGTAAACATCATTACTGAACCAAAGAGATCGGGTTGACCCTGAAGACCATAGGCGTGGGTACCCAACGGGATATCAAACCCGGTAAAGTCCAGGCCGAAAAATTGAAAGATTGCGACTACGGCGTTTATGGCGCCTGCTAAAATAAGCAGATCGGCAAACAGATATATCTTCTTTTCATCATTTAATATAATGATGGTCAAAAATGTCATGCCGAGGGCCTGTATCTGCGTCATGAGCCCCAATTGCCTTTCATACACGCCGAAAAGGGATACAAGTGGCGTAATGGAAAAAACAGTGGACAAGACCAGCATCGTGGCAAAAATCAAGACTGAAAGGGAAAAGGGCGTCTTTAATCTGTCAAACGCACGACCGTCCCTTAACAGCCAGAGGGATGGGATACCAAAGATCAGCCATGCCCAGGTGAAGATCGCTGATTTGCTGATGTAGAAGGTGCAGCTTACAGATCTTGAGAAAAAGAGAAACGGCAGGATGGCCAGGATAAAAAGACCAAAAAGGGCGTACCTCTCCAGAAAAAGGGGCTTTACAGTATTTGCTTTCAATGGGATCGACTTGGGCAGCTTATGTCTGGCCTTCATTGAGAGTGTTCCATTTTTGTTTTAAGGTGGTCATGTGATTAATATCATCAATGGTATGACATTACAACAAAAGACCGGAGTAAAAATCATATATGAGGACAACCACCTCCTTGTGCTGTCAAAACCGGCGCGCCTCCTGACCGTGCCTGATTCAACTGGCGATCCGTCGTTGCTGGACTGGGCAAAAAGCTATATCAAAAAGAGTGGGTCCAAACCTGGAAATTGCTTTCTTGGTGTGATACACCGCATCGACCGCCCGGTATCAGGGCTTGTATGTTTTGCAAAGACCTCGAAGGCGGCATCGCGTCTCTCGGAACAGATGCGCATGCACACAATCCGCAAGACATATCTTGCACTCACCAGGGCTATCCCCCCTGCCCGAAGTGGGGTGCTCGAACACATGCTCAAAAAAGATCACACCCGAAACCTCGTTCAGGTCTTCCCGAAGGACTTCAGCGACCCCTTGGCAAGACCAGCCCGCACCTTGTGGAGGACTGTTGAAGAAAAAGGCGGGCTCTATCTCCTGGAACTGATACCTGATACAGGACGCCCGCACCAGTTGAGGGCGCAATGCGCCCACATGGGTTGCCCCATCCTGGGAGACATAAAATATGGGGCGGCAGAACCCCTTCCTGACGGCTCAATTGCGCTCCATGCCTTCAGATTGGAGATAGACCACCCTACAAAAAGGGGGCGTCTGGTCTTTAAGGCACCGCCACCAGACACAGATGTATGGCATATATTTTTTTATAAGCACTATGCAAAGTAGCGGCATCGATTTCGCAAGCCAGACATAAAGACCATTTACCTCCCTACGTCCATGCCGCAACAGGTAGACATCAAGACAAAAAGCAACAAAAAAAGAACCAATAAATAATTAATGATCTCTAAAAGTCATTATATGAGATGGTTAAGTAAAAATCGTAAATGCAAGGTGCGCAGATCCTGAGAAATGCGGCATACCTCCTGCACGCCGCAGTGACAAAGGATGCAGCACAACGCAGCAGTTGACAACTTTTTACAACACCATCAACAATTAATTAGGGCCTGTAAATAATTTTGTGTAAACGGTCTTGTTTTTTCATATTCAATAAGCAGGCATTCTGTCACCAAATAAGATGGAAAAGCGGTTCAATGCGGCCTTCCAGTCTCTGATTGGCATAGTCCATTTCCTGGCGATATTGTTCAGCGCCAGATAAAGCAGTTTGAGCATAGCCTCGTCATTGGGGAACGAACCCCGGTTCTTAGTAACTTTGCGCAGCGACATGTTCAATGATTCTATAGCGTTAGTCGTGTATATCACCTTGCGTATCTCCGGCGGATAGGCAAAAAAGGGATAATGCGCTCCCAGTTCCTGCGCCAGGATTGGCCGATGGACGGATGCGTTTTATCCCATTTTTCCTCAAAGGCCGTAAGATTCATCTCAGACTGCTCGGCGGTTGTCGCCTGGTAGATGGTCTTGAGGTCCGCAGCTACCTCTTTGCGCTGTCTCCATGAGACATATCTCAGGGAATTGCGCACCATATGGACAATGCAGAGCTGTATCCGGGTGCGAGGAAAGACCGTCTCAATGGCCTCGGGGAAACCCTTCAGGCCATCCACACAGGCAATAAAGATATCCTGTACCCCACGATTTCTCAACTCTGTCACTACCTGCAACCAGAACTTGGCGCCTTCGTTTTCCGCAACCCACATCCCCAGGACATCCTTGACCCCATCCATGGTGATACCGATAGCCAGATAGACCGCCTTGTTCATAACATGTCCATTATCGCGTCCCTATAGATGATCGGGTAAACAGTGTCCAGAGGGCGATTCTGCCAGATTTTAACCTCATCGGCAACAGCGTCAGTGACCGCTGAAATCAGGCTGGGAGAGACATCAACACCATAGATATCCTCCAGATGCCCCTGAATCTCCCTGGTGGTCATACCCCGGGTGTAGAGTGAAATAATCTTGTCATCAAAACCGGAAAAGCGGGTTTGCCCCTTCGGAATGATCACCGGATCAAAGCTGCTGTCGCGGTCACGAGGGACATCGATCGGCAGCTTGCCAAACTCACCCTTGATGGTCTTGACGGATTTGCCATTACGGGCATTTCCGCCTTTGACGGCTATTGCACCATGTTTCTCGTGTCCCAGATGGACAGCCATTTCCGCCTGCAGCGCCCTTTCCAGAAGGGCCTTGGTCAGTTGCTTGAGCAACCCGTTTTCCCCGATCAGCTCTTCGGGTCTTTTACAGTCGTAGCCGACAAACAGACGATCCAACAGTTCTTTTTCAATGGCCATAATGATCTCCTTTTAAAGGGTGGGATATCGACATACCCCTGAATGGCCATTTACACAAATTATTTTACACCCTCTTTTTTAACACTTTAACATCCTCTATTCTTTACAAATTGATTTTATAACTAAAAAATATGATACTTTTAAATTGTAAACTAATTATTATCATATAACAAAACTTTCAATCTTATAAGGAAAGGAGCACTTCGATGACAAAACCCGGATCTGCAATCATAGACACCGACGCCGCTGCCCACACAGTATCCACCTTGCACCTCATCCTCCTCGCATGTTTTGCAATCCTCAGCACCATAGGCATATCTTTTGGGATTCATGCCCTGGTACTAGGACATGGTGAGACCTTCAACACGACAAGAGAGGTCCCATGGGGACTTCTCATAGCATCGTATGTATTCTTTGCATCCATGTCAACAGGACTCTGTATTGTGGCCTCACTCGGCCAGGTCTTCGGCATAAGGGTATTCCAGCCGATTGTTGAGAGGACGATCTTTCTCGCGATTGTAACTATAGCCGGGGGACTAATGAGTATCTCTCTGGAGCTTGAAAATCCCTGGAGAGTTCCTATTTATGGCGTATTATCGCCCCATCCCGAATCAAATATCTGGTGGAAAAGCACCATCTACAGCATATATTTTGTTTTGCTGACCCTGGATCTGACTATGCTGCATCTTGGGAAACGAAAGGCAGCAGCAAGGTTCGGCCTCGTGGCACTCATCGCATGCCTGGCGGCAAATCTAAACATGAAGGCAGACATGTCGGTTATAGGATCAAGAGAATTTTGGCTCGAAAACTATATGCCGCTCTATTTCGCCATCCAGGCCACCCTCCTTGGGTGTTCCGCAACCATGTTCTTCAACTGGGCCGCCATCAAACTTGACAAACAGCCTATCGACGCCGGGATGCAAGATGCACTCTCCATGATTGCAAAGATCAGCGTGATACTCCTTATTTTGACGGCTGGTTTTGTCGGGTGGAAGATATATTCAGGACTCTTCAACATGACCGAAAACCAAGATGCCATGATGCTTTTATTAAAAGGAAGCTATGCGGGCAATTTTTGGATAGGTGAAGTTATCTTGGCGGTCCTTGCGCCTCTCGCACTCATAACAGCTGCAAGGACAAAAAATGTAACCGCCTTGGCCGCCGCAGGTCTTGTCTGCCTGGTCGGCACTTTTGTGATGATTTACGACCTTGTGGTAGTAGGTCAACTCATCCCGGTTTTCCATCAGTACAATATCGTTGACTTGCCAAGATATTTCTCCTACACCCCATCCCTCCATGAAGATATGATATTTATTGGGGCCATATCTTTTGTCATTACTGCTTTTCTTATTTGGGAACACTTTTATAAAATAAGGGCTATGGAAGCTGCAAGTCTGACACAAGGTACCAATGCTGGCGTTGGCGACTAACAAAAGGGCTTGGCTGACAAGATTTATTAGATCATCGTTGATGGCATAGCAAAAAGTCCAACTGCGGGGTACAGGTCTGTGCGCCTTACATTGACGATTTTTGCTTAGCCATCTCATGTCAATAACTTTTTTACGAGATCATCATTTAAAAAACGCCCGACCCTAAATAGGTCGGGCGTTTTTGGTTATCAGACGTTTTTTGGTTATCATTGGTGCGCCCGGAGGGATTTGAACCCCCGACCTTCGGATTCGTAGTCCGGCGCTCTATCCAACTGAGCTACGGGCGCCAAGTGGGTTATATATAATTGAAATACCTGCCCGTTGCAACCCTTCCCTTATGGCATCTCGTTTTTATAGCATTTGATCATTTGCACAATAAAATTGTGACATAACATAGTTATTTTGTTACAAAATGAAATTAATCTATTCTTTGAAATTTTTCTTAACAAAAGATTTGTCTTTGATATTGATTAAAATCAAGGCAAAAAATTAATAATACGATTTTTTAAAAATTCTTTTGCTGAAATATGTTAAAAAAAGAAACAAATTACGTAAATTAATCTCACCAATAAACGATGGGACATCCAGGAGGAACGATCTATTTTTTTGGCCGATCAAAAAAAGGGAGTCCTCTATTTGAAGTCTGATAAACCGAAGGGGGTAATTACAAGCTGTCGCGTGTCTCATCGATTTAAATTGACCATAAAGGGTCAGATCAGGAGGGAGAGATGCACAAAAAAATCCTTTTTGTAGTTGTAGGGTTGGGATTCATCATGGGCTGCACTGGTGGACTTCAGAAACGCTCGGCCGTAATAAAAACACCAAAACCAGTGCCGGAAGCAGTCTATGTAGGGACAGAGACATGCAGAGGGTGTCATGAGGGGCTTGTAGCCGAGAAAGAAAACGTCCATATGAGGATAGCCTCTTTTGAGGTGCCTGACGGCTACAAGACAGGCTGCGAATCCTGTCACGGGCCTGGTTCAGTCCATATCGAGTCAGGCGGCGATCCGACCAAGATATTGGGCCCAAAAAAAGACAAGAATGACTCGAACCCTGAAGGTGTCGCAGGGATATGTGTATCATGTCACCAAAACGGATCTTGCATGAACTGGCCAGGCTCAACCCACCAAGAAAACGGAGTCCATTGCACATCATGCCATAAGATCCACTCAAATTCAAAAAAATCCTTTTTAATAAAAGATGAGAAGGAATTATGTGCGTCGTGCCATCAAGATGTAAACGCACAGACCTACTTTGCATCACACCACCCTATCAAAGAGGGGAAAATGGGATGTACAGACTGCCATAACCCGCATGGCGGTGAAAATATGGAAAAGGGTATGCTCAGGACGGACGAACGAGTAAATGACCTGTGTCTAAAGTGTCATACAAGATATCAAGGACCGTTCGTCTTTGAACACGACCCTGTAGTGGAAAACTGCCTGATTTGTCATGAACCGCACGGCTCTGTAGCCAACAATCTCTTAAGGCAGCAGGAACCATTCCTCTGTCTGCAGTGTCACGAGGCGCACTTTCATGCAGCAAGGGCCTCGAACAGCCAATTCCCCGTAACCGTGCCTGGCGATCCAACAAATCAGATCGCTGCGACCGATCGCGGCTTCCAAAAATCGTTCATGACCAAATGCACGCAGTGTCACCCAAGGGTCCACGGCTCCGATATGCCATCACAATCTGTAGCCGGCCAGGGCAAGGGCCTTACAAGATGATAAGGGGGATAAGGACATGAACATGAGTAATGTTTATCTTTACTTGATAATCGCTGTCGGTCTTTTGTTTATCTGTTTCACGCCGGTCTTGGCGGATGATGAAAAACCGATCGAGGGTGAAATAACGGTCGGCGGCTCTTTAAACGACAAACTGAAAGGAAAGGAGCAGGGGGCCAAGGGCGCCGCTGAATATCAAAGCATCTATGATAAAGGTTCGAACTGGGACCTTAACGGCAGATTCAAATATAGGGGGGCAATCTTGACCTGGATGGCTCTGCAAGATATCAAGATTCGGAAGACCAGGAGTATAGGGGCGATCTCTCGCTTAATCGAATAATCCTTTACAAGACCGACTACAACAAATTCATGCACCGCCTAGACCATGACAAACTGGAAAATCTTGAAGCACACATATTTAAAGGGGCAGGCACGCCAGGCGCCCCTGTAGGATTACCTTTTTCAAGCCCAATCCCCGGGAAAAATCCTGACGGCACAGCCATAACCGCCGGACAGAGCATAATAGGGGCCGCCGCCGTATATTACACGGATCACGGACCAGGAGATGACTATTCGGTTACCCGCTCCGAGTGGAACAGCCGCATAGTCTTCAATATACCCCAGATACCAGAACTGAAACTCGGTTTTGATCACAGAATGGAAAAAAGGACAGGCTGTGTCCAGTCGCGCACCATGAGCAAGTGTTCAGCATGTCATATAGAGGCCTATTCAAAAGATATAAATGAACTCACGAATGATTTCATACCCAAACTCTCTCTGAGACTTGAGGCCCTTGTAATAGACTATTCATATATGCACAGGGAATTTGATGACAGCGGCGACAAAATGTATAATAATTATAATAAGTTAGCAAGTGCACACGTTGCACCCTTCGGCCCGAAACTCCAGTTCGACGGGACATACGGTGCGCTTCCATTCGACCGCACGCCAGAGTCTACCAAAGACAGCCACAGCCTAAAACTACGCTACGATATAGACAAGAAGAATACCGTAATGGCCGGGGCTGTATATTCTGTGAGCACAAACCGAGGCACAGATTCATCATACAATGCACTCCTGGGCAATTACGGCAAAGACCTTGATCTTAAGAGCGGCTCGCTCTTCGCCAAGATACATAGCCGCATAACCAAAAAATTGTCCTTGACTGCGCAAGTAAGATATCAAACACTCAACAACGACAACGTCTTCATAAACGTAAACGACCAGAGACAGATTGATGCATTTAAAAACGAACCCTTTTCAACATACGATTTTACAAGAAAATCGGGCTATGACCTGAACCTCTATACAGGCGGCGTTGATCTGACCTACAAGCTCAGCTGCACGATTGCAATCATGGGCGGCTATGAATATCGTCGGGAAGAAAGAGAAAACAATAAGGAGCACAATGTACCGCACGACACAGATGAACACATATTTAGACTTGCCGGGGACTGGCAGTTAAACAATGGGCCCAGGTTCAACCTTGGATATAAGCTTATGCTTGCAAACGATGTCTATGCCCTTTACAAGGCAGTGTGCGCCCCTAGCGGACAATTTGCCACCTATGCTGGTCCGGCCACAGACAACTGGAATTATTACAGAACCTATGCACCCAATATCTATGATGCAAGAACTGGGACAAGGAGCAATATGCCCAACAGGCTTCATGAAATAGGGCTCAAGGCAGGGTGGTCGCCCATCCAAATACTCTTTACAAACCTCTATGCAAAATACCGCATAGGAAACAATAACGAGGTAGACGGCAGAGATTGGCATCAGAATCTCTTCACCGGCGGATTGAACCTGGTGCTGGCTCCGAACGAAAAGATGGCCTTCAGTGCAGGCTATAACTATTTCTACGACAAATACGAGTCCATGTATTGCATAGCCGTCTATGACGGGTGAGGGAACCTCATAACATCGAGCCAGTTTGGCTCTGAACACACTAATATGAACTACAGGACAGAGGCACACACCTTTATGGTTGGTACAGACATCAAACCGGCGCCGAAGATCGGCCTAAACGCCACCCTGAGCTACACAAAAGGCATGGGCAGCATTAAGGACTTCTTCTTTGCAAGCATGTATCCAACAGGGGATGTAAAGCTTGATTATAATGTCAGTTCTCTCAATCCCAACATGCCATATCTCTATGATGTTGCATACATAAACGGCATACAAAACTATTCAAATCTCGACTTCTCAGAATTCGATTTCACATTTGGTGCAACCTATCGCCTTACAAATACCATTGGGCTGGGGTTGCACTATTTCTATGACAAATTTACAGACAAAGAACCATACGTTTATGGCGATCAAGGCACTGAGGTCCAGTCCGTTCTAGGGGTCCTGACCTACAGGTTCTGAGTCTTTCTTGCCCCAAGAGGGGCGGATCGTCCGCCCCTCTTATCCAGCCCTATAGACGCATAGACATCTAACCGCCCGCAAGAAATAATTGGTTATCTTTTTGAAGATATCCGCCTTTCGCGATTTAAATAAATTGCGGCCCTCTGGCCCGATCATGTGATGGACGACGGAATGTGCGCACAATATCGGTCTTGTAATCAGGAACAGGATTTAATCGCAACAGCGGTTTGTCGCCGCCAAATTGTTTTAAGATAATGGAAATGCTTGCATTTAGGATCTGATCGGTTTATATAGCCTAAAATCAAAATCCCTATTTTTAAGAGGTCTCTATGTCCAAGACATGCGAAATATGCGGTAAAAGACCTGGAATAGGCTGCAAGGTAAGCCATGCCAACAACCGCACCCTAAGGCGTTGGCTTCCAAACCTGCAACGCGTCAAGGCCCTTGTAAATGGCCAGACGCGGCACATCCGCGTTTGTACTCAGTGTATTCGTTCGGGGCGAGTTGTAAAACCTACAATATAACAAACCAAATTAACGATGGTTGGTGATATCTGCTACGACCTGCTGAATCCATTAAAATGACCTGGTTGGTGATATCTGCTTGACGCGAGATAAAAACTCTTTTTTAGTCTCTCGCATGTCATACATACCACCAGATCCTTCCACAAATACTGCAGCGGTCAAAATGCTCAAATATCAATCCAACGCAATTAGTCCATGGGTGGCTCTGCAGATTGTGCCCGGCATAGGGAGCATTACCCTCAGGAGATTGGTGGACCATTTCGGCTCGCCAGAGGCTGTGCTGAAGGCACAGACCTCTGAACTCGACGCTACCGGGTGGCTCTCTATCAGACTCAAAAATGCCATTTTGGCTGGTCCGGATTGGCGTCTCCACAAACGTTGCATGGAGACGATTGAAGGGCTTGGGGTTTGGACGATAACCTATCGCGATAAAGAATACCCAAAACCCCTGGGGCAGATACCTGATCCACCGGCCATACTATATGGGCTTGGAGACCGCAATGTCCTCAACGGCAAGGCTGTTGCAGTAATCGGCTCCAGGAAGGCCAGTGCATATGGCATCAAGGCGGCCAGCGAGATCGCATCCGGGCTTGCCGAAAAAGGAATTACGGTGGTCTCTGGACTTGCCCCTGGCATAGACTTTGCGGCCCATGAGGCCACACTCAAATCAGGTGGCGTCACCATAGCTGTAAAGGGATGCGGTATAGATGTGCCATATCCCAGGCACGACAAGGCCTTTATTAAGCGCATAACATCAAGTGGCGCTATCATAACCGAATTTCCGCCCGGTACAGCGCCGGAGCCGAAAAACTTCCCTATACGGAACAGAATAATAAGCGGACTCTGTCTGGCAGTTGTAGTAATCGAGGCAGGCCTTAAGAGCGGCTCCCTGATCACTGCATCCTGCGCACTCGAACAGGGCCGAGAGGTGATGGCGGTTCCAGGCAGTATTTACTCAAACGGGAGCACAGGAAGCCATTGGCTTATAAAGCAAGGTGCACGATTAGTTGAAAATGCAACAGATATACTCGATGGTTTCTGTATCTTTCAGACCGGCCATGCAGAACCCGATGTGCCGAACAGGCCCAATATTATGTCTCTAGGGCCGGAAGAGAGGCTTTTATATAATATGCTCGACGCTTATCCGGTACACATAGATGAAATTGTACATTCAAGCGGCCTTCCGGTCGCCCAGGTAAACGGCATATTGCTACAGATGGAGCTGAAAGACCTCATCCAGGTCCTGCCTGGCCAAATGTATCAAAAAAAATAAGGACTAAAAATATAATGGGCAAGAGTCTTATTATCGTTGAATCTCCGACAAAGGTCCGAACAATAAAACGATACCTCGGAAATGGTTTTGATGTAAGGGCATCCCTTGGTCATATCAAGGATCTTCCAGCCAAGTCGCTCGGCGTTGATATCGAAAACGACTTTACCCCGCATTATGAGACGATTCGGGGCAAGGCCAAGGTCTTAAAGGAACTCAAGGCAGCCGCCTCAGGCGTACAGGATATATACTTGGCACCTGATCCTGACCGTGAAGGAGAGGCGATAGCGTGGCATATAGCTGACGAACTTGCAGGAAACGGCAAAAAACCGGTGAAATTCCACAGAGTGCTATTCAGAGAGCTCACAGAAAAGGGGATAAAGGAGGCCATAAGTGCCCCTGTAGAATTGAACAAAAACAAATTCGAATCACAGCAGGCAAGGCGCATACTTGACAGACTGGTTGGTTACCAGATATCCCCGATACTCTGGGACAAGGTAAAAAGAGGTCTTTCGGCCGGCAGGGTCCAGTCAGTGGCTGTAAGGATTGTGTGCGACAGGGAAAGAGAGATACGTACATTTGTCCCTGAGGAATACTGGACCATCCAGGTGAAACTCAAAGCCGGACATCCACCTGAATTTGTTGCAAGGGTAACGGCAAAAAATGGCAAAAAGCTTATCATCAACAACGAAGATGCCGCAAGAGAAATAGCGGACTTTCTAAAAAACGCCGCGTTCAAGGTCTTAAAGATACAAAAAAAAGAAAAGAGGCGTCAGCCTGCCCCTCCATTTATAACCAGCACGCTTCAGCAAGAGGCAGCCAGAAGACTCAGGTTTTCGGCGAAGAAGACCATGACCATCGCGCAGATGCTATATGAGGGCATAGACATCGGCGAAGAAGGCCCTGTAGGTCTTATCACCTACATGAGGACAGACTCTACAAGACTTGCTAGTGAAGCCGTCGATGCAGCCAGGGACTTCATAAAAGAGATGTTTGGAAAGGATTATGTGCCGCCCAAGGCGCCGAGCTACAAAACAGGCAGATTGGCCCAGGACGCCCATGAGGCCATAAGACCCACATCTATCTTAAGGACACCCGAGGCCATGACTACATACCTTTCCAAGGATGCCCTCGCACTCTACGAACTCATCTGGAAGAGATTTGTAGCGTCCCAAATGGCCCCTGCAATATTGGACCAAACACAAGTGGACATAGAGGCAGGGCCCTATATGCTGAAAATTACTGGCTCAATAATGAGATTTCTCGGTTTTACCGCCATGTACTCGGAGAAAAAAGATGAACAGGTAGGTGCCGATGACGATACAGGTCCGGTTGATCTCCCACCCCTTTCCGAAGGTGAAAATCTGGACCTCATAGATATCATTCCAAAGCAACACTTCACCCAGCCTCCGCCCAGATACACAGAGGCAAGCCTTATCAAAACCCTCGAAGAAAAGGGTATAGGCAGGCCAAGCACATATGCAACAATCCTTTCGACCATTCAAGAAAAGGAATATGTCCGCATGGAACAAGGGCATCTTTTGCCGACGGAGCTTGGTTTTATAGTTACAGACCTCCTGGTTGGACATTTCTCAGGCATACTCGATACAGGATTTACGGCCGATATGGAAAGACAGCTCGATGAGATCGAAGAGGGAAAATTGTCATGGCTTGAGGTCCTAAAGGGGTTTTACGCCCCATTTAAAGAGAGCCTTGATACTGCAAAGACCGAGATGAAGTCAATAAAGTGGGTCGGCATAGAAACCGCCATTAAGTGCGACAAATGCGGTGCCCCGATGGTCATTAAATATGGGAAGACAGGGGAATTTCTTGCTTGCTCAGCCTATCCTGTCTGTAAAAATACAAGCGACTTCACAAGGGATGAAAGGGGTCAAATAAAACCAATAGGCAAGGAGACATCCCATCCATCGGCTGGAATATGCGAAAAATGCGGGCGTCCGATGGTGGTGAAAAAGGGAAGATTTGGTGAATTCATCGCCTGTTCAGGCTATCCTGAATGCAAAAACACAAAACCCCTAACAACCGGTGTGCCATGTCCAAATCCAGGATGCAGCGGACAGATAGTAAAAAAGAGATCTAAGACTGGCCGCACCTTTTATAGCTGTAACAGATATCCAGAGTGCCAATATGTAAGTTGGGATGAACCGGTTAATGAAAAATGCCCTAACTGTGGCTCGCCCATATTGGTCGCAAAGATCGGGAGGGACGGGAAAAGGACGCTGAGGTGCCCAGTTAAAGGCTGCGGCTATAAAAAAGAGGCACAATAACAAAAAGGAGGAGCTGTCATGAAAGTAACATTGATGGCATGCAGTGGTGATCCTGAGATCCTCTGGAATGCCTTTCGCATGGGAAATCTAATGCTCGAGCAGATGGATGATGTCACCATCTTTCTTAATGGCCCGTCTGTCAACTACCAGATATTGGCCTCGGAAAGATACCCCCTGACCAATCTCGCCAAACTGTTCACTCTATCCGAAGGCGCCTTGCTTCCTGAGGCAAGCTCCTTGACCTCCACGGCGTGGAGGAAGGATATCACAAAAGGGCCAAACAGGCCGACCTGTACCGGTTGATCGCCGAAAGCGATAGGGTGCTGACATTTTAAAAAATCTCCAAGATTAACGATTTTGTTCGACAGTAAGGCGCGAGATAACCACCATCAATCTGTCCCTCTCCACATCAAGGGGATTAATTTTTATCCTACATCGGAAGTTGTCTTTTACCCCTTTGGAGAAAGGATTTGGAAATGGATTTAAATCTCCCTTCCATACCTTGACAGGATGGATTAAACACCATGGAAGGGGCAATTTGGAATCTTTCCAAGAAATTATAGCTGTTTATACGGCCTTTAAAATGTATCTGATCCGTTCAAACTCATCGAGGTCCTTGTAGCGTATCTCTATACGGCCACCTTTTTGTCCATGGGATATCTTCACGGTAAGGCCAAGGGAGGCACTAAGTTCCTTTGCAATACCTTCTATGTCAGGGTCAGAAATAGAAGGTTGTCTTGCCTTCCTTCCAGCGCCACGCAATAAAAGCCTTCTAGCAAGGTCCTCTGCCTGTCTCACCGAAAGCCCTTTTGAGACGATCTGATCCCTCATCATGCGCATGGTATCTGCATCGTTTGCCATCAAGAGTGTACGAGCATGCCCCATAGTGAGCCTACCCTCCACAAGATCCCTCTGTGCATAGTCCGGAAGCTGCAACAGCCTCAAAAAATTGGCGACTGTAGCCCTATCTCGACCCACCCTCGAGGCAACCTGGGCCTGTGTAAGCCCCACTTCATCCACAAGCCTCTTATAGGCCATCGCCTCCTCAAGCGGGTTCAAATCCTGCCTCTGGATGTTCTCGATAAGCGCAAGCTCCAAGACCTCGTTGGGACTTACATCTTTTATCACCACAGGGATGGTCTTTAACCCGGCCATCTGGGCAGCCCGCCATCGCCTCTCTCCAGCAACGATCTCATACCGACCGGATGAGACCTCCCTTACAACAAGCGGCTGAAGCACCCCTTTCTCTTTTATGGATGCCGCAAGGCCTTCAAGGGCGGCGCCATTCATCTCCTTCCTCGGCTGATTCGGGTTGGGATGGATCTTTTCTATCGGACACTGGAAAAAACCAGGGCTGCCTGCGTCATAAATATCACCTTCAGCAATAAGGGCGCCGAGCCCCTTACCAAGTCCCCCTTTAAACTTCATAAACCCCTCCTATGTCTTGAAAGAAACTCCCTGGCAAACGAAAGATATGCCTCTGCGCCTTTGGATCTCGGATCATACAAAAATATGGGCTGTCCGTGGCTTGGGCTCTCACTAAGCCTTATATTTCTGGGAATAGTCGCTCTATAGACCAAATCCCTAAAATGGGTCCTGACCTCCATGGCAACCTGATAGCCAAGGCGGATACGGTGATCATACATCGTAAGCAATATCCCTTCTATGTGCAACATCGGATTAAAATTGTGTTTTACAAGACGGATGGTCTGAACCAGCTGGCTAAGGCCTTCAAGGGCGAAGTATTCGCACTGGAGTGGTATGAGTACTGCATTTGATGCAACAAGGGCATTTATGGTCATAAGCCCCAACGAAGGTGGGCAATCTAGGATAATAAAATCGTAATGATCGAGACCACTGAGTGCATTCTTTAATACACCTTCCCTCTCCTGCCTCTCGGCCAGATCAAGTTCTATTCCGACAAGGTCGGTATTGGAAGGCAGGATGTCTAGATTCGCCACGGCCGTATGACGCACCACACCGGCCGAGCCAGAGGTCCCAACAAGCATGTGATACAGATGCGGATCAATTTGGCGCGATGAAAGACCCATACCACTGGTGGCGTTTCCCTGTGCGTCACAGTCCACAAGCAACACTGACTGTCCGAGCATGGCAAGGCCTGCGGCCAGATTGACAGCGGTCGTAGTTTTTCCTACGCCGCCCTTCTGATTTGCTATTGCTATAATGGATGTCCTTTGGGAAGATAGGTTTGTCATTGTTTCACGTGAAACATAATTCATGCCGGTTCATTCATATTTCCAGAGAGCAAGGGGGTATGACGATTGATATTTTTTGATATCTTTACCAGCGATCATTAATTGCCGAAACATCGGTCTCTCAAGGGTGACTATGACATTTTGATGTCGTTGATATGGACCCCGGGATTCCCTTGGCCTCAGTTAAAATCGCTCTCTTCTATGTGGATTCCAGATATTGACAATCCGTCCGACCTGGAAAGGTTTATCACGGATTCGCCTGACTTACTGTCTTTGTAAAGCCAGATTCCAGTTGTCCCCCTCAAAAAAACAAAAGGTATGTAGGGATGGCGTAATTTTGCAACAGATTTTTTTGGTACCCCACGATCGTTATTGACACAATCCCGACGAAGACACGCCCCTTCCAACACAGCTGTAACAGAACCCGATCTCCCTTACCTTGAACGGGTCATATACGTTTCTCAGGTCCACAATCGCAGGGGTCGCCATAAGCTCCTTGACCTTCATCAGATCGAGATTTCTAAACTCATTCCATTCCGTGACCAGCACCATGACATCCGCCCCCTCTACGGCCTCATATGGGTCAGAGGTATAGGCGACCTGGTCAACGCTGAATATGCGCTTGAATTCATTCATTGCCGCTGGATCATAGGCAGATACCCTCGCCCCCTTTTTGATAAAGGCATCTACCAGATGAATGGCCGGCGCCTCACGTATATCGCTTGTATTGGGTTTAAAAGAAAGACCCAGGACCGCTATCTTTCTACCGCCAAGCTCTCCGCCAAGTATCGCCTCGGTCTTTTCAACCATACGGTCTTTCTGTGCGGCATTCACATCCATGACCGCCTCAACAATCCTCAATGGAGACCCAAGATCCCTCCCCATCTTGACAAATGCCTCTGTATCCTTTGGAAAACATGAACCGCCGAAGCCAGGACCAGGGTGAAGGAATTTAGGGCCGATGCGCCTATCAAGCCCCATCGCCCTTGCAACATCGTGGACATCCGCGCCGGCCTTTTCGCACAGGTTTGCCACCTCATTGATGAAGGATATCTTGGTGGCGAGAAAGGCATTTGATGCATATTTTATGATTTCAGCGGTCTCAAGGCCAGTAACTACAAACGGTGTCTCAATGAGATACAGGGGTCTGTATATGTCTTTCACAATAGCAAGCGCCCTTGGGCTATCAGAGCCCAAGACAACGCGATTTGGGCGCATAAAGTCCTCAACCGCAGCCCCCTCCCTCAAAAATTCCGGATTTGAAACAATATCCACCTCGACCGGCTGCTTTTTATTCTCATCTATAAGGGCCTTGATCCATCGGTTGGTGCCCACAGGGACCGTGCTCTTTGTGACTACCACCTTATAATCATTCACCGCCGATGCAAGCTCAAGCGCCGCCGACTTGACGGCAGACAAATCAACCCCGCCACGTCCATCGGATGGGGTACCAACACCCAAAAAAATAACTAGTGATTGTTCAACCGCCGGTGCGAGCTCAATGGAAAACGAAAGCCTTTTGTTTGCAACATTCCTATCCACCAACTCCTTGAGACCGGGTTCATAAAATGGCATTTCACCAGCAATAAGCTTATCTATCTTATCTTTGTCCTTATCCACACAGATGACGTGCATCCCGAAATCGGCGAGTCCGGCGCCCGCCACCAGACCTACATACCCCGTACCAATTACTGTAATATGCATCTCGATCAATCACCCGCCAATCTCGTAGTATTTTTTGTACCAATCTATAAACCTTGGAATACCATCCTCAAGGGGTATCTGTGGCTTAAAGCCTATATCCCTTTCCAGGTCCGATA
The DNA here is from genome assembly GCF_022026155.1 of Dissulfurimicrobium hydrothermale. NCBI lineage: Bacteria > Deltaproteobacteria > Dissulfurimicrobium > Dissulfurimicrobium hydrothermale. The sequence continues at coordinate 456,726 of NZ_CP085041.1, read as the reverse complement.
TGTCCGCATAGGTTACAGACACATCACCTGGTTGTAAAGGAAGGAGATTTTTCTTTGCCTTTTTTCCAAGGCACCGTTCAACAACCTCTATGAAATACATCAACTCAACCGGTTTGTTGTTCCCTATGTTGTATATCCTGTATGGGGCGTAGCTTGTTGCCGGATCAGGGGCCGCCCCGTTCCATTCTGGGTTTGGATCGGGCACCTTGTCCACAATCCTTATCACGCCCTCGATTATATCATCTATGTAAGTAAAATCACGCCGCATCTTGCCAAAATTAAAGACGTCTATCGGTCTATCTTCAAGGATGGCCTTGGTGAACAAAAAAAGCGCCATATCAGGTCGCCCCCATGGACCGTACACTGTAAAAAAACGCAGGCCGGTTGATGGAAGGCCATAGAGATGGGCGTATGTGTGGGCCATAAGCTCGTTAGCCTTTTTTGTTGCTGCATAGAGTGAAATTGGATGATCGACGTTATCATGGACTGAAAATGGCAGCCTGGTATTTGCACCATAGACCGAGCTGGAGGATGCAAAGATCAGGTGTTTCACACCGGTATGACGGCACCCTTCAAGGACGTTTGCAAAACCAACGAGATTTGTGTCAACATATGAATATGGATTTTCAACGGAATAGCGTACCCCGGCTTGTGCGGCCAGATTTACCACTGCATCAAAGCGTTCCGATTCAAAGAGGGTTGCCATGGCCTCTCTATCGGAGAGATCTGCACGGACCATCTTAAATTTAGGAAACGGGATAAGCTCTCTCGCCCTGTCTTCTTTTATGGATGGGGGGTAATAGTCATTAAAATTGTCGAACCCAATAACCTCCCTGCCTTCTTGCAAAAGCCGCTTTGAAAGATGGAAACCTATAAACCCAGCCGCGCCTGTAACCAAGATTTTTTTAAAACGCACTGTATCTTTCTGTATCATACACCCCATCTTTCATTAAGACCCTGCTACAGACAAACTTATCATTCAACTGTAACACTCTTTGCCAGATTCCTCGGCTGATCAACATCACAACCCCTGGCTGCTGCTATCTCATAGGCCATGAGCTGTAAAGGTACTACATAAAGAAATGGATTTATATCACCATCTGATGGCCTTGGGACAGATACCACATATTTGGCCATCTCCGCAAGACGGGTATCGCCATCTTCACCAAAGGCTATCACAATCCCACGCCTTGACCTTACCTCTTCTATATTGCTGATCATCTTTTCATACACATGATCCATTGGCGCCAGGGCCACAACCGGCATGTCCCTATCTATCAAGGCTATGGGCCCGTGCTTCATCTCGCCAGCGGCATAACCTTCGGCATGTATATATGATATCTCCTTGAGTTTCAATGCGCCCTCAAGGGCTATAGGGAACATGAAACCACGGCCAAGAAAGAGGAAATCCTGCTTCTTATAAAATTCATCTGCAAGACCCATGGCCTCTTTGTGCCACAAGGTAAGGTAACCTTCCAATAGACCAGGAAGCCCTGCGAGGGCATCAATCTTTGTTGCAAGTTCATCACGGGCGATTGTCCCTCTTATTTTGCTGAGGTACAACCCCAATATAAACAAGGCGGCGAGCTGGCTTGTAAAGGCCTTGGTTGATGCAACCCCTATCTCAGGGCCCGCATGTGTATAAATAGTGGCATCAGCTTCCCTGGTTATGGTACTGCCGACAACATTACAGATCGAAAGCACGGGCGATCCCATGGCCTTTACCATCCTGATCCCCGCAAGGGTATCGGCGGTCTCTCCTGACTGCGAGATCGGGACGACCAGCACCTTATCATTAAGGATTGGATGCCTATAGCGAAACTCGGATGCCAACTCCACCTCAACAGGGATCCCAACCCACTTCTCTATCCAATACCTCGCAACAAGGCCTGCATGCCACGATGTCCCGCATGCAAGAAAGATTATACGATTAAGTCCTTTTATTACATCAAAAGAAAGATCTATCTCAGGAAGGGTTATATCGCTCACCCCAGGTTTGATGCGTCCCAGAAAGGTATTCAAGACCGCCTGGGGTTGTTCGTATATCTCTTTTAACATAAAATGCTTATATCCTGCCTTTTCAGCCATAGAAGCATCCCACGAAATGGTATGTGACACCCTGTCGACCGGCTCCCCGGTCTCGAGAGAAAAGAATCTTATCCCACCCCTCGACAGGATAGCCATGTCGCCGTCCTCCATAAAGACCAGGTCGCGGGTATAGGGCAGGAGTGCAGGGATATCGGATGCAAGAAATGCCTCATCCCCTCCAACCCCTAGGATAAGCGGGCTCTGTCTTCGAACAGCCACAAGTCGGTCCGGTGCACCCTTCCACATGACAGCAAGGGCATAGGAACCCCTTACATCAAAAAGCGCTCGCCTTACTGCTTGAATCAGATCTCGACCGTCTGTCAGATATTTTTCGATCAGGTGGGCGATAACCTCTGTATCAGTGCTGGAACGGAAGGTATGCCCTTCATCCAACAAACACCGCCGCAAGGTATAATAATTCTCGATGATCCCGTTATGGACCACCACCAGCGAACCAGTACAGTCTATATGGGGATGGGCATTAACCTCATTCGGCTCCCCATGCGTAGCCCAGCGGGTATGGCCAACCCCTATACCATCCGTCGAGGCACAGTGACCCCTGAGTCTGTCTTCAAGACCATCCAGCTTGCCTTTGCACCTTACAAGCCTCAGATCACCACCCTCGATCCAGGCAACCCCTGCGGAGTCGTAACCCCTATATTCAAGGCTTCCAAGACCCTTAAGCAATACCGAGCGCACATCCCGATGACCAACATATCCGACAATTCCACACATACCAACTCCTACAATGCTGCTTGCGATGATATCAATTTTTGCAATTATAAACTAGCAAACCTATTACTTGAAGATTATATTTTGGTTAAGAAAAAAAGGGGTTAATAGATGATCTTGGCTGTAGATATAGGAAATACCCAGACCGTCTTAGGGATAATCAAAGGTACAACAATAGTCCGAAACTGGAGAATCCATACCAACAAACATACAACCGCCGACGAACTCGCTGCCTTGCTGATCCAGCTAGGCGAGATAGCAGAGATAAAAATTTTCCATATTGAAGATATTATTATTTCCTGTGTCGTGCCGCCTCTTGTACGCCCCTGGGAAGAATTTGCTACAAAATATTTAAAAAAGGAGGCTATAATCTTAAAAGGAGATATGCCGCTTGGGATGCCGATTCTATATAAAAGGCCATATGAAGTCGGGGCAGACCGCATCGTAAATGCCATTGGTGCTTACAAAAAATACAGACGGGCGCTCATTATAATCGACTATGGCACTGCAATCACATTCGACTGTGTCTCATCGAAAGGCGAATATCTAGGTGGCGCAATCGCGCCTGGAATATGGCTTGCGACAGAGGCACTGTTTCGCGGCACATCAAGACTCCCAAGGGTAGAACTCTTTGCCAAACCAAAGACCGCCATAGGCCAGGATACAAACTCAGCCATCCAATCAGGTGTCATATATGGATTCGCCGGTCTTACAGACGGGATGGTGGAGCGACTATCCAAAGAATTTCCTAAGAGACCTACCGTTATAGCAACCGGCGGCCTAGCATCGCTTATTGCCCCTTATTGCTCAACAATAGAAGAAGTTCTTCCCGATCTCACCCTGCAAGGCCTTGCCATTATCTACAGGGGCCTAAAGACAAGAAGCCGGGCTAACCGGCAGGATTCAACAATTCCAAAATGACATCGGCCTGACGGCTTGCAGCATTGCCAGAGAGCCCTATCAAGGCATCTCTAGCTGCCAGACCAACCTGCTTTCTGAATGCAGGGGTCCTAAGCAATGACTCAACAATCGATACAAGCCCGGCAACATCTCTGACCTCAAAACCACCACCGGCATCGAGCGCCGCCTTAGCCTCTTCGAAGTTATCCATATATGGCCCATAGATCACAGGAAGCGCCCATGCCGCAGGTTCCATGATGTTCTGTCCCCCCTTAGGGACAAGTGAGCCGCCAACAAACACAACCGTGGCGATGCCATAAATATCAAACAACGGTCCAACTACATCTACAACAACCACCTGGGATGTGCGCCTCTCCCCCATCTCCAGTCTACTCCAAAGCTGAAAAGGTAGACCTGCAGCCTCCAGCCGCGATGCAATAGAAGACACCTTTCTTATATGCCTTGGTATCAAAAAAAGCATAAGCCCCGAAAAAGAACTTAGGAGCAGGCGATATGCCTCTATAACCAGCCCATCTTCATCTCCCCTCAAACTGCCAGCCACAAATACATGGGCAGAGGCATCTATGCCCATGCGACAGCGGAGCGCCTCGGCCCTTTCATTATCAGGCCTTGAGATCAGACCCTCAAATTTTGCATTGCCGGTTACCTCAACCAAGGTCTCGGGCGCCCCCAATTCGATCAAGCGCCTCCCATGTACCTCTGAAATGGCACAAACCCGCGAAAACTCACGCAACAATCCACCTATCAACCACCTTATCTTTTTATATCTCCCAAAAGACCTTGTAGATATCCGACCATTTATCAATACAACCCTTGAACCGGTCTCGCGAACGGCATTGATCATGTTGGGCCACAACTCTGTCTCAATAGGTGCATAGACCTTCGGCCTTATGGCTACCGCCACTCTGTGCACCGCCCGTGGAAAGTCTAGGGGATATGGTATGACCAGGCAACGATGTGATAAGAAAGACATGGCCCTCGCAAGACCAGCGGGCGTTGTGGATGAGACGGCAATTTTGAGATATGGTGCCCTTTTATCTAGCGCCGCAACAATAGCCTCTGCTACGGCTACCTCTCCGACAGATACGGCCTGAATCCAGACATCATATGGTCCTGTATCAACGGGTAGACCTGGCATCTTACCAAGCCGCCCAACAAGAAGGCCATCCAGCCCCTCAAGCCTTGACCACACCCCCAGAAAAGGATAGGCTATGCTATATAACATAGCGGAACATCTTTTGTATGTGGCATAAGCCACCGACTGCCCCAGTAATTTCATCAAGGTCGATTTTAACTCACCAGACAGCCCTTGCGCCAATACATTCTTCTGGTATTTTTATAATTAATATATATTAATCGTTTGGAATCTTTTCAACCTGAAAGATCAGGGGAGTTGGGCGTGAAGCGTACACCAATAACCAAGGAAGGTTATGAAAGACTAAAAAAAGAACTGGAACAACTAGAAAGGGTCGAAAGACAGCTTGTAATCAAGGCCATCGCAGAGGCAAGGGCGCACGGTGATCTGTCTGAAAATGCTGAATACCATGCCGCCAAAGAACGCCAGGGTCACATCGAAGCAAGGATACAATACCTCAACAACCAACTTGCATCGGCCGACATCATCGATTGTTCAGACCAGGATTGCGAGAGGGTAGTATTTGGAGTAAAAGTCAGACTTATAAACCTTGATACAAACGAAGAAGTTGTTTATCAGATTGTCGGGCCGGACGAATCCGACATACAAGCAGGCCGACTGTCTGTAACCTCTCCACTAGGCAAGGCGCTGATAGGAAGGCGCCAAGGGGATGAGGTGGAATTGAAGACGCCTGCAGGCATTAGAAACTATGAAATATCTGAGATTTTTACATAAAATCCTGTTCAAGACCCCTTGCCAATGGATTTGTTGAGCCCCTCAAGATAACCCTCCCATTCCATTGGAAGGAGATATTTCTTTTTACTATTGCATTCTCTGCATGCCGGAACCAGGTTGACTTTTATACTCTTGCCCCCGCGCGCCAAAGGAACAATATGATCCATTGTAAGGTTCTGCGGCCCCACATTGCGCCGACAATAATAGCATTCACCCCTTGCGCGCTTATTGCGCCACCACTTGCTGTTTCTAAGCTCTTTCGCCTTATTTTTCTCTTTACGAACATCCTCTTCGGTCAGATCGAACAAAAACACTATTTACAACCTCCGACCACCTTGTGGTTGATTTTCATTAAAATTAACCTATTTTATATAAATGGACAAGAATGAGCTCAAAAAACTTGACAAGATGCTTTTTGCCATGCTGGCAAAACGCCCCGACCTTTACGGATTGGTCCCGGACAATGAAGGATGGATAAAAATAAAAGAAATCCGCAGTGCACTCCATCAGGAAGATGGCTTTTCCTACATCACAACCCAATCACTTATACAGTTTTTTAATATCTTTGGCCGCAAAAAATTCGAAACAGACGGCATAGTTGTCCGGGCAAAAGATCCACAAGGTCTGCCAGTCCCAGAAACGGCGGTACCACCTGAAACCCTCTATCTGCCAGCAAAAAATGAGGTGTATGAACATGTGTTAAGAAACGGCCTCTTCCCGTCGCCCGGCAATAGATGGATCGTCCTTTCCGCCTCAAAAGAACTGGCTGCCAAAATAGGAAAAAGAAAAGACAATGAACCCATTGTCTTTGAGGTCTTAACGTCAAGGGCCGATAAAAGCGGGACGGAGTTTAAAAGGTTTGGTGAAAATCTGTTTCTTGTGGATGTTGTCAGGCCTGAATGGTTGAATCTACAGCACATGCCAAAGACTAAACAAAGACAAAAAAACAAAAAGGATAGGGTCAGAAATGGACCCAAACATACCAACAGCATGACTGTCCCGCTCACACCTGAAGACTTAGCAAATATTGGAGGCTACACCCTAAACAAACAACTCCACACCCAAATAGGCGAGCCATTGCCATCCTTCTTTGACAACAAGAAGAAAAGGCGATTTAGAGACAAAGATCCGGAATGGAAACATATAAGACATATCGAAAAGAAAAGGTGACCACCACGATGGCCCGAAGGACCTGTTGCGTCTTTTTGATATACATGCTTATAGGTTCTTTTGTTTCGACATTACAACCAAAACCATCCTGGGCCATGATGTCTATAGAACAAGAACGTAAGCTTGGAGAAAAACTTCTAAAGACCATCGAAACCCAGGTAACCCTGATAAATGATCCAGAGGTTGTGGGATATGTAAGGGATGTTGGGGAACGCATACTTAAATCCATAGACGACAAATATTTCAATTACAGATTCTTTGTAATAAAAAACAGTGGGATAAATGCCTTCGCCGTACCCGGGGGAGAGATATTTGTCAATTCCGGCCTGTTGGAGGTGGTAGACAACGAAGATGAGCTTGCCTGTGTTCTGGCGCACGAAATGGGGCACGTACAAGGAAGGCACATCGCCAGACGGATGGATAGTATGCAAAAGGTCAATATAGCAACCGCTGCGGCGGCTGTAGCCGGTCTCTTTCTTGGGGGTGGACAGGCTGGGTCGGCGGTGCTCGCCACATCAGGGGCGCTAAATGCAACAATAGGACTTAAATACAGCCGGGAAGACGAAGAAGAGGCCGACAGAAGGGCATATCAGTACTTGTGTAAGGCTGGTTATAGCCCAAAAGGACTTATTGAGGTCATGAAAAAGATTCAACAATACCGTTGGCTCGGAAACGATTCCGTCCCAAGTTATCTTCAAACCCACCCCACATCCAGCCAGCGAATAACCTACCTCGAAGACCTCATAGCCAGCAGATCTTGCAAACAGACAGCAAAGGAAAACAACTTCGAACTCAAAAAGATACAAATAAAAACAAAAATCTACGAACACGACCCAAACATCTTGGCAAATAGATATAAAAGGGAGTTGAGCACAAATCCCGACGATATCTTTTTGCTTTACGGCCTTGCACAATCACTCTTAACTGCTAAAGAATATGAGGATGCCATTGCAGCATTCAAGCGACTTGTGTCGATTGCAAAAGATCACCAAGGATTTGTTGTCGATCTTGGTATTGCCTATTTCACGGCGGGCAGATATAAAGATGCTATCTCTACACTGGCACCCTACAGTCAAAACCACCCAGAAGACATCAGGGCGAAATTTTACCTTGCAAGCGCCTATTTAGAACAAGGCTCATACAAAGAAGCGGCCACAATCTTCCGCTCACTGAAAGATGTCTGGCCTGACCGGCCGGCCCTATATTTTAATCTTGGTAGATGCCTTGTTCCTTTAAACGAAAAAGGTGAGGCCCATTATTATTTTTATCTCTATTACAAGGCAAATGGAAATAGAGAAATGGCCAGATATCATCGAGCCAAGGCCATTGCCGAGTTGCCGGTAAACAGTGGCCTTTATGAAGAATTAAAAAATGAAGGCAAGGGTGAGGGCGATGAAAATCAAGAACCACCCAAAAAGACAGGAGAGTGAAGTGAAACAGGGATTGTTTAAAAGGCCATCTGTCCCGTTACTCTTGCTTATTGGCATTACAATAGTAATTCTAGACCAAGTAAGCAAGGCGATAATAATGGCCCACATGACTCCGTTTGAGACAAAACAGCTAATACCCGGCCTTTTTAATCTTACATACATAACCAATACCGGTGTTGCGTTTGGTTTTATGGCCGGGACAGAGAAATGGCGCCACATAACATTTCAAATCATCGCCTTCACGGCGCTTTGCGGGCTTGTCCTTTTGTACAAAAACCTTCAAGACAAAAGCTTGGTGTTGTTTTGGGGAAGCGCTCTTGTCTTTGGTGGGGCGCTTGGTAATTTAATAGACAGGGTAAGATATAGACATGTCATCGACTTCCTGGATTTTTATATCGGGAACCTTCATTGGCCTGCCTTCAATATAGCGGATTCGGCCATAACCATAGGGGGGACGCTGCTGGTATGGCATTTCACGCGCAAACCATCATCCTAATCCGAAACTCTGGATCTTAAATTCAACCCCAAAACGGCGTAGGGGTATTGCATTTCAAAATTTTGTATTTATATTAGCACTCGTTCCAGGAGAGTGCTAACAACCTTTTCAAAAAATCAAAAAAATAAAGAAAGGAGATTGGTTGCTATGAAGATCCGTCCATTAAACGACAGGGTTTTGGTAAAGCGCCTCGAAGAAAAAGAGGTGACCAAGGGTGGTATTATCATCCCAGACACAGCCAAAGAGAAACCCATAGAGGGCAAGGTGATAGCTGTAGGAAAGGGTAAATTGATGGAAAATGGCGAGGTCAGACCGCTTGACGTCAAAGAGGGTGACAAGGTCCTGTTCGGCAAATACGCAGGTACAGAGATCAAAATAGACGGTGAAGACTTTTTAATGATGAGAGAAGATGACATTCTTGGAATCATCGAGGAATAATTCACTATTCTAAAAAATCAGAAATAAAAACCATCAAAAATTATCAATAAATCAATAATATGGAGGTTTAGATATTATGGCAGCTAAAGAGATAAGATATGACATAAAGGCCAGAGAAGCCATTCTTAGGGGCGTAAACACCCTGGCCAATGCAGTCAAGGTAACTCTTGGTCCAAAAGGGCGTAATGTTATTATTGAAAAGTCCTTTGGCTCCCCAATCATCACAAAAGACGGGGTTACGGTCGCCAAAGAGATCGAGCTCGAAAATAAATTTGAAAATATGGGCGCCCAAATGGTCAAAGAGGTGGCATCAAAGACCAGCGATATAGCAGGTGATGGTACCACAACAGCCACAATCCTTGCTCAGGCTATTTATTCCGAGGGTTCAAAGCTGGTCGCCGCCGGAATAAACCCAATGGCACTAAAGAGAGGTATAGACAAGGCTGTTGAAGTGGTGGTTTCTGAACTCAAAAAGATCAGCAAACCTACAAAAGACCAAAAAGAAATAGCTCAAGTCGGCACTATCTCGGCAAACAACGATGCCACCATCGGAAACATTATAGCCGAGGCCATGGATAAGGTCGGCAAGGAAGGTGTTATAACTGTTGAAGAGGCAAAGTCAATGGAGACCTCGCTTGAGGTAGTTGAGGGTATGCAATTTGACCGGGGCTATATCTCCCCATACTTTGTAACCGACCCCGAAAAAATGGAGTGTGTGTTAGAAGACCCATATATCCTTATCCATGAAAAAAAGATAAGCAATATGAAGGACCTCTTACCCATACTTGAACAGATAGCAAAGATGGGTAAACCGTTCCTCATTATCGCCGAAGACACCGAGGGTGAAGCCCTTGCTACATTGGTTGTAAACAAACTCCGCGGCACATTACAGGCATGTGCCGTAAAGGCGCCTGGCTTTGGGGATAGAAGAAAGGCAATGCTTGAGGATATAGCTATCTTAACAGGCGGCCAGGTTATCTCAGAAGATATTGGCATCAAGCTTGAAAATGCATCGATAAGCGATCTTGGACGAGCCAAGAGAGTGGTTATCAATAAAGACACCACCACAATTGTTGATGGTGCAGGTGCCAAAGAAAAGATAGAGGGTAGAGTAAAGCAGATCCGCGCCCAGATCGAAGAAACAACATCTGATTACGATAGAGAAAAACTTCAGGAACGCCTTGCAAAACTCATCGGAGGCGTTGCTGTTATAAACGTAGGAGCTGCAACAGAGACAGAAATGAAAGAAAAGAAGGCAAGGGTTGAGGATGCGCTAAATGCTACAAGAGCGGCTGTAGAAGAAGGAATTGTACCGGGTGGCGGCACAGCACTCCTGCGGACACTCCCGGCCCTTGATAAATTAAAGACAAAAGATAGTGATGAACAACATGGTATCAACATAATCAGAAGGGCGATCGAGGAGCCGCTCCGTCAGATTGCAAATAACGCCGGCCATGAAGGGTCAATTGTGGTAGAGAGGGTTAAGGCCGAAAAAGATGGGGTTGGATTCAATGCTGCAACCGGCGCCTATGAAGATTTGATGGCAGCTGGTATTATTGATCCGACAAAGGTAACGCGTACAGCCCTACAAAATGCAGCTAGCGTATCGGGCCTACTACTTACCACTGAGGCAATGATAGCAGAGATACCAAAGAAAGAAGAAAAGGGTGCGGCTAACATGCCAGGCGGCGGGATGCCTGACATGTATTGATAAGTTAATACCGACAATTGGCAACAAAAAACCCCTTCAATCAAAAAAGAAGGGGTTTTTTGTTGCCAACATACTAACAACAGCCTAAACTTTTCCAAAAAAATAAAAGGATCGGTACGATGTTGGCGACAGCAAGAAGTGCATCTGTAATAGGCATAAACGCCTTTCCTGTCGATGTACAAGTAGATGTGTCCTCAGGCCTTCCTGGTTTTAATATAGTAGGACTCCCAGAAGGAGCGGTAAGGGAGAGCAGAGAACGCGTCAGGGCTGCAATAAAAAACTGCGGTTATATATTTCCAACCAAAAAACTAACCGTAAATCTTGCACCCGCCGACATAAAAAAGGAGGGGGCAGGCCTGGACCTCCCTATTGCAGCGGCCATTCTATGTGCGGTGGGCATAATCAAGCAAGAAAAATTAAACGAATTCGCAATCCTTGGCGAACTCTCTCTTGATGGAAATATCAGGCCTGCAAGGGGTATCTTGTCAATCTCTCTTGCGGCAAGATTTTGGGGGCTTTCAGGAGGACTGATAATACCCAAAGAAAACGCTGAAGAGGCCGCCATTGTTAAAGAAACAATGGTTTATCCAGTAAAACACCTATCAGAATTAGTGGAATTTCTTATTGGCAATCTCGACATCAAACCCAAAAAAATTGATCATAAAAAATTGTCTTTGGACAAAGACAATAATCAGGAAGACTTCAGCGACGTGACAGGACAAGAACACGCCAAAAGGGCCCTTGAGGTAGCCGCTGCAGGTGGACACAACATCCTAATGGTAGGTCCGCCTGGTTCTGGAAAGACCATGCTTGCAAAGAGACTCCCATCCATACTTCCACCACTTTCTTTTGAAGAGGCGCTTGAAACAACAGCCGTCTATAGTGTTGCAGGGCTCCTCCCTCCCGGAACCCCCCTTGTCTCAACCAGACCATTTTGTACACCCCATCATTCCATTTCAGATGCAGGACTTATAGGTGGTGGCGCCATTCCCAAACCAGGACAAATCAGCCTGGCCCACAACGGCGTCCTTTTTCTTGATGAATTGCCCGAGTTTCAGAAAAATGTGCTCGAGGGTATGAGGCAGCCGATTGAAGATGGGATAGTAACGATAGCCAGGGTTAATATGACAATCACCTTTCCAGCCCGCATAACCCTTGTTGCAGCCCAAAATCCATGTCCATGCGGTCATTTGGGTGATCCAAAGATAAACTGCTCTTGCACTCCACAACAAATAGCTCGTTACAAAAACAAGGTGTCTGGACCACTTATGGATAGAATAGATATTCATATAGAGGTACCGGCCGTTCCCTATTCAGAACTTATCAAATCAAGGCGTGGAGAGGACTCAAAAACCATAAGGGATAGGGTTGTTGCAGCCAGAGATATACAAAAAAGACGTTTTGAAGGACTTGAAATCTACTGTAACGCACAGATGTCGTCAAAAGAGATGAGAAAATTTTGTGTACTTGATGGACAATGCAAGGATTTTTTGGTTAGTGCACTGCAGAAACTTGGATTTAGTGCAAGGGCCTATCATAGAATTATAAAAGTCTCCAGGACAATAGCCGACCTGGAAGGTGCCAAAGAAATATCCATAAAACACCTGGCTGAGGCCATACAATACAGGACTTTTGACAGAAAAGTGTTGTAGTATAATGTCAAAACCAATTTTGCTTGGAACAATTCATCTTGACAGGGCCGGGGAATATGAGTCGCTACAGTTAATGCTCGAAAGGATAAGGCCAGAGATTATAGCGGTTGAAATAAGCCCATTTTCAGTCCGTTATAGACAAAAAAATCAAAAAAAATGGTTAACCATTTTTAACAAAAGGATATCATCGCTCACAGAAAAAGAAGGGATGCATTCTGGGTTGGAGTTATTAAAACTACAAATCACTACACCCTTTGAATGGGAAGTTGCAAATATCTATGGAAAAAATAATAATATTCCTGTTATCGCAATAGATTGCGGCGATATTGCAAAAAAAGATATGCCTTATTGGGAGAAAACTCTTTTATCGCTAAAAAACATCTCAAATATCTTAAAATTGCAATCGGTTGATATTGATGATTATTTTGAAAGGCACCATCAATACGCACTAAATTTTATTTCAAGGCCTATGTATATACCAGAGGTCATAAACCCTCTTCGATGGCTAAATGACGAAACTTGGTCAAAAAGAGAGGCACTACTTGAAACAAAAATGAGGAGGATTTTAAAAACAAATAAAAAATCTTTATATATAGGCGGATGGATGCATATTGTTATGGGTTCACCATACAAGACCTTGGCGGAAAGATTATCTGATCTTAATCCGGAGTGTATTCTTTTAAAGAGAAGAAATAAAAAATCTTGAAGGAGCTAGATAATAATGTTAGACATAAAATTCATTCGTTCAAATATCAACTTAATAAAAAAAAGCTTAAAAGATAGAAACTATAACTTAAATATAGATGAATTGCTTGATATAGATTCACAAAGAAGAGAAATTATCCATAAAGTAGAAGAATTAAAAAACCAAAGAAATATCCTATCTGAACAGATAGGCCTTTTAAAAAAAGAAGAAAAAGATACTGATTCACTTACATCTAAAGTAAGACAGATTGGATTAAAGATTAAAGAATTAGATTCCATTCTTGCAAAAAAAGAAGAAAGATACAAAGATATTCTCTTGGCAATACCAAACATTCCGCATAAAACTGTACCTATTGGGAAAGATAATTCTGAAAATGTTGTAGTAAAAAAATGGGGAGAATTACCTGTTTTTAACTTCAAACCCCTTCCACATTGGGATATTGGAGAGCATATTGGAATACTTGATTTTAACAGGGCCGCTAAGATAACAGGGACAAGGTTTTGTTTATATTGTGGAAATGGGGCAAGATTGGAAAGAGCGCTCATAAATTTTATGCTCGATCTACATCAAACAAGACATGGATATAAAGAAGTTCTGCCGCCATTTATTGTAAATCAAGATTCGCTTGTAGGGACCGGACAGCTTCCCAGGTTTAAAGAAGATCTTTTTAAACTCGAGGGAAATAATTACTATCTTATACCAACAGCCGAGGTACCTGTAACAAATATTCACAGAGATGAAATAATCAACGAAGATGACTTACCAATCAAATATGTTGCATATACACCATGTTTTCGCTCTGAGGCTGGCTCATATGGCAAAGATACACGTGGGATAGTGCGCCAACACCAATTTAATAAGGTAGAGCTTGTAAAATTCTCAAAACCTGAAACATCATATAATGAGCTCGAAGAGCTTCTCTTTGATGCTGAAACTGTGTTGCAGCTCCTTGAAATTCCATACAGAGTGGTGCTGTTATGTACGGGTGATATGGGTTTTTCATCTGCAAAAACATATGACATCGAGGTTTGGTTACCTGGACAAAATCGTTTTTGTGAAATCTCTTCGTGTAGCAATTTTGAAGACTTTCAAGCAAGGCGGGCAAACATACGCTATCGTCCAAAAGGGCAGACAAAAACTTGTTTTGTTCATACATTAAACGGTTCAGGGCTAGCTATAGGGAGAACTGTTGCAGCAATTATAGAAAATTACCAATTGCCGGATGGTAGTTTTATGGTCCCCAAGGTATTAAAATCATATATAGGTGGAATTGAAAAGATAACTGGGCCATAAAGACCAAAACAAGAAATCAAGGACTATTTTTTGATAAAACTATTTTTTTTATTTCATAAAAATGTTTCACGTGAAACATGGCTTCAAGTTTTTCATTTTTATAAGCTATAAAAGATATACCGGCATCTCGTGCAGCCTGTTCATCCAAGATAGAATCACCGACAAATACTGTCTTTTTATGCTCGATGCCAAGCTTGTCTATTATTTTTAAGATACCTTGGGGATGGGGTTTTGGAAAATCTACATCAAGGGCGGTCATTATAGAATCAAACAATCGATCAAAACCAAACATCTTGACTAACTTAGGCATGGTTGTTGTTCTGTTCGTAAAGATGGCAGTCAAAACCGGTGGTCTTATATCTTTTAAGATCTCAACGACATCCGGTTCGATCTTTAAAAAAGGTAAGTAATCTAAATAATCCAGTTTTTTGATAAGTTCTAGTGCGTTATTATATAATTCTTTATTATTCCTAAATAAATACAAAATCGATTGCTCGGCCGTATGAGTATGTACATAATCTAATTCGTCTTTATTTATTGAACCAAGCCCCAATTTTACCAAAATATCATTATAATATCTATAATTTGCCTCTTTTGAATCAACAAGAACTCCATCGCAATCAAATATAACGAGATCAAAATTTTTCATATTATATCAGATATCAAAGACGATTTATAAGATTTTTAAGCCGAAAACCCTTTAATGATGTCTGAGTAATATCAAGTCCCTTTGCCTGAACCATTACTTTGTGCGACATCCCCATCCCTTGAGGCATTATAAGGGTCTTAATTTCTGCCAATTGCGGTGAAAAAGGTTTTATTTTGGTACCTATTTTTTCATAAACAACCTCTTCAAAATCTAATCCGCCTAAAAATGCCCATTGTGGTGTATATCCAATAGTATAAAAACCCATTTCCATACCCCATCTGGAAAGATCTGAAAAGTTGATATGGGCGGTTAAGTCCTGCTCACCAGGTCTTATAAGTAGCTCTTCAGAGACCTTTTGATCTTTATAAGCCAAAAGCGTACCCCTATTTCTTGTTGGATTGAAATATTCTTTGGAAGTATAACCGTAATCAATTGTCATCAAAAAACCTTTTAACATCTTCTTGGATATATCCTTAATCCAAGTTTTTATATCAAGATTTATTTCTGTCCTGTAATGATCTGCGAGATTGTTTGGTAATAATTTGACATATAATTTCAAATCTTGGGAACTCAATTTGCCAAGACATTCAATAAAACCGCGATTATGATCAAAATCTATATATATTTCCTTAAAAACCCCCGATTCTTTTTGAACGACATGAACAGGAAAGGCGTCTAAAAGCTCGTTTGAAATAAAACAATATACCCCAAGATCTAATTCATTTATAGAATTTATCCATCTTATACTATCAAATTGGTCTCTAAGATTTTTTTTCTGGATAAAAATATTTTTTGGATAGGGTTCAATTATTATATATGTTATCTTTTTAAAAAGATATTCCTTTTTAAGTTCAGATAGGATGTCAAGGGCCAAATAACCCGACCCAGCACCCATTTCTACAATAAAAAAGGTGTCGGTCTTTAATATTTGATAAAATTCCAGTAACTGCCTTGAAAGTAATGCACCAAAAATATGACCAGTATGTGGACTTGTTATATAATCTCCTGAAGCACCGATAGGGAAATAGGTATTAGTATAATATCCAAATTCAGGATCATAAAGACACATCTTCATAAATTCAAAAAATGTTATAGGACCTTCTTTAAGGATTTTTTGTTGTATTTTGTTGAATAACATATTGGATTAAAGTATTATTTTGTGTTATATTAATTTGCTTAAAATAATCAAAATTAATCGATCAAATTGTAAGTATTATTAAATCATTTTTTTAAAAAGAAAACTCCAAAAATTGAACTTATTTGACTTTATCAACAATAATTAATTTAAAAAATTTTTTTAATTTTAATTAGTTATTTATTTTTTAACAAAATAAACAAACTTAATTATATATTTTTAATATAAGAAAAGGAATAAAAAATTATGTTAAAATTAATTGTTAAAAAAAATAATTTACTCAATCCATTATATAACACACAAAGTATAGTAGATAAAAAAACAACGATGAATATTATTAATAATGTATTAATCTATAGTAAAAACAATGAACTGTTTATTGAAGCAACAGATTTAGAATTAAGTTATAAAAATAAAATTTTATGTTCTGTTATAGAAGAGGGTTCTATAACAGTTAATGCAAAAAAATTTTATGAGATAGTAAAAGAATTTCCAGATGAAGAAATAAATATTGAAGAATTACCCAATCTTTGGTTAAAGATATCAAGTTTAGATAAAATTGAATATAAAATTGCAGGATTGCCAGCAGAAGATTTTCCAAAATTTAAATATATAAATACCGAAAACTCTATAACAATAGAAACGTCTTTATTAAAGGAAATGATAGAAAAAACCATTTTTTCTACATCGCTTGATGACAAAAAAATTAATTTATCAGGTATATATTTAGAACAATTTAAACAAAATAATAAAAATATATTAAGAATGGTAAGTTCAGATGGACATAGATTAAGTTTAATAGATAAATATATAGATGATGATGTTGATTTAAATATTGAATCAGGGATAATTATTCCAAGAAAGGGTGCACAAGAAATAAAAAAAATAACAGAAAATCATAATACAATTTCTTTAGGAATTGATGAAAAGTTCTGTTTTGTAAAAGCAGATAATGAATATCTTGCTATAAGATTAATTGATGCTAAATTTCCAAATTATAAATCAATAATACCACAACAAAATATAAATACAATAATTATAGATAAAGATTATTTCTTTAACGTATTAAAAAGAGTAATTATATTATCATCTGATTCAGAATTTAATGCAGTCAAATTTTCAGTTTATAATTCAAAAATGAAAATAGAATCAATAGTTAAAGAAATTGGCGAAGTATATGAATTTTTAGACATAGAATATAATAATGAGCCTTTTGAAATTGCATTAAATGCAAAATTTTTAATGACTTTGTTAATGGTAATGAAATCAAAAAAAATAAAGTTAATCATTAATACCCCAGAATCTCCGTGTATTATAAAAGGAGATGATGATGAAGGTTTTTTAAGTTTAATTATGCCAATGTCTATTGTCTAATAGTCATTAGTGAGGATTGATTTAATATATGGATATAAATAATATTCAAAATCAATATAATGCTAATCAAATAAAAGTTTTGGCAGGCCTTTCAGCGGTTAGAAAACGTCCTGCGATGTATATAGGAAATACGGGAATAGAAGGACTTCATCATTTAATATATGAGGTTGTAGATAATAGCATTGATGAAGCATTAGCTGGTTATTGTAATTTGATAAAGGTTATAATACATGAAGATGGAATGGTAACTATAGAAGATAATGGTAGAGGAATACCTGTGGATATTCATCCAACAGAAGGTATTTCAGCATTGGAATTGGTAATGACAAGATTACATGCTGGAGGTAAATTTGATCATCAAACCTATAAAGTTTCAGGTGGACTTCATGGGGTTGGTATTTCTGTTGTAAATGCATTATCGGAATACTTAAATGTTGAAGTCTATAGAAATAATAAAATATATTCACAAAATTATTGCAAAGGAAATCCAATTAATCCTATAAAAATTATTGGGGAAACAAAAAAACAGGGAACAAAAATAACATTTAAACCCGATAAAGAAATATTTGAAACAACTGAATTTCAATTTGATATTCTACAAGCTAGAATGAGAGAATTAGCTTTTTTAAATCCAGCAATAACTATAGAATTAAAAGATGAAAAAAACGATATTTCTGTAAACTATCATTTTGAAGGAGGAATTGTAGAATTTGTTGAATATTTAAATAATAATAAAGAATTGGTAAATGAAAAGCCAATTTATATAATAGGAGAAAAAGATTTAATTCAAATTGAAATAGCTTTTCAATATAACACTGGCTATTCAGAAAAACTTTTAAGTTACGTAAATAATATACGTACAAAAGATGGTGGTACACATGTAGCTGGTTTTAGATTAGCATTGACAAAATGTATTAATAAATATGCTAATGAAGATATTATACCTAAAAAACTTAAGGAAAAAATGGAAGGTGATGATTTAAGAGAAGGTCTTACTTGTGTAATATCTGTAAAAGTACCAAATCCACAATTTGAAGGTCAAACAAAAACAAAATTAGGCAATACCGAAGTTAGGTCTATTGTTGCATCTGTTGCATATGAAGGTATATCAACATTTTTTGAAGAAAATCCTGTAGTATCCAAAAAAATATTGGCAAAGGTTGTGGATGCAGCTCGTGCAAGAGAGGCTGCTAAAAAGGCAAGAGAACTTGCCAGAAAGGTAAGTTTAGGGCAAGACATGTCTATGGCTGGTAAGCTTGCCGAGTGTCAAGAAAAAGATCCTGCTCGAAGAGAAATATTTTTAGTAGAAGGAGATTCGGCGGGAGGAAGTGCAAAACAAGGTAGAGATAGACAATTTCAGGCGATATTACCCTTAAAAGGTAAGATAATGAATGTGGAAAAGGCAAGATTTGACAAGATGTTATCAAGTGAGGAAATAAAAAATCTCATATCTTCACTTGGAGCTGGTATCGGCATGGACGAATTTGATATTAATAGATTAAGATATCATAAAGTAATTATTATGACCGATGCCGACGTAGATGGTGCTCACATAAGAACACTACTATTAACTTTTTTTTATCGCCAAATGATTTCTCTTATTGAAAATGGCATGTTGTATATAGCCCAGCCGCCACTTTATAGAGTATCCTTTGGAAAAGGAAAGGAGATATTTCTTAAAGACGAGGAAGACCTTAATAATTTTCTTTTCAAAAGGATATCAAAAGAGATATCTATTAGACCGAAGGGTTGGGATTCTTCTTATAAAGAAGAAAAACTTAGACAGCTTTTATTCGATTTGTCTAGTTATAGTAAAACATTAGAAGATATGGCAAAAAAGGGCTGTTGGAAGGAGTTATGTCAAGATATACTTGAACTGGGGCTGGAAACAGAACATCAATTTGAAGATATAGAATTTGTAAAAAAACTTGCCGAAGGACTCAAAAAAAGGGGTTATAAAGTCGGCCCTGTAACACCATCCAACTCAGTGCCTTTTAGTTATGAAATTAGCATTGGTATGGATGAATTGGCTTATCTTGAAACAACAATCGGTCCAGATTTTGCAAAAATGCCAGAATTTCACAGAATTTTAAGGATATATAAGATTATTTCGCCTATAATCAAAAACGGTTGTGAGATATTGGTGTCGGAAGGAATAGAAGATGATGGTGTCAACAAGTATTTCAGTGATGTTCATGAAATATTGATGTATATAAAGACGCTCAGTATGAAGGGTCTTACCATCCAGAGATACAAGGGGCTTGGCGAAATGAATCCGGACCAGCTCTGGGAAACTACTATGAATCCTGAAAAACGCACCCTTCTTCAGGTAACCATAAAAGATATTGGTGAAGCCGAAAGGTTGTTCACTACATTAATGGGTGAAAAAATCGAACCAAGACGCGAGTTTATACAAACACATGCCCTTGAAGCGAATGATCTTGATATATAATAAGAGTACGGATTAATATTGAATTAGAGGAATAATATTGATTGTTTGTGGGCCTATCTAAGGGCAGAGGGGTGGTGCTATGTCGAAGACAGACAAAGAAAAAAGAAGGTCTCAGCGCTTACCTTTACACATAGAAATAAATTTTTCGGACGGCAAGAGGTTTTATTCCGAGTTTGTAATGGATGTCAGTATGGGTGGTTTACAGGTGGAAACGACCATTCCTTGCAATAAAGACGATATATTAACACTTACTCTTGGTGAGTTTCCCCCGCTTAAGGTAAAAGGCGTTGTGCGCTGGATTAAAAGGGATGGTTTTAAGTACAGAATGGGACTAGAATTTTGCGATCTTACCACTGAACAAGAAAAGCGTTTGAGAGAGATGATATCAAACCTGTTTTGGAAGCAAGTAAAGGTATAAATATTTATGTCTTGTTATATAGATCTCACAATTTTTGGTGAGGGCTTGACAAACGATTTTATTGCTGTTAACTAATGAATTTTTCACACTAAAAAATAAGGATTCTTCATCCACACATACCCGATTGGTACAAATCCAAACAAACCGAATAAATCATCCACAGGATTAAGAATCAAAATTGATTTTTTTGTAGGTATTTTATTCTGGCAGGTGATTTTATTCTGATGTGGCGCCGGACGGTGTGTGGTTGTATGTTTCAGATGAATCATTTTTTGGAGTAGAAACGAGATGAAAAAAGACCCTAGACTTTTAAGAAACATAGGCATTAGTGCCCATATAGATGCGGGCAAAACCACTCTTACAGAACGTATTTTATACTATACCAGAAGAATACACGCGATACATGACGTGAGAGGTAAAGACGGTGTAGGTGCCACCATGGACTTTATGGAGCTTGAAAAAGAAAGGGGTATAACCATTACCTCTGCGGCCACATATTGCGAATGGAAAGGACACGAGATCAATATCATCGATACGCCTGGCCATGTCGATTTTACTATAGAGGTAGAAAGGGCTCTGAGGGTACTTGATGGTGCAATCCTTGTGCTTTGTTCTGTTGGTGGTGTGCAATCTCAATCTATTACAGTCGATCGTCAAATGGCGCGTTATAAAGTACCTTGTCTGGCATTTGTAAATAAATGCGATAGAAGTGGCGGCAATCCCCTCCGGGTGGTTGATCAGCTCAAAGAAAAACTCGGTCATAACGCAATCGCCATGCAGATACCTATAGGGGCAGAGGCTGGTTTTGAAGGTGTGGTCGACCTTGTGTCTATGAAGGCCTTATATTTTGATGGTGCAAACGGTGAGATGGTAAGAATAGAAGATATTCCAGCTTCCTTAAGGGCCGAGGCCGAGACAAAAAGAGAGGTATTGATTGATGCGGCATCCATGTTTTCTGATGAGCTCATGGAGGCCGCAATTGAAGGCCATGTAACAGAAGACATGATAAGGGACGCCGTGAGGCGCGGTACCCTTCAAAGAAAGATTACCCCTGTATTTATGGGGTCGGCCTATAAAAACAAAGGGGTTCAACCCCTTTTGGATGCGGTTACTTATTATCTACCCAGCCCGGCCGAGGTGGAAAATGTTGCTCTTGATATGTCTAGGGATGAAGCCCCTGTCATCTTGGAATCTGACCAGGAAAAGCCACTGGTGGCCCTCGCCTTTAAGCTCGAGGAGGGTAGGTATGGCCAGCTTACATATATCAGGGTGTATCAGGGCACCCTTTCAAGGGGCGATATGATTATGAATTCCAGGACGGGTCGCAAGGTAAAGGTTGGCAGAGTGGTGCGTATGCATGCCGATCAAATGGAAGACATAGATTCCATTCCTGCAGGTTATATAGGCGCACTTTTTGGTATAGATTGTGCCTCTGGAGACACCTTTACCTCACCCGATATAAACTATACTATGACCTCTATGAACATACCGGAACCTGTTATTTCCCTTGCTATAGCCGCAAAAGACAGCAAGGCCCAAGCGAATCTATCCAAGGCCTTGGCTAGATTCACAAAAGAAGACCCCACTTTTAAGGCGTATATAAATCACGAAACTGGTGACACTATTATATCTGGTATGGGCGAACTACATCTTGAAGTCTATATAGAACGTATGCGCCGTGAGTATGGAGCCGATGTCACCACTGGAATGCCACAGGTCGCCTATAGAGAAACCATTACCCAACGCGGAGATTTTAATTATACACACAAGAAACAAACAGGTGGTGCAGGTCAATATGGCCGAGTGGCCGGTTATATGGAACCTACAGAAGATGGCGAGGAGTTTGTTTTTGACAACCAGATAGTGGGTGGCGCCATTCCTACCGAATTTATATCTTCATGTGAAAAGGGTTTTAGGGCCGGTATGGAAAAGGGTCCGCTCCTAGGTTTCCCTGTGACTGGAGTTAGGGTGGTTATAAACGATGGTCAATCCCACTCGGTCGATTCGTCCGATATGGCCTTTCAGGCCGCCGCAAAAGGTGCGTTCAAAGAGGGATATATGAAGGCAAAACCTGTAATCCTGGAACCTATAATGAAGGTTGTTGTTGAGACACCGACTGAATTTCAGGGTGCGGTCATGGGTTCCTTAAACCAGAGAAGGGGAATAATACTTGGAACCCAAGATGAGGGCGATATGTGCATCATTGAGGCCGAGGTGCCCCTTGCCGAGATGTTTGGTTATTCCACAATTTTGAGATCGGCTACACAAGGTAAGGCACAATTCACCATGGAATTTTCAACCTATCGCCAGGTGCCGAGGAATATAGCTGAGGAACTCATGAAAAAGGCCGCTGAACAGAAGAAGAAGGCCGCTTAGAATGGTGTGTGCGAATATTATTTATCTAAACAAGAGGTCTGTCGCGATGCTTAAAAAGGACTTGATCATTAGGAACCCATTGAGACTTCTAGGGGAGAGCACAGGACAGATGCTTACAGAAGGCTGGTTCGGTGCAGTGTTGGCAAGGGCTGGTGTAGGTAAGACCTCGTTTCTTGTTCAGCTTGCGCTTGATAGTCTTCTCGGGGGGAAAAATGTCCTTCATATAAGCCTGGGGCAACCTGTAAAAAAGGTCTGTTTGTGGTATGAAGAGGTATTTCGCAACATAAGCCGTGAGTATCAATTGGAGAATAACAATGAGTTATGGGAAGAGATATTACCTCATCGTTTTATCATGACATTTAATGCCGAACGTTTCAAGGTACCGCGCCTCGAGGAGAGGTTGGCCGATCTTATTGAACAGGGTATATTCTTTCCCCAGGTGGTATTGATAGATGGGTTGCTTTTTGATGATGCGACAAGGGATGTTTTGAGTGAACTGAAATTGGTCGCCAGGGATCATCATTTTCCGGTTTGGTTTGCTGTCAAGACGCATGGAGATGACGAAATTGAACCTGACGGCATCCCGCTGTCTGTCGCCCACACATCAGATCTCTTTGATATCATGATACAGCTTACGTCAAGGGGCAAAGGTGTTCATGTGGAACTTCTTAAGGGCAAAAAGGGTAGGATGGATACACATCTAATTCTGGATCCTGCAACATTTCTCATAAAACAGTCATGAAGTGAACCATTCCATTCTTACAGTAAGTGGGCTGGATATAGAGCTAAAAAGGAGCGGGTGTTTCGTGCCATTGGTGCGGAACACCTCTTTTTTTGTTGGGAGCAGCGAGTCTGTTTGTCTTGTTGGTGAATCAGGAAGTGGCAAGACGGTGACAGCTCTTGCCATTATGGGGCTTTTGCCATTATCTTTTCGAATAAAATCAGGCTCGATCTTATTTGATGGGATTGAGCTTGCACGCCTGGATCAGAATAAATTAAACAGGATTCGTGGGAGGCGTCTGTCTATGGTTTTTCAAGAGCCAATGACCGCACTTAATCCTGTATTTACCATAGGATCACAGATAAAAGAAGGCATAGCCGCCCATGAAAGGCTCACCTCAAAGGAGTTGAACCGCCGGACGCTCGATATACTGGAACGGGTTGGGATGCCAGATCCCCAAACGGCGTTCAATGCCTACCCTCACGAACTCTCCGGGGGGTTGAGGCAGAGGGCGATGATCGCTATGGCGCTTTCTTGCCATCCTGATATGTTGATTGCCGATGAGCCAACCACTGCCCTGGATGTGTCGTTGCAGGCCCACATCCTTGGTCTGCTCTCGGAGTTGAGGCGTGGCTCAGGCCTTGCCCTTCTGTTTATAACCCACAACCTTGGGGTCGTGGCTCAGGTTGCAGAGCGGGTGATTATTGTGTATGCAGGAAAGATTGTGGAAGAGGCCGGGGTTTTTGACCTGTTTGACTCGCCGCTACATCCTTATACAAAAGGACTCCTGGAATCCATTCCTTATTTTAAAGATGGTAGTGGTGGGGTTGATAGAGAAAGGCGGCTAAAATCCATTCCCGGCAATATCCCACCACTTGAAGCCATACCCCATGGATGTCCGTTCCAAGACAGGTGCGGCGAGGTGATGGATGTCTGCAGGAGGATCGAGCCCACAGAGGTAAGCACTGGGAGGGCCCACAAAGTGGCATGTCATCTCTACGGATAGCTATAGTTCATGACTGGCTTGTTTCAAGAGGCGGGGCGGAAAGGGTCCTTGAGGAGCTTTTGCGCTGTTATTCTGATGCAGACCTCTTTACCTTGGTGGACCAGCTTCCTAATAAGGAGCGAGATTTTATCCAACAAAGATCTGTTACCACCCATTTTATAAACCGTCTGCCGTTTGTAAGGGTCTATTACCGTAAACTTTTGCCCTTTATGCCCTTTGCTGTCGAACAGTTTGACCTCAGCCGGTATGATATTGTTATCTCAAGCTCCCATGCAGTGGCAAAGGGTGTTATCACAGGCCCTAATCAACTTCACATTTCATATTGTTATTCCCCTATGCGTTACGCCTGGGATATGTGGCATCAATATCTTGAGACATCTGGCTTTAAATGGCCCCTATCCCCCATCGCCGGATGGTTTCTGCATAAGATCAGGTTATGGGATGTGTGCGCAGCGAACCGGGTGGATCGATTCATTGCCATATCACATTTCATAAAAAGGCGTATCCAGAAGACGTACCGCAGGGATGCGACGGTGATTTATCCGCCGGTTAATGTGGATGCCTTTTTGCTGAGCGGACAAAGGCAAAAGGAGGGGTTTTATCTCACAGCATCGCGTCTTGTGCCATATAAGAGGGTGGATTTGATTGTCGAGGCATTTTCCGAACTCAGGGACAGAGAGCTTGTGGTAATTGGAGATGGGCCTGAGGCGGCCAGAATCAGGGCAAAAGCCGGCCACAATATAAAGTTTCTTGGCTGGGTGGACCAAGCGGTATTGATTGATTACATGCAGCGCGCCAGGGCCTTTGTCTTTGCCGCCCAAGAGGACTTTGGTATCGTGCCTCTGGAGGCCCAGGCCTGTGGAACACCTGTCATAGCCTTTGGAAGGGGCGGGGTGCGTGAGACCATAAATGGGCTTGACAGCCCAAACCCGACAGGCGTATTTTTTGATGCCCAGGACGCCGGTTCAATCCGTGACGCCGTAATGAGGTTTGAAAGGGAGTCATGCCACATAACCCCTGATGCCTGTAGGGCGAATGCTATGAGGTTTTCGTCCGGGCGTTTCAGGAGGGAATTTACCGCCTTTGTGGACGATGCCTGGATCGAGTTTAAAGGGCATTGGTAAATATATGGCATTGCTTACATGGGTTGGTGGTTTTGTCGGACATTTGTCATGGAGAGGCTTGACCACATCCTAAGCTACTCCCCATTGTCAAGACAAAAAATCGAGGGGTATTTAGTGGATCAGGCAGCCTGTCTTTGTTTTAAAGGCAGCCCCTTTTTATAAACCTCAGCCGGTGTTGCATAACCGAGGGATTGATGGAGCCGTTCATTATTATAAAAATCGAAATACCGTCTTAAGCCATCCCTGGCAGCCCTTACGTCCTGATAGTCGTTAAGATAAACCTCCTCATATTTAACACTCCTCCAGAGACGCTCAACAAATACATTGTCCAACGCCCTGCCCCGGCCATCCATGCTGACCCGTACCCCCAATGATTCAAGGCGTGAGGTAAAATCCATGCTTGTAAACTGGACACCCTGATCCGTATTGAATATCTCAGGCAAGGCTATCTTAAGGGCCAGATCAAGGGCGTTCATGCAAAACTCCTTGTCCAGCCCAGTCGATATCTCCCAACTCAGGACATACCGGCTGTACCAGTCAATAACAGCCACCAGATAAATAAAACCATGTCTAAGCCTTATGTATGTTATATCCGCGCTCCATACCTGATCAGGACGGATAATCGTTAACCCCCTCAAAAGATAGGGATATTTCTTATGCTCCTGATCGCTGACACTTAACCGAGGCTTGGGGTATATAGCCTCAAGGCCCATGAGCCGCATTAAACGCCGTGTCCGCTTCCCATTTATTCCATGGCCCTCTTTCCTTAACCACGCCGTCATCCTCGCTATCCCATAAAACGGCGTCTCTGTAAACTGCTCGTCTATAAGCCTCATAAGCTCAAGGTTATATCTGTCTTCTTCCCTCGCCTCGTAATAGTAAGACGCCCTTGATAGATCAAGCAAATCACATTGGCGACATACAGGTATCATGGAATGCCCCGGCTCTATCATGCCCCGCTTCTCGTTTAACTGAGCAGTCGAGACTTTTTTTTAAGCCACTCCAATTCCACACTGAGCTGCCCTATCTGCCGGTAAAGCTCGTCTTTAAGCCCCTCTCCCTCTTCCTCGGATTTTTTCCTCTTATCAGAAAAAAGCGTAGGGAGTCCCTCGATAAGATGCTTCTTCCATTGTCCTATCTGATTTGCGTGTACCCCATATTCACTTGAAAGCTGGGCGATGGTTTTTTCCTGTTTGACCGCTTCAAGCGCTACCCTGGCCTTAAAAACCGCATCGTGATTCCTGTGCAACCTGCTCATCCTGCCTAACCTCCTGAAGTCTCGGCAGGCTACTTTACCACTAAGTTACTCTGTCTAAAATTTGGGGAGTATTATATCCCCTACTATTTGCCATGATAAAACTCGGTAGCAATAGGGTCTGTTTAGTGAAGGAAGGGTTTGTCGGCGCTGTCTTGTGGGATTGCGGGTCAACATCCCATACATATCCAGACGATACTGGATGGTTGTGGCGCGCAATAGTGTATGGATGATGGATTGACGACCACCCTTCAAGCCTTGTGCTTTGGAATGGTTATCCCATGTTTTTTGATCTTATATCCTATTTGGCGCTGAGTGAGACCTAAGACCCTCGCAGCCTTGGCCTGTATCCAATTGTTTTGTCTGAGGGCCTCTTCAAGCTCGCGGCGCTCTATCTCGCACAAGGAAAGCGTCGTCTTCTGAATTTGTTGAATTTGTCTCGGCCCATCGTTCGTTTGTGTCTCAACAGCCTCTGTATTCGGGATCAATCCCGGCGTCCTCAGCATGAATGACGGGATGTCAGACGGCTGAATATAGTTTTCATCAGCCATTATCACCAGGCGCTCTATGAGGTTTTGAAGTTCCCGGACATTTCCTGGCCAGTCATAAGACATGAGTAGGTCCAGTACCTCTTTAGAAAGCCGCACATTGCGGTTGTTTTGTCTATTACTTTCCCGCAAGAAGTGCTCCGCTAGCAGTGGAATATCTTCTTTACGGTTTCTGAGCGGTGGGATGACGATTGGGATGACGTTAAGACGATAGTAGAGATCGGCCCTGAAGCTCCCATTGTCCACGGCCATATTGAGGTCTCTATTTGTGGCGGCTATCAACCTGATGTCTACTGTGATGGTTTGTGTTCCACCCAAGAGTTCGAACTGTTGTTCTTGCAATACCCTTAGGAGTTTTGCCTGCAATGAGAGTGGGAGTTCACCTATCTCGTCAAGGAAGAGGGTCCCGCCATCAGCCAGCTCGAAGCGCCCCTTTTTCCTTGCTGTGGCGCCGGTAAAGGCACCTTTTTCATGGCCAAAGAGCTCGCTTTCAAGTAAGGTCTCTGGCAGGGCTGCACAGTTCACCTTAATGAATGGCCGTTCATGTCTCGGGCTTGCCTGATGGATGGCCCTTGCGATCAGCTCTTTGCCCGTGCCCGATTCGCCAAGAATTAAGACTGTGGCCCTTGTGGGGGCCACTTTTTCTACGGCAAGAAGCACCTCATGCATGGCCTTCGAGCTGCCGACTATGTTGTGGCGGGCGTATCTCCCATGGAGTTCGGCGCGAAGCGAGCGATTTTCCTCCAGGAGGCTTTCCTCTTTTTTATGTATAGCCTGATGTAGGTTTAAAAACTGGGCGACAAGTGTAGCCACAACCGTCAGAAAACGGACGTCTTCTTCAAATGAGATCTCGGGCCCGAAGAGCCTGTCGACCGTAAGCACGCCTACGGGTTTGCCAGCCAGAATTATCGGGACCCCAATGAAGGAGAGTCTTTCCTTTGTGATGATGCGGTCCCTGGCCTTGGTCCTGTTTAGAAATAGTGGTTCTGCTTTTATGTCGGGTACCACAAACGGCGCGCAGGTGCGAAATACTTGCCCAGTTATCCCTTCGCCTAGGCCATAGACCCCTCTTTGCTCCTCTTCCTTTGTCAGGCCGTAGGATGCTTTGATTATTAGGCGTTCGCCGGTATGATCCAGCAGCACCAGGGTGGCTCGCTCCATATGCAGGGTATCGTGAAGCACCCGCAATATCTCCAAGAGCGTCTTGTCAAAAAATACCGCTGAGCCGATGAGAAGCGATATTTCATAGAGTGCCTGGATCTCGATGGCAAGGGTATCTGGATTGCTGTTATGGATAGTATCATCTTGTTTTTTAGGTACGGTAGTCTGCATTTATACGGACATATTCAACCGATAAGTCGGATGTGAGGACCCTAGCCTCGGCCTCTCCGAGGCCGAGGTCGAGCCTTATCTCATATTCTCGACCGGCCATGACCCCTTTCGCTGTAACCTCGGCCTCTTCCCCAATGCCCACACCACCCCTTACAATCTCAACCCCACCTATGGTAAGCGCAATTCGGTCTTGATCAAGGGCGAAGCCAGCCCTACCGGCAGCGGCCAATATCCTGCCCCAATTGGGATCGTTGCCGAAAAGGGCGGTCTTTACAAGGGGAGATGTGGCTATGGTCCTTGCTATCACATCCGCCTCTGCATGGTTTCTTGCCCCTTTCACAATAATGGTCACAAGCTTTGTTGCACCCTCGCCGTCGGCTACGATTAGGCGGGCTAGTTCCTGCATGAGGTCTTTTAATATCGCATTGAATGCGTCGCCCCAACGCCCATTTTCTATTGAATGATTCCCAGCTAGACCGTTTGCAAGGAAAAATACCGTGTCGTTTGTACTTGTGTCCCCATCTATAAGTATGCGATTGAAGCTTTCCTTGGTCGCCATGTTTAGGGTTTCGCGGGCAAAGGTCGGCGTAATGTCGGCATCTGTCAGGATGAATGCAAGCATGGTCGCTTGAGGAGGGGCAAGCATTGGGGCTATCATGCCGGCACCTTTCGCCATACCCGCAATCCTCACCTTCACCCCATCTATCTTGATGTCCCTCACGGCAGTTTTTTTCATACTGTCCGTCGTAAGTATGGCTTGGGCGACAAGATCAAGCCGATCTTCGTCGAGCCCATCTATCAGGGCGTGGATTGCATTTGTGATCCTGTCCATGGGCATTGGTTTCCCGATTACGCCTGTTGAAGATACCAGGATGTCTTCCGGATCGATATTGAGCGCCCGGCCGACAAGCAGCTTTGTGGTTTCTACATCTTGAAGGCCATTCAACCCTGTACATGCGTTTGCATTTCCGCTGTTTACCACGACGGCCCGCACGTAAGGGTTGCCTGTGGCCATACGTCTGATACCGGCGATGACCGGCGCTGCCTTTACTTCGTTCCGCGTAAAGACGGCAGCTGCAACCGCTGGCCTTTCAGAAAGGATCAGTCCGAGGTCAAGCCGCCCTTTGTGTTTTATCCCTGCCTCCACGGCCGAACCAAGAAATCCAGTTACCCGCATAATTAATTTTTATCCCTTCCGCAACATTTTTTGTATTTTTTCCCACTCCCGCAAGGGCATGGATCGTTCCTGCCAACCTTCTTTTCCTTTCGCCTTACTGTTACTGGCTTGTCATCACCTTGGTTGCGGCTGTATGAGAGTTCGGCCTGTTTTTTCTTGCGCTGTGCCTCAAGCTCCTCTACACGGACCTCTTCAACTGGCCTTACCCTGAGCAGGAGGCCTACGGTTTCCTCGCGGAAGGCCTGTATCATGGCCATGAACATATCATAGCCCTCTTTCCTGTATTCCTGGAGCGGGTCTTTCTGGCCGTACCCCCTAAGACCGATCCCTTCGCGCAGATAGTCCATGTTTAAGAGGTGGTCCTTCCAGCGGTTGTCGAGGGTCTGAAGCATGATGAAGCGCTCTATGTGCCCCATCTCTTCCGAACCAAATCGTTCGATTTGTTTTTCATAAGCCGCCTTGAGGGCAGAGGCTATCCTTTCCTCAAGGTTTTTTGTGTCGACAACTTGTCTTTCTTCCTGGGTAAGGCCGAGCTTTATGCCGAATTGGCCAGCGAGTCTCTCTTCTAGCGCAGACCACTCCCACTCGTCCGGAGGTATTTTTTCATTTGTATAGGTTTCGACCAGGGAGGATGCAATTTCTTCCATGAAATCGAGTATGTCATCCCTCAATTCCCGGCCCCCAAGTATCTGCCTCCTCTGACTGTAGATCACCTCCCGTTGCTTGTTCATCACATCGTCGTATTCGAGGAGGTGTTTTCTTATCTCAAAGTTATGGGCCTCAACCTTGCGTTGGGCGTTTTCTATGGCCTTTGTGAGCATAGGGTGTTCGATAGGTTCCCCTTCCTCCATGCCTAGTTTGTCCATAATGCTTGAGATGCGTTCGGCGCCGAATATGCGCAATAGATCATCTTCGAGCGACAGATAGAATCTGGACGAACCTGGGTCACCCTGCCGTCCGGAACGGCCTCGCAGCTGGTTGTCTATGCGTCTCGATTCATGGCGCTCGGTCCCGAGTATGTGCAGACCGCCGAGTTCCGCCACCCCTTGGCCAAGCACTATGTCGGTCCCCCGCCCGGCCATATTTGTGGCGATGGTAACGCGTCCCATCTCGCCGGCATGGGCCACTATTTCAGCTTCGCGCTCATGGTGTTTGGCGTTCAACACCTCGTGCGGTATGCCCATCTTTTTTAAGAGTTGCGAGAGTTGTTCGGATTTCTCGACACTGGTTGTTCCGACCAGTACTGGGCGCCCTTCCTCGTGGAGCCGTTTGATCTCTTTTGCGGCCGCAAGGAATTTTTCTCTCACGGTCTTAAACACCAGGTCAGAATAGTCCTGGCGGATCATTGGCTTGTGGGTGGGTATGACCACCACATCAAGCCTGTATATCTTATAAAACTCGGCGGCCTCGGTCTCGGCTGTACCTGTCATGCCCGCAAGTTTTTCATACATACGGAAATAGTTTTGGAAGGTGATGGATGCAAGGGTCTGGTTTTCGTTCTCGATCTTGACACCTTCCTTGGCCTCGAGGGCCTGATGAAGCCCGTCGCTGTACCGCCTGCCGGGCATTATGCGGCCGGTGAATTCATCTACAATGACAACCTGGCCATCTTTTACTATGTAGTCCTTGTCTATCTGAAACAGGGCGTGCGCCTTGAGCGCCTGCTCGACGTGATGGAGGATCTCTGTCTGCGCCGGGTCATAGAGGTTGTTGACGTGCAGGAGCTTTTCGCACTTGGCTATGCCTTCTTCGGTAAGGATCACGGAACGGGCCTTTTCATCTACTGTATAATGGACATCCCGTTTGAGAGACGGGATGATTTGATTGACCTTGTAGTAGAGATCTGTCGACTCCTCAGAGGGGCCGGAGATGATGAGCGGTGTTCTGGCCTCGTCTATCAGGATGCTGTCTACCTCATCCACAATGGCGTAATGGAAATCGCGCTGGACCATGTCTTCCAGTGAATATTTCATGTTGTCCCTGAGATAGTCGAAGCCGAATTCGTTGTTGGTGCCATAGGTTACGTCGGCCATATAGGCAGCCTTTCTCTGCGCATCGTCCATGTCGTGCACTATGACGCCCACATCGAGCCCAAGAAATCTATAGATGTTGCCCATCCATTCGGAGTCGCGTTTTGCCAGGTAGTCGTTTACAGTCACCACGTGGACGCCGCGACCTGTAAGGGCGTTCAGATATACAGGCATGACCGCGACCAGTGTTTTCCCTTCGCCTGTCTTCATCTCTGCGATCTTTCCCTGATGTAGGACAATGCCTCCTATAAGCTGGACATCATAAGGCCGTAGGCCGAGGACCCTCTTTGCAGCCTCGCGTACCACTGCGAATGCCTCTGGCAGGAGACTGTCCAGGGATTCACCGTTTTTGAGTCTTTCTTTGAATGCAGGGGTTTTCGCCTTGAGTTCGTCGTCTGAGAGTGCCGAGATCTCGCGTTCAAGCGAATTTATTTGCTCCACAATGGGCATGAGTCTTTTTATCTCGCGGTCGTGTTTGGTGCCGAAGACCTTGGTAAGTATCTTGTTTATCATTGTTATTCCTTTACAGTTCTATCAACAGCGCTGACTCGTCACAATCTGGAAATTTGGGACACCTCACACAATCCGCCCAGATCTTGTGGGGAAGAATCGTCTTGTCGACCGGCTTGAACCCAAGCTTTTCAAAAAAATCAGGCTGATATGTGAGTGTAAAGACATTGTGTATGCCAAGCGCCTTGGCCTCGGAGAGGCACTGCCTGACAAGTTCGCGTCCGATCCCGTGTTTTTGGTACTCTTCGTCGACCGCCAGCGATCTTACCTCGGCAAGGTCGTCCCATACGATGTGAAGGGCGGCGACGCCTTTGATTGTGCAGTCCTTGGCCTCGAACACGGTATAATCCCTGAGGTGGCTATACAACTCACTCAGAGATCGCGGAAGGAGTAGACTCTTTTCTGCAAAACGGGACAGTAGGGCATGAATCGCCTTTATATCGCCTATCTCAGCCTTTCGTATCATTTAATAATAAAAAGCCGTATTATTCCTTTACGAATATCACATAAGAGTCGATCCCGTCTTTGTCGTGGAGGGTCTTTGCGAAGGCCTTGGCCTCTTCCGGGGTCTTGAAACGACCCAGATACACCCTGTGGAGCGTTCCGTTGGGTGTGCCAGTATCCGTGACCTTGATCCGCGCCTTGTATCCCTTGGCATCGAGGCGCACAAGCTCCAGTTCGGCATTCTTTTTATCCTTGAAGGCCCCTATTTGAAGGGCGTAATATGCCCCCTCAGCTTCTTTTATACCTTTTCCATGGGTAGGTGCCGTGTTTTGCGGCTTGACAAGGGCTGTTTTCACACCAGTTTGAGCCGCCTTGTTTCGTTCATGTGACGTCTCGGCCGCGGCCTTTGTGTGACCATTAGGTCTTGTCGTGGTCTCGATCTTTTTGACCTCATACCCTTGTTTTGCGGCCTTTTCGGGCCGCCGCGTTTCGATCTCTTTAGCCTTTCCAGCCTCTTTAGCCCCTTCGCCGGCCGCTGCCTTTGTGGTGGGTCCGTTCTCCGCCTGGCCGGTTTGGGAAGAGGAGGCCGCCTCCGGTGTCGCGGCTGGTTGCTGCAGTTGTGCCGCGCCTTGAGGTTGACCCTTTTCGGATGCCTGCTGTAGATGTGCGGCTGCATTCAGCCCTTGTGCCTCTTTATTCGCCTGGAACGTTGTAGGCTGTTGTGTTTCAGGTCCGCCAGCTTCCCTGGCTTCCTGTTGTCCCTGCCCCTGCGGTGGCAGATTTTCATTTGCGCGTGCTGCAGGCTGGGCCTGAGCTGTCTGCTTCGGTTGTTGCGCCATAATCAGGGCGGCGTTTTTCTCAGCCACCTTTTTGCCACTCCAGAAGCCCAGTACGAACGCCCAAAGAAGCACACATATGGTGGATATGGCAACTGCAGCCAAACCGCCCCAGCTCAGCTGAAACTGTATCTTTTTCCCAGTCCTTTCTGTCCGCGCCATAATTGCAAATCCCCCTACATCTGTTTTGGGGCCGAGACCCCTATGAGACCCAAGGCCTTTTTCAACACCTGTCTTATAGTGTCAGCCAGGAGAAGCCTTGCGCACGTAAGATGCCTGTCCTCGCCTATGAATCTGTTTTTTGTATAATAATTGTGAAACAGTCCTGCAAGTTCTGTGAGATAGTAGCTGATCCTGTGTGGTTCAAGGGCTAATGCGCCTTCTTTGACCACCTGAGGGAATGCGTCGAGATGTTTCAGGATGTCCAGGTCTTCTTCGGATCCCAGGAGTTTTGGGTCAGCCTCGTCGAGACATGCTGGCCAAAGGCCGAGATCCTCTGCATTTTTAAGGATGCTTGACAATCTCGCATGGGCATATTGTACATAATAAACAGGATTTTCCTGTCCCTGTCTTTTAGCTAGTTCGAGGTCGAAATCCAGTTGGCTGTCTGATTTTCTTGTAAGAAATACAAACCTTGCTGCATCTCTACCTACCTCCTCAAGGACTTCTCTCAGTGTTACGAATTCACCCGACCTTGTGGACATTGACTTGGTCTTGCCGCCTTCGAGCAGACTCACAAACTGGACGAGCAGGACCCTTAACCTGTCTTCAGGATAGCCAAGGGCCATGATTGCTGCCTTTACTCTGGGCACATAGCCGTGATGATCCGCCCCCCAGATGTTGACAAGGAGATCATAACCTCTCTCGAGCTTGTGTAGGTGGTATGCCATATCCGCCGCAAAATAGGTAAGGACCCCGTTTGAACGTCTGACCACCCGGTCCTTTTCGTCGCCGAATGCAGTGGTTTTAAACCACAGTGCCCCATCCTCTTCATATATGTGTCCTGCCTGTTTCAGCTTTTCAATAGTCCTTTCCACAAGCCCTGAGTCATGTATGATCTTTTCGCTGAACCATGTATCAAAACTTACACCGAAGTCATCGAGATCCTTTTTGATGCCTGCCGAGATGTCGTCAACAGCTGTCTTTACAAAAAAAGGCAGGCAAGACTCCATGGGTTGATCAAGGAAATCCTTCCCTCTTGACGCGATAATTTTTTTTGCGATGTCGATGATATAATCCCCCTGATAATATTCCTTGGGGAAGAGGGCCTTTCGCCCTAGAAGTCCTTGATAGCGGAGATATACTGAGGCCCCAAGGGTATTCATTTGATTGCCCACGTCGTTTATGTAGTATTCCTTTTCCACATCGAATCCGGCGGCCTTCATGATCCTTGCGAGCGAATCGCCGACGGCCGCCCCTCTGCCGTGTCCGACATGTAGGGGCCCGGTCGGGTTTGCGCTTACAAATTCGACGAGCACCCTTTTACCCTCTCCGGCATTGGATTCACCAAAGGACTCCCCGGCCCTATGGATATCAAGGAGTCTTTTTTGCCACTGATCAGGTGAGATGAAAAAATTTATAAAACCAGGGCCAGCGACCTCAATTTTTTCAAAAAATAAGTCGCCTTCGAGCTCCTGTACAATAGCCGTGGCTATATCCCTTGGCTTGAGCTTCATGGAGGGCGCTACGGCCAGTGCCAGATTGCTTGCGAAGTCCCCGTACCCCCTTTCTTTGGGCCTTACCACTTGGTGTGAGGCCGGGACTGGGAGGGCGGGCAGTTTCTTTTTTGACTTCAAATTATCAAATGCGCTGATGAGCGCGGATAAGACCTTTTCGCGCATATTTTAGACCTTTGGTATTATGATAACTGTATAAAAATTTTATAATAGTTAATTTGAGGTATTTTAGCAATCGCATTTATGTTGTTTTTTTGGGTTGTCTGTGTGTGTCAAGATCCATATAATTGTCTCCAGACGTTGATTCCATAAACTAAGGAGTAAAAATGGGCCTTACAGTCACCGAAAAGATCATAGCCGGGCATTTGGTTGAAGGCGAAATGACCCCTGGATCTGAGATAGCCGTGCGAATAGATCAGACTCTTACCCAGGATGCCACTGGCACCATGGCGTATCTCGAATTTGAGGCTATAGGCATCCCGCGGGTCAGGACCGATCTCTCTGTGAGTTATGTTGACCACAACCTCCTACAGTCAGACTTTAGAAATGCTGACGACCATCGTTTTCTGCGTACCGTAGCGGCCCGTTTCGGCGTTCTCTTCTCACGGCCTGGAAACGGCATATGTCATCAGGTACACCTTGAGCGTTTTTCCGAACCAGGAAAGACACTCCTTGGTTCAGACAGCCACACACCGACGGCGGGCGGTGCGTCCATGTTGGCTATAGGCGCTGGCGGTCTTGATGTGGCCATGGCCATGGCTGGTCAACCTTTTTATCTGCGCATGCCGAGGGTTGTGGGCGTAAATCTCGTAGGACGACTCCAACCATGGGTCTCGGCTAGAGACGTAATCTTGGAGCTGTTGCATCGCCTGACTATAAAAGGTGGTGTAGGTAAGGTGATTGAATACTTTGGTCCGGGGGTTATGACCTTGACTGTTCCTGATAGGGCGGTCATTGCAAATCTGGGTACCGAATTGGGGGCGACTAGTTCGGTTTTTCCTTCTGATGAGATGACAAGGGCCTTCTTGAAGGCCCAGGGTCGTGAAGGGCTCTGGCGGCCGCTCGAGGCGGATGCGGATGCCTGTTATGATGAGGTGATCGAGATGGATCTTGCGAGGCTTGAGCCCATGATCGCCTGTCCTTCATCGCCTGACAATGTGGTGCCAGTGCGCGAAGTGGCGGGCAGGGCTGTTTCGCAGGTGATAATCGGCTCATGTGCCAACTCCTCATACAGAGATCTGGCCCTGGCCTCACTTGTATTGAAGGATCGGGCCATTCATAAAGATGTGAGTTTCGAGGTCAATCCTGGCAGCCTCCAGGTCTTGGAGAACTTGGAGATCAACGGTCTTCTTTTACCGCTCATCCATGCAGGTACAAGGATGCACCAGTCTGGCTGTCTTGGCTGTATAGGCATGGGCCAGGCCCCTGCCACAGGCACCATCTCCCTCCGCACCTTCACCAGGAATTTCCCGGGCAGGAGCGGCACCAAAGATGATCAGGTCTATCTGTGTAGCCCTGAGACAGCTGTGGCGTCTGTGGTCGCCGGGGCCATAACGGACCCGAGGGATCTCGGCGAGATGCCCGACATCCATCTACCTGAGCGATTCGTCGTCAATGACGGCGGCATAATAGTTCCACCCAAAGACGGCTCAAGGGTCGAGGTGCTTCGGGGGCCTAACATAAAACCGCTCCCAGTCTTTGATCCACTTCCTGACACCCTGTCCTGTCGGGTCATCCTCAAGGTGGGCGACAACATCACCACCGACCACATAATGCCTGCAGGGAGCAAGATCCTTCCCCTCAGAAGCAACATTCCGGCCATAAGCGAGTATGTCTTTTCGTCCATCGATCCTTCTTTTGCGATGAGGGCCAGGGAAGTGGGCTCGTGTATGGTGGTCGGTGGTGAGAATTATGGCCAGGGTTCATCAAGGGAACATGCTGCATTGGCCCCTAGATATCTTGGGGTGCGGGTTAAGTTGGTCAAGAGTTTTGCCAGGATTCACAGGGCGAATTTGATAAATTTTGGTATTGTTCCGTTGACCTTCAAGGATCCAGATGATTACGCATATATCGCACAAGACGGCCATGTGGAGATACCTGGGCTTAGAGCGGCCTTGCTAG
The DNA here is from genome assembly GCF_022026155.1 of Dissulfurimicrobium hydrothermale. Taxonomy (NCBI): domain Bacteria; class Deltaproteobacteria; genus Dissulfurimicrobium; species Dissulfurimicrobium hydrothermale. Next base: position 419,035 of record NZ_CP085041.1, on the reverse strand, counting down.
ATGGCATGGATGAGGTGGAGTTGAGGGTCGACGGTCGGTTGATTGTCGCCCGTCTGGAGCTGAGCAGGCGCGATAGGGAAATATTGACTACAGGGGGGCTCTTGAACTGGACGAGGGCGAGGATCCAGGGGGTGTAATGGCAAGGTCTTTTCCCTGGCCTAGCGCGGCTACGGCCCTTTATGGCATTATCGGTCATCCGGTGGCCCATTCGTTGAGTCCTGTCATACACAATCGGGCCTTTGAGGTTATGGGGATCGACGCCGCATATCTGGCATTTGATGTGATCGACCCTGCTTCAGCCTTAAAAGGGGTCAAGGCGCTTGATATAAAGGGTCTTTCGGTCACCATACCCTACAAGGAGGCGGTTTTACCCTTTCTGGACGAAATCGATCCGGCGGCCGAACGGATCGGCGCCGTGAATACCGTGATCAATCATTCCGGCAGGCTCTTTGGCGCAAACACCGATTGGATCGGTGCCATAAGGGCCCTGGAGGAGGTTGTGACCATAGAGGGTAGGAGATTTTTGGTCCTTGGGGCCGGGGGTTCGGCCAGGGCTGTCTGCGCTGGCCTGGTAATGAAGGGGGGTGTTGTTCATGTGGCCAACCGGCGTCCCGAGAAGGCAAGGATATTGGCCGAGGCCGTCGGTGCCGCATGGTCGGGGCTTGATCGGATGGCAGATGTCAGGGCATCCGTGCTCATAAACACTACCTCGGTTGGAATGAGACCCGGAGAGGGTGAATCCATTGTGGATAAGGCCTTGCTGAAGGGGTTCGATGTGGTCATGGACATCGTCTATTCACCGCCTGAAACCAGACTCCTTAAGGAGGCCAAGGAATACGGTTGTAGGGTTGTTAGTGGTCTCAAGATGCTCCTTTATCAGGCCGAGGCGCAATTCGAGCTCTGGACAGGGCAAAAGGCGCCTCACGAGGCCATGAAAGGGGCGTTGAAGGCCATCCTCGATCTGGCTGATTTTTAGTCTTCAGTCAATATCGGAAATCTTTTCAGAAGGCCGCCGAGCCCCCTTAACGTCGGCATTACCTGCTCCTCGCCGTGCGGCTCAAGGGTGAGTAAGGGATGGATTTTATGTGCGGTAAGAAACGAAAAGAGGGCGTCAAAGTCAAGGATGCCAGCCCCTATGGCCAGGTGGTCGTCCTTGCGGCCGAGGTTGTCGTGGAGATGGAGTTGGCCGATGTAGCGCCCAAGTTCGTCCAGCCAGATGGAAAGCCCTGTCTTTGAAAAAACCTGCTGATGCCCCATGTCAAAGCAGAATTTCAGGGCAGGCGAGTCTGCGGCTGAAAAGAGCGCCTTGTGGATGGCTGGTGAGGGTTCGAAGACGTTTTCTAGCATGATGGGAATACCTGCTGATTCTGCCTCGCGGCAAAGGGTCTCAAGGGAGGCCCTGGCGTTTTCCATCCATCGTCCTTCAAAACTCAGGTAGTGTCTCTCGTCAAAGCCGGTATGAAAGACCATTGATCTTGCCTCATAAATGGCCGCTATCTCAAGGCACTGCCTGAGTCTGTCCACCGAGACCCTTCTGATCTTTTTGTCGATGGCGCCTATGGAGAGGTCTGTAAACTGGGCATGAATCGTGCATTTTGTTCCAGAGGCCTTGAATATGCGGGCTATTCGCCTGAAGCTTTGGAACCTGAATTCGTCAAGGACACCACCGTTCAGGCCTATCTCAGGGTTTATGTGTTCGGCTATGATCCTTTTCAGATAATCGCTGACAATCAGGTTAAAGGGGCAGCAGACAAAAGCGTTCTTTTTTGCAAGTTCAGCTTCCAATGCCGTTTCTCCTTAAAAGTTCGCATACAGCCTCATATGTGGCGGCCCTGTCAAAGCCGGGGCAGTCGGCCTTGATGGCTTCCCAGGCGTTAGGGTCATTGAGTATGCTTGGATGAAGCGGCCAACGGCGGCAGTGAAACGGCTTGACTGGATGGATGGCGCAGAGGTTGTTAGGGCCCAAGAAGATGCAATGCCCGTTTTTTATCAGCATTTCAACCCTTTTATCTTTTTGTGTGCATAATTTCTGTAAAAAATCCCTGGGTTCCAGGCCAAGATAAGATGCGATCCGTTTTTGTTCCTCTTCTGAGAGCGAGACCGTGCCCTCGCCGCAACAGCAGTGGCCGCACATCTGACAACGGAATACCTCGTTCATGGCCGCACCTCATAAGAAATGGGGTCAATAACGCCTGCGGCCTCAAAGCCCTTAAGCCTCAAAACACAAGAGTCACACCTTCCGCAGGCTGCATCCTCGTTTTTGTAACATGACCAGGTAAGGTGCAGAGGGGCGTTAAGTCTCAGGCCTTCCTCAACCACCTGTCTTTTTGAGTAGCGGATGATTGGTGTGATTACCTCTATTTTGGTCTCAGGCCTGGTCCCTTCCTCTATGAGTCTGTTGAATGCCTCAAAATAGCCCTTCCGGCAATCAGGGTAGCCTGAGCTGTCCACCTCCGTGGCCCCGATGAATATGTAGCGCGCGCCTATTACCTCCGCCCAGGATACGGCGATTGCAAGGAGATGCGTGTTTCTGAATGGAACGTAGGTCATTGGTATCCCAGGCCCATGGGCGTCGAGCGGGACAGGGATCGACGGGTCTGTAAGGGCCGAGCCGCCTATTGATTTAAGGTGTGAAATGTCCACCACAAGGCGGTCTTCAACTCTGAAATAATTAGCAATCCCATTAAAGGCCTCAAGCTCGCGCCGCTCAGTCAATTGGCCATAGTTTACGTGGAGAAATGCAAGCCTGCAAGTCTTCCTGGCGATGGCTGCCGTGACGCAACTGTCAAGCCCGCCGCTTACAAGGCAGACGGCAAGGGGTTTGCCAATAATTTCCACCTGCATTTCACTACCTCTTTGATTTTTTGCGCCTTTCGCTTGAAAGCCTTTTAATTTACTGGATTAAAATAAGTCCTAAGCTGATTTTTACAAGCCTCAAACGAATGAGGCGGCAGCTGGTGGTTTTGAAGGTTTTTGACATAGTTTGACGCATAGGGAATCAGTCTGTTATTGAACTTTGTCCCCCGCCCTGTTATCTTTGATAGTTAATTTATTTGTCAGGGGGAATCCATAATGGAAAAAGTAGCCGAGGCAACACAGGAACAGGCTCCAACCGCGACCGCCGAACAGGCGGCTGCGCCTACTCAATCAGGACAAATGCAACAAAAAAAAGAAGGGTCTTTTGAGGAAACTGGCGACATGGGCCAGTTTGAAGACCTTTTTGAAGAGAGTCTCAAGACCTTCCAGGCCGGAGAGATCATCGAAGGCAGGGTCGTTCGTATAGACAAAGAGCATGTTATGGTGGATGTTGGTTACAAATCAGAGGGAAGGATACCGGTTTCCGAATTTTTGGGCGAGAATGGAGAGGTTATGGTATCGCCTGGTGATAAGATCGAGATACTCCTCGAAGATTGGGATCCTGTGGATGGGAGGCTTTCCATCTCATATTCTAAGGCCCTCCGTCGCCAGATATGGCAGGATATATTGAAGGCATATGAAAATGGCACACCTGTCAGGGGTATCATATCGTCAAAGGTAAAGGGCGGGCTATCGGTCCAGATCGGGGAGAAGAGGGCGGGTGTCAAGGCCTTTCTTCCGTTTTCTCAGATAGATATCAGACCGGTCAACGATCCTGATGGTTTCATGGGGAAGGCCGTCGACTGCCTGATCTTGAAATGCAACAGAAAGAGAGAAAATATAGTGGTGTCTAGGAGAGCGCTCCTTGAGAAAGAGCGGGATGAAAAAAAGAGGCAGACCCTTTCATCTCTAGCAGAGGGTCAGGTAATCGAAGGGGTCGTAAAGAATGTCACTGATTACGGGGTATTTGTGGATATAGGTGGAATAGACGGCCTCCTGCACATAACGGATATATCATGGGGCCGTATAGAACACCCATCGAAGCAGTTCAAGGCGGGTGATAAGATCAAGGTAAAGGTCTTAAGCTATACGCCCGAGAATGAAAAGGTCTCGTTGGGTATCAAACAGCTCACCGAAGACCCGTGGCTTCGTGTGGCGGAGAAGTATCCTGTCGGCGAAAGGGTCAAGGGCAAGGTGGTGAGTCTTACGGATTATGGTGCGTTTGTCGAGCTTGAAGAGGGGGTTGAAGGCCTCATACATGTCTCTGAGATGTCGTGGGCAAAGCGTATCCGCCATCCATCTCAGATATTAAAGGTAGGCGAAAGGGTCGAGGCAGTCGTGCTTAAGGTGGATCCTGAGGCCAAGCGGATATCCCTGGGTTTGAAACAGATAGAGCCGAATCCATGGGATCTTGTAGAGGAACGCTATCCGGTGGGCACAGTCATCGAAGGTACGGTCAAGAACGTGACCGACTTCGGCGTCTTTATCGGCATAGAAGAAGGGATAGACGGGCTTGTTCATGTATCCGATCTTTCATGGAGCAAAAAGATAAACCATCCGGGGGATCTGTATAGAAAAGGTGACCGCATACAGGCCGTGGTCTTGAATGTCGATAAAGAGAAGGAGCGGTTTTCGCTCGGGGTGAAACAGCTTCAACCGGATCCGTGGACTACTATAACCGAGCGTTTTCCAGTAGGGCGGATCGTTACTGGCAAGGTGACGAACGTGACCGACTTCGGCGTCTTTGTCGAGCTTGAAGAGGGGGTTGAAGGCCTCATACATGTCTCCGAGGTTGCCACAGGCAAGGTGAAGACGCCGATGGGTATGTTTGAGATCGGTTCGGAGGTGTCGGCAAAGGTGATCCATGTAGCCCCGCTTGAAAGGCGCATAGGTCTATCTATAAAGCGCATAAACGAGGACTCTGAGAGATCTTATTTCGAGGAGTATTCATCTGCCACAGCCTCCAAGCGCGGGGCTGCAACCCTCGGCAGCCTTCTTCAGGAAGAACTTGCACAGCAGGGCATCGTCCGTTCCAAGTCAGAGGAACGGAGGGGCTAGGTGGATTTCGGCATGGAAGGCGAGCGGCCCATTCAGACCACTGGCGGTCTACGAAATACCTTGCTCGTGGTCTTGGCCACGATAGGGGGGCTTGCCATATTGTCGATGGTGGGTTTTGTCCTGTTGATATTCTGGTTGGTGAGGCCTGGCGTCACTGTACCTGCAGTCGGTTCGGGAGAAAAGATAGGTGTAGTCGAGATTAAAGGTGTGATCACTGAATCGGAGCCGACGCTTAAATTATTGCGGGAGCTGGGTGCACGTCCTGACATAAAGGCGGTCGTCGTCAGGATAGACAGCCCTGGCGGGGCGGTCGGTGCATCTCAAGAGATATACGAAGAAATAAAAAGGCTCGATAAAAAGAAGCCTGTTGTGGCCTCCCTCGCCACAGTGGCCGCCTCGGGCGGATATTATGTAGCGGTAGGTGCCCGCAGGATCATTGCGAACCCGGGCACCATTACTGGCAGTATAGGCGTCATTATGAAGTTGCCGAACCTTGGTCCTTTGATGGAGAAGTTGGGTATAAAACTTAATGTGGTGCAGAGCGGGGCGCTCAAAGACCTCGGGCCGATAAACCGTGATCCGTCGCCAAAAGAGGTCAAGGTCATCTCTAGCGTCATGGATGACATCCACAAACAGTTCATCGCAGCGGTTGCGGAAGGACGCGGGCTTACAATTGAACAGGTCGAGCCCCTGGCTGACGGGCGTATCTTTTCAGGAAATCAGGCCCTTCAGTATAAACTTGTTGATAAGCTCGGCAATTTCAGTGTAGCTGCGCAGGAGGCTGCGAGGTTGGCTGGGATCAAGGGCGAGCCCAAGCTTGAGTATCCTGCTAAGGACCGTTTGTCTATATTGAGAGAGATGTTTGAAGAAACCGGGGCAAGGGCCCTTTCAGGGGTCATCCAAAGATTTTTTATATCCATCGATCCCATACCTTTGTATTCCATTGGCATGCCCAATGGCCAGCGATAAGATGCAGCGGGTGTTGTTCAAGGGCGACTTGGCTGCAAGGCTCAAGGAGGCCTTCCCGGATATCCTAAAAAGGGACTTGAACGAGGTGGTTGATACCGTCTTCAACTCCATTGCCGAGGCGTTAAGAGAGGGTCGCAGGGTGGAGTTAAGGGGATTCGGCAGCCTTGTTGTTCATCGACAAAAAGGGCGCCGTTTCCTCAATCCGAAGAATAACATCTTGACTGAATGCCCTGCCAACAGGCGGATCGTCTTTAAGCCAAGCAAGACCATATCCGCCGTCTCTAAGACATTCGATGGTTGAGGCTGTCGATCCGGGCGTCAGCCGATTCGACTTGTCTATTTCGGTCTGTTACACGGATCAGCTAGATCAACCAAACCAGCTCTAAAAGCCTGATATATCACCCTTGCCGACCCTCAAGACCTTGGCCTCGTCGTTTATGAGTGATATTACGCTTGAAGGCTCAGGATGTATTATCCCGCTGTCAATGACGATTGCTATATGTCTTCCGATAGCATCCCTTATTTCATAAGGATCGGCCCATATTGGACCTGCGCCCGTGCTTGCAGACGTGCTGATGACCGGATTTCCAAGTGCGGCGGTTATGGCGAGACAGATCTTGTGATCAGGTATCCGGATGCCGGCCGTGCGCCTTTTTGTAAGCATCATCTTGGGCACCTCGCGCGATCCTTCGAGGATAAATGTGTAAGGTCCAGGGAGATATCTCTTCAATATCCTGTAGGCCCAGTCTGTGACATGTGCGTAACGGCTGATGTTGCTCAGATCCGCACACACAAAGCTGAAGGGTGTGTTTCTTGGCGTGCCTTTTATTTGATAGATGCGTTCTATGGCCTTTTTGTTCAAGATATCGGCACCTATCCCATAGCAGGTATCAGTGGGATAGACTACGATTTCGCCGCGCCTTAATGCATCGGCGACTATGTTTATATGTCTGGGGTTAGGCCTTGTCGGGTCTATTTCAAGGATCAATTCGGATCACCTCGGCAGGTTCTGGGCATCTTGATTGCAATTACGGAATTGACAAACAACCCCATATTCAGTTACCAGTAAAAATTACACGGCTCATTAAAGACCGTAAGCTTCAGGCCCTTGGTTTTTGGCCTACAATTCTATACAGGAGGAAGATTTTATGCAACTCGATCCAACAAAGATGAAGGATTGGCAGATAGCCGAGGCAGCGGAAGAAAATATGAAGACCGTTTATGCCCTTGGCGAGGAGATGGGGCTTCAAAAGGATGAGCTTCTGCCATATGGACATTATGTGGCAAAAATAGACTATGCCAAGGTCCTCGATCGGCTCAAGGGCAGGTCTGACGGCAAGTATATAGATGTTACAGCCATAACACCCACCCCGCTCGGCGAGGGCAAGAGCACCTGTTCGGTTGGCCTCATGGAGGGGTTGGGCAAGAGAAAAAAGAATGTAATCGGCGCCCTGAGGCAACCCTCAGGCGGTCCTACATTCAATATAAAAGGCAGTGCGGCGGGCGGCGGTCTGGCGCAGGTGATCCCGCTTTCCAAGTTTTCGCTTGGGCTTACAGGCGACATAAACGCTATAATGAATGCCCACAACTTAGGCATGGTCGCTTTGACCTCCAGGATGCAGCATGAGGCCAATTATACGGACGAGGAGTTGGCGAAGAGGGGGCTTAAGCGTCTTGACATACACCCCAAGATGGTAGAGTTCAGGTGGATTATAGATTTTTGCGCCCAGGCGCTAAGAAATATAACGATAGGCCTTGGCGGCAAAATGGATGGTTTTACCATGCAGAGCGGTTTTAATATAGCTGTAAGCTCAGAGATCATGGCGATTCTGGCCATTGCCAATGATCTCAAAGACTTGAGGGAGCGCATAGGAAGGATTGTACTTGCTTATGATAAGCAGGGTCGGCCGATCACCACAGAAGACCTGGAGGTGGCGGGTGCCATGACGGCATGGATGGTTGAGGCGGTAAATCCCAACCTCATGCAGACTATCGAGGGGCAGCCTTGTTTGATCCATGCAGGGCCGTTCGCCAATATCGCAATCGGCCAGTCATCGGTCATTGCAGACAGGGTTGGGCTCAAACTCGCCGACTACCTTGTTACCGAGAGCGGGTTCGGCGCCGATATCGGTTTTGAGAAGTTTTGGAACCTGAAGTGCCGTTTCAGCGGCCTTAAGCCGAATTGTGCCGTGGTTGTTGCCACTATAAGGGCATTGAAATGCCACGGTGGGGCCCCGATACCGCGGCCAGGCCGTCCGATGCCTGAGGAGTACAACAAGGAGAATGTCGAGTGGGTGGAAAAGGGTTGTGTAAATCTCCTGAAACACATAGAGACTGTTAAGAAGAGCGGCATAAATCCGGTCGTTTGTATAAACGCCTTCTATACCGATACTAAAGACGAGATAGCCGCGGTCAGGAGGTTGTGTGAGTCAGCTGGTGCAAGGGTCGCACTCTCCGAACATTGGCTGAAGGGCGGAGACGGCGCGCTTGAATTTGCTGATGCGGTCATTGATGCCTGCGAGGAGCCAAACAACTTTAAGTTCCTTTACGACCTTGATGTCCCGCTGAGAAAGAGGATTGAACTTATAACCAAAGAGGTCTATGGCGGCGACGGCGTTACATACACCCCGGAGGCGGCAGCTAAGGCCGAGGCCATGGAAAAGGACCCGGAGCTTTCAGGGCTCGGCACCTGCATGGTGAAGACCCATTTGAGCCTGTCGGATAACCCGAACCTTAAGGGCGTGCCGAAGGGCTGGTCACTCCACGTAAGGGATATACTGACTTACAAAGGTGCCGGGTTTGTGGTGCCGGTGGCTGGTGCCATAAGCCTTATGCCAGGCACAGGTTCAGATCCGGCTTATCGCCGCATAGATGTGGATGTGGAGACCGGCAAGGTTAAGGGTCTGTTTTAAGGTCCTTTACAGGGGAAAATGCCCCACCTCTGGGGCATTAGACCCCAGGGGCAGGGCATTGATATTATTTATATCAAAAAAGTAACACTTTCTTTAATAAGAATTCTTTGAATTCAATAAATTATGATTTTTTAAAAAGGCTATGGTCGTCGCATAAAATATGGCATGATTTTGGCATTATTTATGGACATTTGATTCGGAGGGTGTATCGCGATGGCAGCAAAGATTATAAGCGGTGTGGAGATAGCTAAACAGATACGCGAAGAGCTCAAGGCCGAGGTGGCCGAGCTCAAGGAAAGACACAAAGTGACCCCAGGGCTTGTGACCATTTTGGTTGGAGAAAATCCAGCGTCGGTTTCGTATGTGATGGCCAAGCAGCGTACGGCTCACGAACTTGGTTTCTATTCGGTGCAGGATAATCAAAAGGCAGATATAAAGGAGACAGATCTTCTTGCCTTGATTGAGAAATACAACAAGGACCCGGCGATCCACGGGATACTTGTTCAGTTGCCGCTGCCTAAGGGCATAAATGAGACCAAGGTGCTCTATGCGATAGATCCTGACAAAGACGTGGACGGCTTTCACCCAGTAAATGTCGGCAAGATGGTTATTGGCGAACAGTGCTTCTTGCCGTGTACCCCGCATGGCATACTTGAGATGTTGGTCCGTTCAGGCATCGATACGAAAGGTGCTGAGGTGGTGGTTGTGGGAAGGAGCAATATCGTTGGTAAGCCCATAGCCAATCTGATGCTTCAGAAGCGGCCTGCCGGCGATGCAACCGTGACCGTATGTCATACAAGGACGAGAGATATGGCCTTTCATACTAGGAGGGCCGATATACTGATCGTGGCTGCAGGGAGACCGAAGGTAATCACCGCCGATATGGTGAAGGATGGTGTAGTTGTGATTGACGTGGGTGTAAACCGCATAGGCCAGACCGCGGAAGGCAAGGCGATCCTCTGTGGGGATGTCGATTTCGATGCAGTCAAGGAAAAGGCTTTTGCGATCACCCCTGTTCCGGGCGGCGTGGGCCCAATGACCATAACGATGCTTATGAAAAATACGGTTCAGGCCGCTAGGCAGGCCGCTGGACTGGCATAGAGCGGACATAAAGGAGAAGTAACTATGGATACCAGTAAGCGATTTGACAAGGGAAACGGCGGATGCCCTAAGATACAATGTGAGGCCAATATAGACGTGCTGTGTCAGTCCTGTGCGTCCGGAGTGGTCACTGCGGCCCACAGGGTGGAGCTCAGGGCCACCGAGCCCTGTCTTTTCGGCAAGGGCGGGACATGCTGCCGCAACTGTAATATGGGGCCATGTCAGATTATAGAGGGCGTTGACCAGATGATAGGGATATGTGGGGCCGACGCATCTACTGTGGCCGCCCGTAACTTTGCCCGTATCGTAGCCGGTGGTGCATCCGCACACATAGATCACGGCCGAGGGCTTGTGATGGCCTTTCTTGCCACTGCAAAGGGTGAGACTCCGTATACAATAAAAGACGAAGACAAGCTCAGGGAAACTGCCTTGAGGCTTGGCATAGTTCCCAACGGCAAGGACAAAAACGACCTTGCCATAGAGGTTGGCACCTTGCTTATAAATGAATTTGGACAGCAGTCGGGCCGGCTCTTATTTGCCGGGCGTGCGCCCAAACCGCGTCAGGAGCTCTGGGCCAGACTTGGCGTTATGCCGAGAGGGATTGACCGCGAGGTAGTGGAGCTCATGCACAGGACCCACATGGGCGTGGATCAAGACTATAGGAATATCCTGTTTCAGGCAGCACGTTGCTCTATGGCCGACGGATGGGGCGCCTCCATGATAGCGACTGAGCTTTCGGACATCATGTTTGGAAGGCCGGCGCCCATTCGCACAAAGGTCAATATCGGCGTCCTCAAGGAGGACGAGGTCAATGTAACGGTACACGGCCATGAGCCTGTCCTGGCTGAGGCCCTTGCAATGGCTGCAAACGACCCCGAGATCATAGCAGAGGCCAAGAAGGTTGGGGCCAGGGGGATAAACCTGGCAGGTGTATGCTGTACTGGAAATGAGATACTTATGCGCCGCGGCCTTCCTATAGCCGGAAGTTTTATACAACAGGAGGTGGTGCTTGCAACAGGGGCGGTTGAGGTCATGGTAGTTGACGTCCAGTGCATCATGCAGGGGGTCTCTCCTGCAGCCAATAGATACCACACTGAGCTTATAACCACCTCTGAGCGGGCGAAGATGGCCGGGGCCACGCACATCCAGTTCGAGGAGCACAGGGCCCTTGATGTGGCCAGAGAGATACTGAGACGTGCCATAGAGCGCTATCCAAGGAGGGGGGAGCATTATATACCGATTTATCAGGCCGATGTGGTTGCCGGATTCAGTCACGAGACCATAAATTACATACTCGGCGGGCGTTTCCGGGCCTCATACAGGCCGCTTAATGACAACATCGCAAACGGTCGCATCAGAGGCGTGGCGGCTATAGTGGGATGCGACAACTATAGGGTCTTTGATGAAATACATGTCGAACTCGCAAAAGAGCTCATAGCTAACGACGTTTTGGTGGTGGTCACTGGTTGTGCCGCGACTGGCGTCGGCCGCGCAGGGCTTCTCAACCCTACGGCCTTGACGATGGCCGGTCCGGGGCTCAGGGAGGTCCTAGAGGCAGTGGGCTGTCCCCCGGTACTCCATATGGGCTCATGCGTGGACAACAGCCGGATACTTGTTGCCCTTACAGAGATGGCGAAGATAGGGGGATTGGGAAGCGATATAAGCGATCTTCCGGCCATAGGCTGTGCGCCGCAGTGGATGAGCGAGAAGGCTGTTGCGATAGGCCAGTATTTTGTAACAAGCGGCGCAGCCGTTGTCTTTGGTCCCAACTTCCCGACTAGCGGGTCCAGGGTGGTAACGGACTACTGCATGAAAGACATGCAGAACCTTTACGGAGCGACATGGGATGTGGCACAGACCCCTAATGAATTCGCAAACAAGATGATCGACAAGATAAACGAAAAGCGCAGGGCCTTGGGGCTTGACAAGAAAAAAGAACGCGTGCTCTTTGACATGGCCATGAGGCGTGAACTAGGTTCGCCTGGCGCGGCGCTTCATGACGTGGGGTGTCACGGGCCCGGTTAGAGTTAGGTCTTGGCGATTGCCAGGCATGGATGTGTCATCCTTCCAAGGGCATGCGACAAGGCATCCACTGCCAGAAAAGGTCGTTTATGACCTTGTTGTCGGGATAGTGTACTGCACGCCCTGGTTATATGATTTCGCAGGATAGCTAAAAGACCGGAGTAATTAATGATATGAAAAAATCAGGTGCTGTTTTGGTGCTCGGAGGCGGTGTGGCCGGTGTCCAGTCGGCCATGGACTTGGCTGATCTCGGTTATTATGTCTATCTGGTCGAGAAAAAGGCCTCTATCGGTGGTATGATGGCCCAGCTCGACAAGACCTTTCCCACCAATGATTGTGCACTCTGAATACTTGCGCCCAAGCTGGTGGAGGCCGGTCGGTCTCCCAACATAGAGATACTTACGAATGCAAGGCTCGAGTCCATTGAGGGTGCGCCCGGGAACTTTATGGCGATGGTGCGTCAGGAGCCTCGTTATATAGATGAGGACAAGTGCACAGCCTGTGGGACCTGCACCATGTATTGCCCAAGACCCATACCGGATCTCTACAACGAGAGACTGGAGATGACAAACGCCCCTCACAAAGATTATCCTCAAGCGGTCCCAACCAGTTACTATATAGACCCCATGGCATGTCTGAGGGTCAATTATGAGACCTGTAACCTATGTGCCCAGACATGTACGGCCAAGGCCATAGACTTTACACAAAAGCCGAAGGAGTTGTCGCTTGAGGTAGGGGCTGTAGTACTTGCCCCGGGTTTTGGCAGGGTCGCCCAGGAGGTGCTTGCAAGATTTGGTTATGGCCGTTTCCCGGATGTTGTGACGAGCCTTGAGATGGAGAGGATTATGTGCGCTTCAGGTCCGTCCGAAGGTCATATAGTTAGACTTTCAGATGGACGGGCGCCGAAAAAGATCGCCTTCTTGCAGTGTATTGGTTCAAGAGATGAGACATGTGGAAACGGTTATTGCTCATCCGTGTGCTGTATGTATGCCATAAAAGAAGCCTCAGTCATCAAGGAGCACGAGCCCGATCTGGATATTGCCTTGTTTTTTATTGATATAAGGACCCAGGGAAAGGGTTTTGACGCCTCCAGGGAGAGGGCGGAAAGGAATTATGGGCTCAGGATTATTAGGGCCAAGGTGCCAAGGGTTGATCAGGTTGACGGGCGGCTTGTGCTCACTTGGGTTACGGATGATGGCGAGCACCATTCGGAGGTCTTTGACATGGTGGTGCTTTCCGTCGGGCTCGAGGCCCCGGAGGATGCGGAAGAGATAGCGAAGACTGCGGGGATAGAGCTGAACCACTATGATTTTTGCAAGACGGATATAGGTGCGCCGCTGTCTTCGAGCCGCCCCGGAGTCTTTGTTGCAGGTGCGTTTCAGGGGCCGAAAGATGTACCTGAAAGCGTTACGCAGGCCTCAGGTGCGGCTGCAGCAGTGTCAGAGATGCTGGCTGAAGGCCGCGGCACACAGAGTGTAACCCTGACATATCCGGATGAAGATGAATCTTTGGCCAGAGAAGAGCCGAGGATCGGCGTCTTTGTCTGTCACTGTGGGACAAACATCGCAGGGGTGGTGGATGTCAAGGCAGTTAAGGACTATGCCGGGACATTGCCAAACGTCGTCCTATATGAAGATACTATGTATTCCTGTTCCCAGGATGCCTTGAAGCTGCTCGTTCAAAAGATAAAAAATAACAGACTCAATCGAGTGGTCATCTCGGCCTGTTCTCCGAGGACCCATGAGCCGCTCTTCCAGGAGACATTGAGGACCGCGGGCGTCAATCCTGCGTTCTTCGAGATGGCGAATATCAGGGATCAGTGTTCATGGGTTCATGCCCATGAGCCTGAGGCAGCAACACAGAAGGCAAAGGATTTGGTGAGGATGGCTGTCGCTAAGGCGAGGCTCCTTGAGCCCCTTCCTCAGCAGACCGTATCAGTCACGCCGAGCGCCGTAGTGCTCGGCGGCGGGGCTGCGGGCATGTCAGCAGCCCTTAGTATAGCCGATCAGGGCTATGAGTGCCTGTTGGTGGAAAAGACTGATCAGCTCGGCGGAAACCTGCGCCGCGTGACTTGGACTGTCGATGGCCAGGATGCGGCAAAGATAGTCGGCGGTCTCATAGAAAAGGTCAATTTCCACCCAAGGATACGCGTGCTTTTTGATGCCGAGCTCGAAGGCATTTCCGGATATATAGGCAATTTCACCTCGACTATCAGACACGGCGGACAGGCTGAGCTAATAAACCATGGCGTGCTCGTTGTAGCAACCGGTGCAAGACAGTATACGCCTAAATCCTATCTCTACGGCGAAAGCAATAAGGTTATGACCCAGCTTGAGCTTGAAGAACGGCTCAAAAAAGGCAAGGCCGTGCTGAAGAATGTGAATTCCGTGGTCATGATTCAGTGCGTCGGAAGTCGGGGAGAGGATCTCTCCTATTGCAGCCGGATCTGTTGCGGCCAGGCGGTGAAAAATGCCTTGAAGCTCAAGGAGCTTAAGCCCGGACTGAGGATAATGATACTTTACAGGGACATCCGCACATACGGATTTTCAGAAGACCTGTACCGAGAGGCCCGCAAAAAGGGCGTCATATTTTTGAGATATGAGCCTGACAGAAGACCAGAGGTTATAAAGACGAGGGGCTGGGTTAGCGTCCGTGTCTTTGATAGGCTTCTTGGTGAGGAGATAGAGGTCCCGGCTGGGTTGGTGGTGCTTTCAGCCGGCATAGCCCCAGGGGACAACGAGGCCCTGGCGAGACTTTTAAAGGCCCCGCTTACTGGGGATGGTTTTTTTCTCGAGGCCCATGCAAAGTTGAGGCCTGTAGAGGTGGCTGTAGATGGGGTGTTTTTGTGTGGTCTTGCCCACGGGCCGAAGTCACTTGATGAATCGATATCGCAGGCAAAGGCAGCGGCTGCCAAGGCCGTGATCCCGCTTGCAAAAGGAAGGGTGGCGGTGGCGCCCATTGTATCAAGGGTAGATCAGGCGAAGTGTATAGGCTGTGGCATATGCGAGAGCCTCTGTCCGTTCAGCGCCATACGTCTTCAAAGGGTGGATAAGCGCCGCAAGGCCGAGACTATTACTGCATCCTGTAAAGGCTGCGGCATATGTGCATCGCACTGCCCGACTTTGGCTATAAGCATGGGCGGCTTTACCGATGACGAGATAATGGCCCAGATACATGCCTTTGCCGGGGAGTTCTGTAAAGGCAGCACAATGGATTGATTTTATGAAGTATCAATATGAATGATTGCGCAGCAAAAAGCAGTGGCAGGCCCACATGCCTGCCTAAAGGAGATATATTATGACCCAGACAGAGGGCTTTGATCCCCGCATATTGGGCTTTTTCTGTCACTGGTGCTGTTATGCCGCCGCAGATTCTGCCGGCGTCGGACGGTATCAGTATCCGCCAAATATCAGGGTAATAAGGGTGATGTGCACGGGGCGGATCGATGCGAGGTTTATCCTGGAGGCCTTTAGATGCGGGGCGGATGGTGTGTTTACAGGCGGGTGACACCTGGGCGAGTGTCATTACCAGTCTGGTAATTACGAGGCGTTGATAATGGCCGAGACTGCGCGGCAGGTATTAAGGGCCGCCGGCATGAATCCCGACCGTTTTACCCTTGAATGGGCGTCGGCTGCGGAAGGTCCAAGGTTTGTAGAGCTTGTAACCAGATATGTCGCGAAAATCAGGACGATGGGGCCTTTTGGGCAAGGAGATGGCGAGGTCGATCCGACTACATTGAAAAGGCGGCTTGGGGCCGCATGCAGGGCCGCTCAGGTCCCAAAGGTGCGTACCGCTATTGGGAATCTTGCAAAGAAGATGCATGAACAAGGCGATTATTCAATCTATACGCCAGACGCCATCTCGAGGGATGTGGCGGAGAAGGTCCTGCCGGTCTTTCGCGAAGAGGCGCTGAGGGAAGACCTTTTGTCGGTCATGGCCGATGGCGTCCATCACGACATTTCATCGTTGAGGGGCCTGAGCAGCGCCCCTGATGATTTAATTGATAAGGTCATCCAGGGCCTTGTGAAAAAGGGCGTTGTAAAAGAAGATGGCCAGGGTCTCGTCCTGGTCAGGAATGAGTGAAGGCGGGGCTTGCTATGACCATACAGGCGGCATCTCTGAACGAATCGTTTGAAACCGGAATCGCCGTTTATGACGGCTGTTTAACCTTGGCTCAATGCTTTACCTGCGGCGCATGCAGTGGCGCATGTCCTGTCGAGAAGGTGGTCTCGGCGTTCGACCCTAGGAAGATTGTGCACATGGTAATCCTTGGGATGGAAGACGAGCTCATGACTTCCGACATCATCTGGGCGTGCTCTCAGTGTCAGAGCTGTGTGCCAGTGTGTCCACAAGGGGTGCGTTGTAGCGATGTAATCAAGGCCCTGAGGACAGAGGCGGTGAGGCGAGGGCTGGCGGACAGAGAGAGGCTTAAAAGGCTCGGGCTCTTTGCAGAGGTCGACCCTGGCAAGTGCGTGGCCTGTCTTACTTGTGTAAGGCTCTGTCCATTCGGTGCGCCCGGGATTGTCTCCGAGGGCTATGCCTTTATCGATCCAGATAAGTGTAAGGCCTGTGGCATATGCGTCCTAGAATGCCCGGCTAAGGCTATAGCGCTTTCGCCTTCACAGGAATATAGGGGTATGGTGGAGGGAAGAGATGTCCGATAGCAATCCCAAAATCGTGGGCTTTTGTTGCAATTATACTATTTCTGTATCTGCAGAGGCCATAAAAGAGACTGGGCTCCTGCCGGATGGCGTCCAGATCGAGAGGGTTCCTTGTACTGGTAGGCTTGAGCTCACATCTATTCTGGATGCCTTCAGTGCGGGTGCCGATGCAGTCTTTGTAGCCGGATGTCCGGTCGACGGCTGTCACAATCTGAATGGGAGTCGGATGGCCGCCAAGAGGGTAAAGAAGGCGGGCGAGATATTGAAAGAGCTCGATATGAACCCAGAGCTTGTCGGGATGTTCTTTGTCCCGCGCGGCGAATCAGGCCCTGTTGTGGATGCGGCCCGCGAGATGATAGGCCGTGTGAGGGGTGAAAAGAAATGATAATAGCTGAGAGAAAGCCGTTGAAAGAGATATTGAAGATGCTTGAAGGGGTCTCGAGGCTCCTGATCCTCGGATGTCGGGGCTGTGTTGCGGTATGTTCGGCAGGCGGGGATAAGGAGGTCGCGATCCTGGCCTCGGCCATAAGGCTTGGGCGCAGGAATCTTGGGGCGTCTATCGAGATAGACACGGATACCTATGTAAGACAGTGTGATCCAGAATACCTTGAGCCATTGAAGGAACGCGGCAAGGGCTATGATGCGGTTCTATCAACGGCCTGTGGCGTAGGTGTGAATTTTATAGCCGATCTATGTCCTGGCGTCAGGGTTTTCCCTGCGCTTAATACCTCGTTTTATGGGGCGAATCTCTCGAGCGGCGAGTGGAAGGAGATGTGTGCAGGCTGCGGGGCCTGTGTGTTGCACTTGACAGGCGGGCTTTGTCCTGTAGCAAGGTGCGCCAAGGGGCTTTCAAACGGGCCGTGCGGCGGCTCCCAGGGCGGCAGGTGCGAGATCGATCCTGACACCCCATGCATCTGGCACAGGATTTACGATAGACTTTCCGCGCAGGGTGAGGCCGAAAGACTGACAGAAATAATGCCCATTCGCGATTGGACCGCTGCAGGACACGGCGGACCGCGTCGCAGGGTCAGGGAGGATCTGTTGCCGTGATAGCAGGAAGCAATCTGGAACATATATTGACATCAGGCCAATTTGCAGTCACAGGGGAACTTGGTCCGCCGAAGAATGGGGATCCGGATGTAGTGCGCAGGAAGGCGCGTATACTCAAAGGGCATGTGGACGCTGTAAATATAACAGACTGTCAGACTGCGATCGTGCGCATGTCAAGCCTGACAGCCGGACTTATCGCCCTTTCCGAGGGGCTTGAACCGGTCATGCAGATGACCTGCAGGGACAGAAACCGTATAGGTATGCAGGCAGACATACTAGGTGCATCAGCCCTCGGGATCAAGAATCTCTTGTGTCTTACCGGAGACCATCAGCGTTTTGGCAATCACCCCCAATCCAAGGGTGTCTTTGACATGGACTCTATACAGCTCCTTGGTATGGTCAGAGGTATGCGGGACGATGCGCGGTTTCAATGTGGAGAGGAGATAAAGGGCGCGGCGCCTAGGTTCTTTCTTGGAGCCGCCGCCAATCCGTTTGCAGACCCGTTTGAGTTCAGGCCAAAGAGGCTTGCTAAAAAGGTCGAGGCTGGGGCTAATTTCATACAGACTCAGATCATCTACAATGTCAAGAAGTTTGCAAGGTTCATGGAAATGGTTCGCGACCTCGGTCTCCATGAGAAGGTCTATATCCTTGCTGGCGTCACCCCGCCCAAGTCTTTCGGCATGGCTAAATACATGAAAAACAATGTCCCAGGGCTTGAGGTTACGGACGAGGTGCTCAAGCGATTAAGGGATTCAAAGGATCAGAGGGAGGAAGGGATCGATATAGCTGTCGATATTATCAACCAGGTGCGCGAGATCCCTGGCGTTGCAGGTTGTCATATAATGGCGATCGAGTGGGAAGAGGCTGCACCCGAGATTGTAAAGAGGGCCGGGCTTGGGCCGAGGCCGGAGGTAAGGGGTGTAGAGCCGGTGCTCGTCGGGCAGGAGGCCTTGGATGTATCGTTTGAGAGAGGAAGGTCTGAGGCAGAGGCTGAACTGAAGTCCAAGCTTGAAAAGGCCAGGGCCGAGGCCTTGGCGTCAAGGGAATCGGCAGCGAGGGAAAGGGAAAGGATCGACGTCGAATTGATGGGTCTTAAGAAGGAACTGGAGGCAGCAAAGGCGATGGCTAGTCAGCAAGATATGGAAGCAAGGGCCGCAAGGCTTGAGCTTGAGGAGAATAGACGATCACCTGGACAAGTGCCCATGGCTGATATGGTGCAGACCGGTGGGTCTGTCTGCCATGGCACACCGCTTTCTCCAAGGGAGCAGGTTATACTCAGATCTTTGAATCTAGGTCTTGGGGCGCTCAGAAAGGCGCTGGGCCTCACTGAAGAGCAATTTGAGGCGATCAGACACTTTCTTGAGGCTGAATTCATGCTCCATGGGGGTGGGATGGAGCCAGCGACGGTCATTGAGCCAGCACAGGTCCTTCATGCGGCCCCTCAAGAGACAGACAGGATTGATGCCAAGATAGAAGCGCCGCCCCAAGTCGTGGCCCAAATGCCTGTCAAAGATATGGGTTTGCCCCCCTGCCCCGAGGGATTTACTGAAGAAGAGTGGATACAGAAGCTCGTCATTCGTCTTGTCGGTAAGGGCAATGTTTGTCTGGCCAAGGGGGATGTCGACGGCGCAAGGGATTGTTTCAAAAAGGCGCTTGATCTCAAACCTGGCGACGAAAAGGCTGCCCGCGGCATGAAGGCCGTGGAGGCGGGCGGGGTGGTGGTGCAGACTGCACCGATTCGGCCTATGCCTTCAGAGGTACCAAGACCTCTCGAACCAAGGCCCGAAGAAAAGGCTGGAGAGGCTGCGGCGCCGATCCCCCACGAGATACAGATGCCTGAGCCCAAGCAGGCGCCTAGGGAAAAAGTCAAACAGGCGTCGAAGAAGAAAGAAGAGAGGGAAGTGCCGACTGTTGCAGCGGCCAAGGCCACGGTCTCCAGTCTCAAAAAAGAGGCCAAGTCCCTTATAGAAAGAAGCGCTGGGATACCGCAGGACTTGTTTATAGAAAGGGTGGACTCCTTCATCCGCGAGGTGACCATAGGAGACGACGAAAGGGCGATAACGGTGGGCGGTGAGAGCGCCTTGCCGTTTCATCTCTTTGAGGGCGACATGCCCAATCCACCCAGGGTGGCGCTTGAGGTGCTGGATGTCCCGCCAGAGGATTGGCCTGAATGTCTCTCCGTCTACTATAAAGACGTAATAGGCGACCCTGTTGCCTGGGCGAGGAAATGCGTGAATGAATTCGGTGCAAGAGCGGTATGTCTGTCGCTTGTCAGTACGGATCCGAATGGCCTCAACCGACCGTCATCCGATGCGGCAAAGACCGCAAAGGCCGTCATAGACGAGATCAATGCGCCGGTCATCTTGTGGGGCTGCGGCAATGCCGAAAAGGACACGGAGACCTTAAGGGAGGTCACGGGTCTTATTGGTTCTAAGAAGGTATGTATAGCGCCGCTTACTGATGCGAATTATCGAAACCTCGGGGCAACGGCTATGGCATTTGGATTGCCGGTTGTGGCCTCAACCCCGATCGACGTGAATCTTGCCAAACAGTTGAATATCCTCTTTGAGAACCTCGGGGTGTCCCTAAATCAGATACTAATGGATCCATCCATAGGCGCGGTGGGCTATGGACTCGAGTATACATACTCGGTCATGGAGCGTATCCGCCTTGCAGCCCTTACTCAGCAGGACGACAAGCTGCAGGCGCCTTTTATCTGTCAGCTTGGCAGGGAGGTATGGAAGGCCAAGGAGACAAAGTTGCCCACCGATCCTTATTACGGAGACCAGGAGAAAAGGGGGGTGCTTATGGAGGCTGTAACCGCGTCGGTCCTCATGCTGGCAGGTGGCGAGCTCATGGTTATGAGGCATCCCCATGCGGCATCTTTGGTGGATACGCTGGTCCAGGGGATGATGTAATACAATAATGACTGGAGGAGATTATGTCTAAGATCATCTGTTCATCAGCAATCCGCGGCGCTCACAAGATAGTGGATATGGCTGAAGAAAAATATGAGGAGGCACTTAAAAAATATGGGCCTGAGCGCGAGGTGGCCTTTCCGAATACAGCTTATTACTTGCCGATCATATACAGCATACTCGGCGCCCCTGTCTCGAGACTGGGTGACATGAAAGACATATTCAAGGAGTGTCGCAAGCTCCTTCCGCCACCTGTAAGCGAAGGGGTTTGGCTTCCCTATCTCGCTCCGGCCCTTGATGCAGGGATGGCCACCTTTTTCGCCGAAGAGATGTATGAGGCCATAAGATATATAGACGACCCTGATTTTTATGCAAAGACTGAGGATCCGCCAGAGGGCAGGGTATGGCTCGGTGCAGCGGATGATGTGATATTCAGGAAGCGCGGCGTGGAGTTTGTCGACGGCACCGCTCCTGGTTTCGCCGCCATACTAGGCACGCCATCCGACCCTGAGATGGCCAGCAAAATAGCAACCGAGCTCCAGGAAAAAAATCTCTATATCTTTATGCACGACCAGACGGAAGGCATAACCATGCCTGATCAGCTTAAGAAACAGAAGGTGCAGATCGGTTGGTCGACCCGCCTTGTGCCGTTCGGACCCACATATACCTCGGCTGTTTTTGCCATAGGCTTCGCCTGTCGTGTCGCCTTGGCCTTCGGCGGCATTAAGCCTGGTGATTACAAGGGCAATCTTATATATAACAAAGACAGGACGTTCGCCTTTGTGATGGCCTTCGGCCCTGTATCAGACGAGTGGTATGCAAATGCGGCAGGCGCCATCAATTGGGGTTTCCCAACCATATCTGACTGGGATATCCCTCAGGTGCTCCCGACCGGCATATGTACCTATGAGCATGTCGTGAGCAAGGTGCCGCACGAAGAGATCGTCCAGAAGTCAATAGAGGTGAGAGGGCTCAAGGTCTCCGTTACAAAGATAGACATACCGGTTTCTTACGGTCCTGCCTTTGAGGGCGAGCGGGTCAGGAAAGACGACCTCTTTCTGGAGTGTGGCGGTGGCAGGACGCTTGGTGTAGAGCTCCTGGTCTCAAAGGATATGGAAGAGGTTCAGGATGGCCTTGTGACCGTAGAAGGGCCTGAGATGACGGATATGCAGCTGGGCGCAAAGTTGCCGCTCGCGATACTTGTCGAGGTGGCCGGCCGCCAGATGCAGTCAGACTTCGAGCCGATCCTTGAGCGTCAGTTTCACCACCTTATAAACTACGCCCAAGGCATAATGCATGTAGGACAGCGGAACATCATGTGGCTAAGGGTCGGCAAGCAGGCCATAGAAAAGGGCTTCAAGTTCGAACATATAGGCCGCATACTTCACGGCAAGCTTCACCAGGAGTTTGGGGCCATTGTGGATAAGGTACAGGTCAAGATATACACAGAGGAGGAAAAGGTAAAAGAGATCCTGGAGCTCGCAAGACAGGTCTATGCCGCCCGGGATGAGCGCCTGGGTTCGATGACAGATGAAACCGAAGAGATATTTTATTCGTGTACCCTCTGTCAGTCGTTCGCCCCGAGTCATGTATGCGTGATTACGCCTGAAAGGATCGGGATGTGCGGGGCCTATAACTGGCTTGATGGAAAGGCGTCTTATGAGATCAACCCGACAGGTCCAAATCAGCCTATAGTAAAAGGTGAGCTTATAGACCCATTGCTTGGTCAATGGGTCGGGGTCAATGAGTTTGTGAAGAAGGCCTCTAGGGGCAAGGTGGAGCGCGTAAGCGCCTATAGCCTTATGGTCGATCCTATGACCGCTTGTGGGTGTTTTGAGGCCATAGCGACTATGTTGCCCATGTGCAACGGCATAATGCTGGTAAACCGCGATTATTTAGGCATGACGCCGAGCGGGATGAAGTTCACCACCCTTGCCGGTATGGTCGGCGGTGGGGCCGTAACCCCAGGTTTCTTGGGCGTATCCAAGCACTATATGTGCAGCCGCAAATTCATGAAGGCCGAGGGGGGATTGAAGCGGGTGGTCTGGATGCCTAAGATGCTCAAGGAGGAGCTCAAGGATCGGCTGCTGATAAGGGCGCAAGAGGAAGGCGTGCCCGATCTCCTTGATATGATTGCAGACGAAGAGGTGGGTGTCACGGAAGATGCGGTCCTTGCCTTCCTGCAGGCAAAGGGTCATCCTGCGCTTTCAATGGAGAGTGCGGTTTAGACAAGAGAGAAAGTGAGGATAAGACATGGCGCTTACAGGGATTCAGATATTAAAGATGCTCCCGAAGACAAACTGTGGGGAGTGCGGCGTGCCTACATGTCTGGCCTTTGCCATGAAGGTGGCGGCTGGGCAGGCTGAGATCGGTGGCTGTCCTTATGTCTCTGAAGAGGCGAAACAGCAGATAGGCGAGGCGTCGGCCCCGCCTATACGTACCATAACCCTCGGCGGCGGAGACGCTGTATTTAAGATGGGCGGAGAGACCTGTATCTACAGACATGAAAAACGCTTTGAAAATCCGACTGGCATAGCCGTTCTCATAAAAACCGATATGTCCGACGCCGAGATCCAGGGCCGTCTCGAGAGGTTCAATGCCTTGAAATATGAGCGGGTCGGTCTTGAGCTCAAGGCGGACATTGTCGCTGTAAAAGACGCCGGCCAGGGGGAAGCCGCATTTGTTTCGCTAGTGGAGAGGGTGAGAAGTCAATGTCCCAACGCCGCGCTTGTGCTTATGAGCAGCGATCCTTCAGCGCTGACCGCGGCCGCTAAGGCATCCGGTGCTTCAAGGTCCCTTTTATATTGCGCCACAGCTGGAAATTTGGACGCCATGGCCGGTGTAGCCAAGGAGACGGGCGCGCCGCTTGCTGTAAAGGGCGAGACCATCGGGGAGGTTGCCTCTTTAACGGAAAGGCTCCTGAGCGCAGGCCTCAAAGACCTTGTCATCGATACCGGGGCGAGGACGATGAAGGCCGTGTTTGAAGACCAAGTCGCCATAAGGAGGGCCAGTATCAGACATAAATTCAAACCATTAGGGTTTCCGACCATCACGTTTCCATGTGAGATCACTGAAGACCTCATGCTTGAAACTCTTGTGGCCTCGGTCCTGATTGCAAAATACGCCGGCATAGTAGTGCTCTCTGATTTGAGGGGGGAGTCGCTGTTTCCTCTTTTGCTCGAACGCCTCAATATATATACCGATCCTCAGCGGCCTATGGTGGTGCAGGAGGATATCTATCCGATAAACGGTCCTGGAGAGGACTCGCCGGTGCTCATAACCTGCAATTTCTCGCTTACCTATTTCATAGTCTCTGGCGAGGTCGAGGGGAGTAAAATACCGTCATGGCTTCTGATAAAAGATACAGAGGGTCTATCTGTTCTTACCGCATGGGCCGCCGGTAAGTTCAGTGCGGATCTGATAGCCGGATTTGTTAAAAAGAGCGGCATTGCAGACAGGGTGAGACACAGAAACCTTATTATCCCTGGTTATCTTGCTTCCATCAAAGGCGAGCTCGAAGAGGAGCTCCAGGGCTGGAATATCCAGATAGGGCCCAGAGAGGCGAGTCATCTGCCAGCCTTTTTGCGGGATTGGCGGGCGGTTGCGGTCTGAGTCGTCAAGCGCCTTGCGCGAATCTATGGATCTCGGAGGATTGAACGATGTACGTCCAGTGTATAGCTGAGAGTATCAACATAATGGGCAAGCGGACTGGCGCCGCCATGAAGGCCAGAGACCCTGCGCCTATCGAGCTTATGGCCAACGAAGAGGTGGCGAACGGCGCGGATTTCCTGGATATGAACATAGGTCCGGCCAGAAAAGACGGCCAGGAGCTCATGCCATGGATAGTCAGGGTGGTTGAGGAGGTTACGGACTGCCCCCTCTCGCTCGACACCACAAATGCAGATGCGCTTATAGCAGGAATCAAGGCCGCAAGGCATCCGAGCCGACATATAATGAATTCCATATCGCTTCAGCCTGAGCGTATGAAAAAGCTTATCCCTGTGGCAGCGGAGATGGGTTGCTATGTCGTTGGGCTGCTCTGGGGCGTGGACGGTATGCCGCGTGATTCAAACGAACGGGCCGCGATGACCGTGGACCTGACGATGGCCATGAACGAAGCCGGCATACCAAACGAGCGGATACTTATAGATCCTATTGCAACGCCAATCACCCTTGGTTCAGATCAGGTAATGAGCGGCATCGGTTTCATGGAGATGCTCTCTGAGATAGCCCCTGGTGTCAAGTCCACGGTCGGGCTTTCAAATGTTTCAAATGGCGTCTCGGCGGAGAAGCGGCATTATCTCAACCGGGCGTATCTTGCCATGTTGATGAAGGTCGGTATCTGGTCGGCGATCGTCGACGCCTACGACGAGGAGCTGATGGCCTTGGCCCATGGTGAGAGGCCGGAGCTGGTAAAGGTCGTTCATGACGTCATGGACGACAACGATCCTGATCCAAAGACCCTTTCCCCGAAGGAGCTCGAATACTATAAGACTACGCGTGTTCTGATGGGAAAGACCATATTTTCAGAATCTTGGTTGGAGCTTTAATATGGACGGCATAACCGTCAAGATCAACGGCCAGACGGCGAGGTTCAAGCCAGGGCTTACCATACTTGAGGCAGCAAGAGACATTGGGGTTTTTATCCCGACCCTGTGTTTCCTTGAAGGTTTGGAGGTATCCAGGAGACCTTGCATGATGTGTCTCGTTGATGTGGAAGGGAGGGGCCGAGTTAGGGCGTGCTCGACCCAGATAGAAGACGGTATGATCGTCATCACGCATTCGAAGGAGATCGAAGAGTTAAGGGCCAAGCGTCTTCAGGCCCTTGCTGAGGTGCATTACGGAGACTGTCGGGCCCCGTGTAATCTGACCTGTCCAGGCGGTATAAACGTCCAGGGCTATGTAAATCTGATAGCCCGCGGCGAGTTTGAAGCGGCCCTCAGACTTATAAAAGAAAGAAATCCTCTTCCTGTATCAGTAGGGAGGGTTTGTCCTAGGTTCTGTGAGACCAGATGCCGCAGGGTGCTTATAGATGAGCCCATAGCCATAAATCATCTCAAGCGTTTTGTGGCTGACCATGCCCTTGAACACGGTCTTTATAGAGATGAGACTGGATCGCCTACGGGTCGTAGGGTTGCGATCATAGGCGGAGGGCCGGCTGGCCTTTCCGCTGCTTACTATCTCAGGAAGTATGGGCACGAGACTACCATATTCGAGGCTGAGGAAGGACTCGGCGGGGCCTTGAGGTACTGGTTGCCCGGCTATAAGCTCCCTAAAAGGCCTTTGGATGCAGAGATAAAGGCGATCTTGAACATGGGTGTCCATGTCAAGACAGGGAGGAGATGGGGAGAGGATTTTACCCTGAAGGATCTCCAGGACCAGGGTTTTGAGGCCGTATTCATTGCGGTCGGTCTCAACAAGCAAAGGGCCCTTGATATCCAAGGAAGCGAATTGACCATGGACGGCCTTAGCTTTTTGAGGAATATAAATATCGGCCGTACACCTAAAATAGGCAATAAGGTGCTTGTTATAGGCGGCGGTGACGTGGCTATTGACTCCGCAAGATCTGCGGTAAGACTCGGGGCGGGCGATGTGACTGTCATATATCCGAGGTCGAGAATGGAGCTCACTGCACAACAGCGCGACGTCCAGGAGGCCGAGAAGGAAGGTGTCCAGTTCTTCTTGATGGCCATGCCCCTCAAGATAGTTAGAGAAGACGGTCAGTTGAGGGTGGAGATGGCAAGGACCGTGCTTGACGAACCTGACGAAAGGGGCCTGAGGCATCCCATTCCAATGCCGGGTTCAAGGTTGTTTTGGGAAGGAGATGTCGTGATAGCCGCCCTTGGCCAGGAAGGCGATCCGAACATATCGACTTATGGGGAGCTCGAGTCGCAGCTTAAGCTGAATCAACGCGGTACGATAAAGGCCAATCCGACTACCATGGCTACAGGCGTTGAAGGCGTTTATGCTGGAGGAGATGCGGTAAGCGGGCCGCGTACCGTGATACAGGCCGTAGCCTCAGGACGCAGGGCGGCTGAGGCCATAAACGAGTTTCTATCAGGCGAAAGGGCCCCTGCAGAGACCAGATTTAATTTTTCAAAAGGAAAACGCTTTGAAGATGTGGATATGCACAATTTTGACGGCTATTCCATCAAGCTGAGCGAGACCATGCCGGCCAGGCCTGCCGACCGCAGGAATAGGGACTTTGACGAGGTGGAGCTCGGTTTTACGGAAGAGATGGCCAAGAGAGAGGCTGGGCGATGTCTAAAGTGCGGCTGTCTAGGTCTTTCAAAGTGCGAATATCGTGAGCTCTCTGCATCGTATAAGGTAAATGCAGCTGGTGCGCTTCAAAGACTTAAGACCGGTATAGACGCCTCCCACCCGTTTATTGTAGTCGATGCCGACAAGTGTATTGGCTGTACAAGATGCGAAAGGAGTTGTAAATATGGTGCACTTGAGCTCTCTATCCAGGAAGACGGCGTTACGACCACCTTCCTTGGTGCATCGATCAAGCTGAACGAAAATTGCGTTTCGTGCGGGGCTTGTGTTGATGCATGTCCTACAGGGGCGCTTATAAAAAAGACCTCTGTGGTGCCGCTGATGCCTGATCAAGTCGAGGAGATAAAGAGCGTCTGCACATATTGCGGGACAGGCTGCAGTGTCAGCATTATCAGGAAACACGGGGCCATACTTGAGATAAGGGCCAACAGGGCTGATCCACCCAATTTCGGCGATCTATGTGTAAAAGGCCGATTTGGTTATACGTTTTATCATAATCAAGAACGCGTATCTACCCCCCTGGCGAGGGAGAGCATAGATGAGCCTTTCAGGGAGGTCTCATGGGATGAGGCCGTAACCCTCATAGCCGGACGACTTTCAATGATAAAAGATCGTTCAGGCGCTGACAGTATAGGGCTTATCTCTTCCTCGAGGTGCACGAACGAAGAAAACTATCTCATTCAGAAGTTGGCGCGTGCGGTGATCGGCACGAACAATGTCGATAACTGCGCGCGGGTCTGACACGCCCCGACGGTCAGCGGTCTGCTGGCCACACTTGGAAGCGGGGCTGCGACGACGCCATTTGAGCAGATAATCGGTACGGATCTGCTCTTGATATGTGGCTCCAACACCACAGAGGCCCATCCGATCGTTGGATTGAAGGTGAAGGAGGCGGCGAGGCATGGGACAAGATTGGTCGTGATCGACCCAAGGCGGACAGAGGTGGCGGTCATGGCCGAGGCGCAGACGGGCGGTCTTTTCCTTCAGCTTAGACCTGGTACTAACATACCGCTTCTGAATGGGATGCTCTACGTCATCTTTGAAGAGGGTCTCGAAAATAAGACCTTTATTGAGGGTCGGACTGAGAACATGGATGCCGTCAGGGCCCATGTTGCAGAATATCCACCCGAAAAGGTTGAAGAGATAACCGGCGTCGAGGCAAGACTTATCCGTGAGGCGGCGAGGGCGTATGCTAAGGCGGAAAATGCCTTGATACTGTATGGTCTTGGAGTTGCGGAGCACAAAGGTGGAACCGCAGGGGTAATGGCATTGGCGAATCTCGTGCTAGCGACTGGGCACGTCGGCAGGCCTTTCAACGGGATAAACCCACTTCGAGGCCAGAACAACGTACAGGGCGCCTGCGATATGGGCACCCTGCCTTATTCATATCCGGGGTATTCCCCGACGGATGACCCGAATGCCCTGGCCCATTTCGCCAGCGTCTGGGGGGTGAAGGAACTGCCCTGTACTGATGGACTTCTTGAGCCCCAGATGTATGACGCCGCCTTGTCTGGTTGGCTCAAGGCGATGTATATAGTCGGCTATGATCCGGCCCAGACACAGGCAAATGTCGGCCACGTGCAGAAGGCCTTATCAAGGCTTGATTTTGTAGTTGTGCAGGACCTTTTTTTGACGGAGACGGCCCGTTTTGCCCATATCTTCCTGCCAGCGGCATGTTTTTATGAAAAGGACGGTACATTTACAAGCGGCGAGCGTCGTGTGAGGCTTGTTCATAAGGCGGTCGAGCCTTTCGGCGGGTCAAGGGCCGATTGGGAGATCATCTGCCTTATAGCCAGGGCGATGGGGCACCCGTTTGTTTACAGACATCCTAAGGATATAATGGAGGAGATTGCAAGGGTAGTTCCGCAATATGCAGGGATATCATATGGAAGATTAGAAGGTGAGGGGCAGGTCTGGCCTTGTCCGTCACCTGGGCACCCGGGTACGCCGTTACTTCATGTCGATCGCTTTCCAATAGGTAGGGGGCGCTTTGTGCCTGTATCCTATGTACTTCCAGAGGAGGATGCGGACAAGGACTATCCGTTTGTCCTTATAACAGGAAGAAGGCTTGTGCACTACAATAATGGTTCGATGACCAGGCGCTCCGAGGGCTTCGAGGCCATTTCGGACCGCGAGGTCGTAGAGATCAATCCGGTGGATGCAAGACGTATCGGGGTGAAAGATGGGGCGGATGTATATGTCGTTTCCAGACGCGGCAGGATAAAAGTGAAGGCCGCCGTAACGGATAGGAGCAGGCAGGGTACGGTGTTTCTTTCGTTCCATTTTCAAGAGGCCCTTGTAAACCTCCTGACGAGTCCGGGTCTCGATTTGAAGACCCTGACACCGGAATACAAGGTCTGTGCAGTGAGAATTGAGCCCGTTGCTTGATCTCAGAAGCCGTATGTCTTAAAATAAAACAAGCGCCGTTTTGACGCTTGTTTGGGGATAGTTTCAACTGGTTGCTGTATTTAGACTGATAGAGCGTTATCTGCGCCTCCAGCCGTTCCAGACTGGAAAGCCGTTTGTGTCGCGGAGCGTCAATACATCATCCCCTCTTTTTACCTCTGAGGCAATAATGGTGGGTTTGCCTTCAAATGTCACTCTCGAACCCTTAACCTCGACCTTGTCCTTTGGCGCAATCTTTATGCTCTGATTTTCAATAAACCAACCGGGGCCAAGGTGGACCGGTATCGTTTCCTTGTTGGTTTTGACTATGAGCTGGATGCCGTAAGACATGCCCTTTTGCGGCATAATTTTATCGACCGCCACGACCTCTCCGCTGATAGTCTCAACAGTCTGCGGGTTATACATGCTGGCGTAAGGTGTCCCGGTGGAGCACCAGCCGCCCCCGCCTTTCGGCATCATCATTCCCCGCTGCGCCAGTGCTTGAGTAGCAAAAAATAGACCAAATACCGCCATCACAGCAATTAATGTCACAAATCTTTTCATTTTGTTGCCTCCTTTTTTAAAATTCTGTTTACCCATATAAATTTGGGTAGCAAAAATGAACAGTGCTGTCAAGAAAATAGTTTAAAAAATTATTGTTTATATTTTTGAAGCCGAAGATTCAGTTACAGGATGTCCTTTTTCCGTCAGGATAAACGCCACAAAGAGCGCCGCCGAGACAGCCGCCATGGCCGAACCGAAATAGAAGGTCGCGGATGAAGAGACGTGATCCCAGAGCCAGCCCCCGATGATGCTTGCAGGGAGCGTGGCGAGTCCCACAACGGTATTGTACACGCCGAATGCAGTGGCCTTGAAGTCCTGGGGTATAATGGTTGCAAGGTATGCCTTCTGGATCCCTTCGGTAAGCCCCATGAATATACCGTACAGGGCAAACAGGAGCCAGACCACGCGGGCATCTCCCGTAACTGCAAAGCCGTAATAGACGAACGCAAACAGGATAAGTCCAAGAAGGATTATCCGTTTTTTCCCGAATCTGTCAGCGGCCATACCCGCAGGGATGGCTGAGAAGGCATAGATCAGGTTGAATATTAGATAGACTATCGGGATGAGCGTGGGTTTGATGCCCGCTTGTTGCGCCTTGAGTATCAGGAATGCGTCGCTTGAATTGCCAAAGGCGAATATGACGGCGATTACTATGAAGAGCCTGAATCTCCAGTTGAAATGCCTCAAGGTGAGACAGGGCCTTTCGGCGGCAGGCGTCTTCGCCTTCTTCTTTTCCGTGATAAAAAAGACGATGAGGAGCACCGCTATAACCCCTGGGATTATCGAGATCCAGAAGACAAGCCTGTAATTGTTCTGGAAAAGTCCGAGAATTGAAAAGGCCGCAAGCGGCCCCGCCACTGCGCCCATGGTGTCCATGGAGCGGTGAAGGCTGAATGCCCTGGCAAGATAGGCCGCCTCTGTGGACTCGGCCAGGATTGCATCCCGCGGGGCGGTTCGCACCCCTTTGCCAAGGCGATCTATGAACCTTGAGGCCAGGACCTCATGCCATGATCCAGATATGGCCATGATGGGTCTGCTCAAGACCGCCAGACTATATCCGGTGGCCATAAGCCACTTCCTGCTCCCGATCCTGTCTGAGAGCCATCCGGAGAAGACCTTTAGAATACTTGCTGTGGACTCTGCAATGCCCTCGATGAGACCTATAATCGCCTTGTCCGCGCCAAGGACATTGGCCAGAAACAGGGGCGCAAGCGGATAGACCATCTCTGAACTTGCATCCATGAAGAAACTCACAAGGCCCGTGATGACTACATTTTTATTGAATCCCCTGGTGAATCCAAAGAGCCCCCTTTTTTCTTGCATTTATCCCCTCTTTTATTTCACCACAGTGACGGTGCAGGGCGCATAGGTGGTCACCCTCTTTGACACAGAGCCCATGAGCCAGCCAGAGATGCCAGACCTTCCCCTCTGACCCATAATGAGCATATCGGCCTTCTTTTCACTGGCGCATCTGATGATCTGTTCGGCAGGGTGGCCTACAAGTATGTCTGTTTCTATTTGAATACCCTTTTCTTCTGCCTTTTTCTCAAGCTCCGAGTGAAGTCCCTTATAATGCCTGGTTGCATTGTCGATAACCGCATCCATCTCCACAATTTCACTTAGTTCAGGCGGCTGGGCCACAGAAATGACTGTGACCTCAGGCCCTTCTCCTGCGCCCGGACAGAACCTGGCCAGTTCGAGGGCGAAGTCAAAGGCCTTGTAGGACTGGGGCGAGCCGTCAAATGCGACGATGATTTTTTTAAGCATATCTGCCTCCTTTTGTTTTTAGGGGACCTTTAAAAATCGTCCCTTCAAGTCCCCTTTATTTTTTGTCCACATCTTTTCTCTCAGGCAATAGATAGTGAGGGAGGAAAAAGGCGTTGGCAATGAGCGTCGGGACCACTGCGCTTCCGATCACCGTTGCTATCAAAAGCGAGTACTGCCCTTTAGTAATTATACCATGGGTCAGGCCGAAGAGGGCCGATATGGAGCCGAAGGTCAGACCTGTTGACATGAGAAGGGTGGTGTAAACCGCCTCCTTTTGGGCGTACCTATAGAGCTTCGTGGCTGGATAGACACCTATTATCTTGGTGATCATCTTGCCCATAAAGAGGACGAGGAGGGCAAAGGGCGCGGCGAAAAGGGCCGAGACGGACACGTAAGAGCCTGCCCTTATAAAATAGAAAGGGGTGAGGAGGCCGAAGGTCAGGGTCCTCAGCCTCCTGATAAGCACATGGTCTTTACCGACCGTTCCGGCAAGCACCATGCCCACGAGATATGCCGGCAGGACCGCCTCGCTTCCAGACCAGGCAGCCAGGGAGCCGAGGCCGAAGAGGACAAGAAGCAGAAATTTGGCCTCAAGCTCAGACGGGCGGTCGCCGTATTTTTTGAAAAATCTCGGGGTAAGATAGGGGAGGATGATAAATACCGCGATGCCGGATACAATAAAGATAACTGTTTTGATGGTAAATGGCGCAAAGATCATGCCGAGCGCAACGACCGTCCCGAGGTCATTCACAAAACATGCGGCCAGAACGGCCTTTCCAAATTCAGTCTTATTAAATCCAAGTTCAAGCATGACCGCATAGACGACCGCGACAGAGGTGGTTGAAAGCGCGACCCCCGCAAGCCAGCTTGCCTGGCTCGACCAGCCAAGGAGATAATAGGCCAGGGCTGCGCACCCCAAAAAGGGCGCAAAGAAGGCGATGATGCCGATGACCGTGGCCTCTTTCCACTTGATTTTGAAGACATCCGGATCAAGCTCCGCCCCTGCCAGAAATGTGAGCACTATGGCCCCTGCGCCTGACAAAAACACGATCCACGGCTCACCAGCACCCAAAGACCGCCCGATAAAGGCGCCGATCAAGAGCTGCGCCACCGTACCCACCACAATTTCGGAAAGGGCGGTGGCGATACGAAACCAGATGGAAAGAAGGGTGGCGATCAAGGCAAGACCCAACCATAGCGCCGCTATACCCCAGACCTCATGCATGAGCCTTCTCCTTTCGGATAGGTATAAAAAAACTCCTATCCTTAAAAAATTTGAATTTTAAGGATAGGAGTCATTAGCCTCTGCTTATGAAATCAGGTGCGGTTAACGGCGAACCCCATCGCCTGTATGAATTTTATTCTATCAATAATGATGCTGAAAAGCAAGCGGTTAGCAACATATTTCTGTCAGCAATATATTCCTTGACATATCACTTTATAATCCTTAATATTGCGTTCAAAGTAAGGCGGGCGTAGCTCAGTTGGTAGAGTACAAGCTTCCCAAGCTTGGGGTCGCGGGTTCGAGGCCCGTCGCCCGCTCCATCCCTTTTTGAGGTTTGCGCAACTGGCTGCCGCAAGGCAGCCGCGGCCTTACTTCAATTAGTGGAGTTTATGTGGATTTGTCCTTTTTGGGGATGATTTTAAAATATCATAAACCCTACTTATTGAAGCGGGCTTTAGGCCCGTTTTTTATTTATGGCAAAAGAAAAAAAGACGGAAGACGTAGTGAGGGCGCTTCTTGAGCCGGTCATTGCATCGTATGGAATGGAGCTTGTGGATGTGCATTGCGGCCGTGATCCTCGCGGAATGGTCTTAAGGCTTGTCTTGGACAAGGCAGGGGGTGTCGACATAGACGATTGCGCCGAGATCAGCCGTCTGGCCGGGGATATACTTGATGTGCACGACCCTATTGAAGGTCCGTACACACTTGAGGTCTCTTCGCCTGGGATAAACAGGCCGCTTAAAAAGATGGAGGACTTTGAGAGATTCAGGGGTCAAAATGTATTTATTGAGACCAGTGAACTCATAAACGGGCGTAGGCGTTTCAGGGGCCTTTTGGAGGGTGTGAGCAATGGGATTGTGGCGGTGTTTGCGGACAAGATTGCCTTTGAGATCCCATTTGAGAAGATATCAAAGGCCAGGCTTGATATTATTTAAACGCTAAAGGACACTAAATCATGTCTTCAGAGCTTAAAAAGATTATAGATCAGGTAAGTAAGGAAAAGGGTCTGGACCGGGAAATCCTGATATCCGCCCTTGAAGAGGCCATAAAATCTGCGATCAAGAGGCGTTACGGTGCCGATCTTGAGCTAGAGGTCAATTACAATCCCGAGCTTGGAGAGATTGAGGTCTTTCAATACAGGGTCGTGGTGGAAAATGCATCCAACAAAGACATCGAAATATCGCTTGAGGAGGCGAGGGAGCTCGACCCCGAGAGCCAATTGGGAGATAGCATCGGCGTAAAGATGGATGTGTCCTCTCTTGGCAGGATTGCCGCTCAGTCTGCCAGGCAGGTGATAATGCAGAAGATGAAGACGGCTGAAAAGGATCTGATCTACGAAGAGTTCAAGGACAGGGTCGGCGATATAGTAAACGGTACGATTCAGAGGTTTGAGCGTGGCAATGCCATTGTAAACCTTGGGCGTACCGAGGCAGTCTTGCCAGTGTCAGAACAGATACCTACAGAAAATTATCGACGCGGTGACAGGGTGAGGGCATATATTCTCGAGGTCAAGAGGGATGCAAAAGACTCGCAGGTTGTGCTCTCCAGGACCCATCCCGATTTTCTTGTAAAGCTCTTTAGCCTTGAGGTGCCCGAGATCGCCGATGGCACCGTAAAGATCATGGGTGTCGCCAGGGAGCCAGGCAGCAGGGCCAAGATCGCCGTGAGTTCCAGTGCATCTGATGTCGACCCTGTGGGGGCATGTGTGGGTATGAGAGGTTCGCGGGTGCAGGCGGTTGTGCAGGAACTCAGGGGCGAAAAGATAGATATCGTCCCATGGAGCCCTGATCCGGCCAGATATCTGTATAATGCCCTCGCCCCGGCCGAGTGTTCCAAGGTCATAGTTGACGAAAACAACCATAGCCTTGAGGCTATTGTCCCTGACGATCAGCTGTCGTTGGCCATAGGACGTCAGGGGCAAAACGTGCGTCTTGCTGCAAAGCTTATGGGTTGGAAGATAGATGTCAAGAGCGAGCTTCGCTATGCACACCTTGAAGACCCGGCATATCTTGAATTGTTGAAGGTGCCTGGTATGACGGAGGCTATAGCTGACAAGATATATGAGCAGGGCATAAAGACGCCTGAACAGCTGGCTGGCATGGATCCGGTTGAATTGGCCCGTGGGGCGCGCATCAAAAGAGAGGCGGCCGCTTCGCTGATCAAAGAGGCGGCGAAGATGCCTCTGGCGGCACAGGGTGAGGGTCAGGCCGCTGCAGGTGATGAGCCGGCGGCCTAATGGAAGAGTTAGAGGGTAAAGATGGCAAAGATAAGAGTCCACGAACTGGCTAAGGAGCTTGGCATAGCCAACAAAGAGATGGAGTTGAGGCTCAAAGAGCTAGGCTACAGGATCAAAAGCTACATGAGTACCCTTGAGGACTATGAGGCCCAGGAGATCAGGCGGAAGATCTTGGCCGAAAAAGAAGGGGTTGCAGCCTTTCAAAAAAAGGAATCCACCCCTGTGGTCAGGCGCAGACATGCAGTGATCCGCATAAAAAAATTAGTCCCATCCGGTCTTTCCGAAGAGTCAACCAAGACGGAAGAAGGTCCTGCCCAGGTTCAGGCCCAGGAGGTTTCTGTTTCTGAAGAGATGCACGGTGAGGTTGAGTCTGGATCGGCTTTGGTAGAGGCTGCTTCCGGTGCGGCTCAGGCTGGCGGCGAGCCGATTGTCAGGGAAGGCGAGCATGAAGATGTCGGACTGGTTGAGCAACCTGAAGGCGGTCGAATAGAGGCTGGGAAAAGAGAGGATGAAAGGCCGGCAGGGCCGAAGAGTTTTGTAAAGATACTTGATAGACCCAAGGTCGTGATCACCAAGCCAGCCCAACGCCAGGCGCCGCCGAGGCAGGCTCAGCAAAGGCCTCTTGGCCCGAGGCCGTCAAAGGAGCAATTGGCCGAAAGGTCTGGTGGACCTCTGAAAATAGGTCCTCAAGTTGAGGTACCACCTGTCATTATCCCGCCTGTCGAAAAGGCTGCAAAAAAGAAACAGCTGAAACGCGTCGTGCAGATGTCGGAGATGGAAGAAACCGCAAAGAGGCGCAAGGCGCAGCCGAAAAAACAAGAGAAACCGAAGCCCATCACAAAGCTCCTGGTTGAAGAATTGGGTCTTATTGAGGCTCCCATACAGGCTGAGCCTGAGATGTTGCCGTCTATTCCAAAACCCTCGGCCCCTTTGAAGAAAAAGGCCTCCAAGGCCAAAAAGTCTGGTGAGGCCGCTGCGCCGTCCCCTCTAAGGCCAGGTAAGCGAAAGCTGGTCATATATGAGACCATCCAGGTCGGAGAGCTTGCCAAGCGCATGGGGATCAAGGTCGGTGATGTAATTGCAAGGCTCATACGTTTGGGTGTCATGGTTACTGCAAACCAGGCCATTGATTATGAGACGGCCATGCTGGTCGCGGCTGATTTTGATTATGAGGTCGAAAAAAAAGCCGTTGCCGAAGACATGATCCAGATGGAAGAGGCCCAGATCGGCGGCGGAGATCTGAGATTGCGCCCGCCGGTCGTGACCGTCATGGGTCATGTGGATCACGGAAAGACCTCACTTTTAGATGCGATACGCCATGCAGATGTCGCCTCAGGAGAGGCTGGCGGGATCACGCAGCACATAGGCGCATATCACGTTACGCTGCCTTCCGGCCATGAAGTGGTATTTCTCGATACGCCTGGCCATGAGGCGTTTACCGCCATGCGCGCAAGGGGTGCTAAGGTCACTGATATCGTAATACTTGTTGTGGCAGCGGACGACGGTGTAATGGCCCAGACGAAGGAGGCGATAGATCATGCCAAGGCGGCCGGGGTGCCTATTATAGTTGCCGTGAACAAGATCGACAAGCCAGGCGCTAACCCTGACAAGGTAAAGAGTGAGCTTGCTGAGCTGGGTCTTGTGCCGGAGGAATGGGGTGGAGACACCATATTTGTAAACATCTCGGCCAAGAAAAAGATCGGCATAGAAGAACTCCTTGAGATGCTTGCATTGCAGTCAGAAGTACTTGAGCTTAAGGCTGATCCGAAGAGGCCGGCCAAGGGGCATGTAATCGAGGCCAAGCTTGATAAGGGCCGCGGTCCTGTGGCGACGCTCCTTATATCCGACGGTACCCTTCATGTGGGTGACGCCATAGTGTGTTCGCTATATTACGGCAAGGTAAGGGCCATGATAAACGACAAAGGCGGGCAGATAGAATCGGCCGGTCCATCAATGCCTGTTGAGATTCAAGGTCTCTCCGGCGTGCCGGAGGCAGGCAATGAATTTATAGTCTTGCCGGACGAGAAAAAGGCAAGGGAGGTGGCCGAATACCGCCAGAGAAAGGCCAGGGAGGCTGAATTCGCTAAGGTGAGAAAGATGAGCCTCGAGAGTGTGTTTGATAGGCTTAAAGAAGATGAGATCAAAGAGCTCAATATAGTCCTGAAGGTGGATGTTCAGGGTTCGCTGGAGGCCCTTGCCAATGCGCTTCGCAAGCTTAGTACAAATGAGATAAAGGTAAATGTAGTCGGAAGCGGCATCGGCGCTGTTACCGAATCAGACGTTCTGCTTGCCTCGGCTTCGAATGCCATCATAATCGGTTTTAATGTGAGACCGAGCCCGCAGGCAAGGGCCCTG
The DNA here is from genome assembly GCF_022026155.1 of Dissulfurimicrobium hydrothermale. Taxonomy (NCBI): domain Bacteria; class Deltaproteobacteria; genus Dissulfurimicrobium; species Dissulfurimicrobium hydrothermale. Next base: position 381,677 of record NZ_CP085041.1, on the reverse strand, counting down.
GCAGAGCAAGAGAGGGTCGATATCCGTTTTTATGATGTCATATACAATGCCATCGAAGAGGTAAAAAGTGCAATGACGGGCCTTTTGGAGCCCGTATATGAAGAAAAGATTACAGGGAGGGCTGAGGTGCGCCAGGCGTTTCATATCCCAAAGGTTGGGGTCGTTGCAGGCTGTTATGTGCTCGAGGGCATTATGCAGAGGAATTCTAAGGCGCGGCTGCTCAGAGACAATGTGGTAGTATATACAGGCAAGATTATATCCCTGCGTCGCTTTAAAGAAGACGTAAGAGAGGTGCATGCGGGTTACGAATGCGGTGTAGGTCTTGAAAAGTTCAACGACATCAAGGCCGGTGACATAATAGAAACCTATAAGCTGGAAGAGAAGGCTGCGGTCTTGGGCGATGTCGTTTCAGAGGGGGATGCTCTGCAATAAATCCCTCTTTCCTCCATTAATCCCCTCGAGTGGAAAGAGCGGAACTTGGATGCGAAATGGTTGATGCAGATACAGCATATACAATGGTTGTAGGCGTGGTAAGACTCAGTGTGAGGTTGCCTGATAATCATTCGCTTAAAGGCAAGAGGCAGGTGATAAGTAGTCTGATAGGTCGCATCAGGAGTAGGTTTAATGTGGCGGTCTCTGAGACGGCCTATCATGACCTCTGGCAGCTGGCTGAGATTGGGATAACCACCATAGGCAACCGCCAGCCAGTAATAGACGCGGCATTGAACAAGATATTGGATTTTATAGAAGGTATCCGTCTTGTAGAGGTGATCGAGACGGATATAGAGATAATACATTTTAACAGACAAGGTCTTTAAGTATGCCTCACAGGTTTTCACGTTCGAAGCGGGTTGCTGATCAGATCAAGAGGGATCTGGCTGCCATGTTTATGGGTGAGATCAAAGACCCGAGGATAGCTGCCGTTATGGCTGTTATGCATGTGGATGTGAGTGAAGACCTGCGTTACGCAAAGGTGTTTGTGTCGGTCATGGGCGGCCCCAAGGAACAGTCCGAGGTCCTGGCTGGTCTTAGGAGCGCCGGGGGTTTTATCAGGTCTGCCCTTGCCTCTCGAATTGACATAAGGCGTGTGCCCGAACTTCAGTTTTTGATCGATCACAGCCTTGAAGATAGGGCCAGAATAGAGATGTTGATCAACAGGGCCAAGGAAAGAGAGAAGGCCTAAAAAGGATGTTGTTTGCGAAAATGATTGAAGCCTTTCGCAGTTGTCTCAAGCTAGACGAAGCGGCCATCAAGAAGGTCGCGGAAGTACTCAATTCGTCGGATTCCTTTGTCGTTACATGTCACGTGAGGCCTGACGGAGACGCCGTCGGTTCGATCTTGGGCCTTGGGCTTGCACTTAAAGATGCCGGGAGGGGCGCTGTGATCTATACCGAGGAGCCTATCCCTGAGCGTCTCGCCTTTCTGCCCGGTTCGGAGTTTGTCGTAAGCGGTGCGGCGCCGATGCCGGAAAGATTCATCCTTGTCGTACTTGATTGCAACGAGCCGGTGAGGATTGGTGCGCGTTTTGCGGAGTTGGTTGAGAAGGCCTCGGGGGTGGTAGTCCTCGATCACCATCTAGCCAAGATCCTTGATAGTTGGGGTGGAAAGATCTCGGTCTCATATATAGAACCCGGTGTCTTTGCGACTGGCGCCATTGTTTACCTGGTGATTGAGGAGCTTGGTTGGCCTATATCAGACACTGTCGCCTCGAATATATATGCGGCCATACTATCTGATACTGGTTGTTTTTGTCACAGCAATACAAACGAGGCGGCGTTTTTGATGGCTGCCAAGATGGTTGGCCATGGGGCGGATCCGTATGCGATAGCAAATGGCCTTTATCAAAATTATTCTGTAGCCAGACAACGGCTCCTAGCCCTTGCATTGAAGACTTTGGAGCTGAAGGGGCGCGACAGGATAGGTCTTATGCAGGTTACGCCGGATATGTTTAAGATATGTGGTGCAAGTGAATCCGACACCGACGATTTTGTAGGTTATGTCCGTGCACTTCGCTCTGTAGAGGTAGCTGTATTTATAAAAGAGGTACATGAAGGTCAGACCTATGTCAGCTTAAGGTCCAAATCTTTCTATAATGTGTCCGAGCTTGCGCAGGAGTTTGGGGGTGGAGGTCATGTCAGGGCCGCTGGCTTCCGGATGGCGGCTTCGGCCTCTGAGGTGAGAGGGCTGTTGCTGAACAGGCTCATTCAGGATTTTGATGCGCTTGGTGGTACCGATGTCGGTGATTGATGGGGTGGTTGTAATAGACAAGCCTGCAGGGATGACCTCGTTCAGGGTCGTGAATGCGGTTCGCAGGCGCCTTTCTGTGAAAAAGGCCGGGCATACAGGTTCCCTTGATCCTATGGCCACAGGGGTGTTGCCCATATGTCTTGGAAGGGCTACCAAGCTCGCTGGCCTTATTATGGAGGGTCGAAAGGTCTATGAAGGAAGGATCCGCCTCGGTATAAGCACGGATACCTATGATGCGGATGGCAAGGTCACGGCCATACATCCTGTACCCGATCTCGATCCTGAGGTGATCATAAAAGCGGTGCAGAGGTTTACAGGGCGCCTGCTCCAGATGCCACCGCCCTTTTCCGCGGTCAAGCACAACGGACAACCACTGTACAAACTTGCCCGTAAGGGGATTTTTGTAGAGAAGGCACCCCGCACTATCGAGGTCTTTTCCTTTGAATTGCCGGAGATCACCCTTCCTGATATAAACTTCAGAATCTGTTGTACGAAGGGGACATATATAAGATCTATAGCGCATGAACTGGGTGAATATCTGGGGACGGGAGGTCATCTTGCCGCCCTTAGAAGGGTGCAGAGCGGTCTGTTCGGCATTGAGCAGGCCGTAGATCTGGGCAGGTTTGATGAGATAGTGTCAGCGGGCAGGCTTTCCGAGATTATAACGCCTATAGATGTAGTGTGCGTAAAGGCAGAGACGATCTAGTTGCAGGGCCTTGCCTTTCGGCAGAAGGATTCGATTGGACTTAACTATTTTTATAAATTTAATAAATAAGGAGGAAACAGACGGTGGTTCTCACGCCAGAACTTAAAAAGGATTTGATAGAGAAATATAAGCTCCATATGACCGATACCGGTTCGCCGGAGGTTCAGATCGCCCTTTTGAGCGCAAGGATAGGGTATCTAACAGAACATTTTAAGGGGCACCAAAAAGACCACAGTTCAAGACAAGGGCTTTTAAGGTTAGTCAGCCGCAGGAGACGCCTGCTTGATTATCTCAAGAACAAAGACATCGAAAGATACAGAAATATCATAAGGGAGCTCAATATCAGGAAGTAAGATAAAGGATGTGAATAGATGAACAAGGTGGAAACACAGATAAACGGCATGACCTTTAGCCTCGAGACCGGTCGCCTGGCAAGACAGGCAAGCGGATCGGTACTGGCAAGTGTTGGGGAGACTGTGGTCCTGGTGACGGTCGTAAGCTCGCCGGATATAAAGGAGGGGGTAGATTTTTTACCGCTCCTTGTGGATTATCAGGAGATGTTCTATGCCGCTGGTCGTATCCCTGGGGGCTATTTCCGGAGGGAGGTCGGTAGGCCAAGCGAGAAGGAGACGCTGACTTCAAGGCTCATAGACAGACCCCTCAGGCCCAGGTTCCCCAAGGGGTATCGTTATGACACCCAGATTATCGCTACGGTCTTGTCTGCCGATCCTGAGGTTGATCCGGATGTTATCGCCATAACCGGCGCTTCGGCTGCACTCTGTGTCTCTGATGTGCCATTCGACGGCCCGATAGCGGGGGTCAGGGTGGGCAGGGTGAATGGTTCTTTTGTGGTCAACCCAACCAAGACCCAGCTTGCCGCCTCTGACCTTAATCTTATAGTGGCTGGCTCAAAAGATGCAGTTGTCATGGTCGAAGGCGGTGCCAATATACTGCCGGAACAAGTCGTCTTGGACGCCATTTTTTTTGGCCATGCGGCACTCCAGCCCCTTATTGAACAACAGGAAGAACTGATGCGGCTTGCAGGAAGACCGAAGAGGGCTATTACATCGGTGGATATAGACCCGCTTCTTGCGAAGAGGGTGCGCGAGCTTGCCACAGACGGCCTCAGGGCTGCCCTCTCCAAGGTGGCCAAGGTCGAGAGATCCGAGGCCGTCAGGGGCGTAGTGAAGGCTGCCTTGGAAGCGGTGACTATGGAGCGGCCGGGTAGTGAGCAGGAGGCGTCCGAGGTATTGAAAGAGCTTGAAAAGGAGATCATGAGGGGAATGATTGTGGATGGAAGGCGTCGCATAGACGGCAGGGCCTTTGATGAGGTCCGTCCCATAACATGTTCTGTAGGAGACTTGCCAAGGACGCACGGCTCAGCCGTCTTTACCAGGGGCGAGACCCAGGCGCTCGTGGTGGCGACATTGGGCAGTTCCGAAGATGAGCAGCGAATAGAGTCGCTGGGCGGCGAGATACTCAAAAACTTCATGCTCCACTACAACTTCCCGCCATACTGCGTTGGAGAGGTTAGGCCGCTGAGAGGCCCTGCAAGGCGCGACATAGGTCATGGGGCATTGGCGGAACGCGGGCTTTTGAGCGTAATGCCTTCGCCTGACGTTTTTCCTTATACCATCCGTGTGGTTTCAAACGTGTTGGAGTCTAACGGCTCCTCATCTATGGCCACCGTCTGCGGCGCCACTCTGGCTATGATGGATGCAGGCATACCGATAAAGGAAATGGTGGCCGGTGTGGCCATGGGTCTTATAAAAGAAGGGGATGACTTCATAATCCTTTCCGATATACTTGGTGATGAAGACCATCTCGGCGACATGGACTTTAAAGTGGTTGGTACAAAAGACGGGGTTACAGCCCTTCAGATGGACATCAAGATATCTGGGATCACCAAAGAGGTGCTCGAAAAGGCGCTGGATCAGGCCAAGGAGTCAAGGGGTTTTATACTCGGTGAGATGAGAAAGGTGATGGACAGACCGAGGGAGGAGCTCTGTTTTTATGCACCCAGAATAACCACTTTGCAGATCAATCCTGACAGGATTAAAGATCTGATAGGGCCCGGCGGGAAGAATATCAGGGGGATCACATCTGCCTGCGGGGTCAAGATAGACGTGGATGACTCCGGCCGCGTAAACATATTCGCTTCGTCCGGGGATGCGGCCGAGAAGGCTGTAAGCATGATAAAAGGACTTACTAGAGAGGCTGAGGTGGGCGAGATTTACGAGGGTACGGTCAAAAAGATCGTAGAATTTGGGGCATTTGTAGAGATATTCCCTGGCACCGATGGGTTGCTTCATATTTCACAGATAGAAAACAGGCGGATAAATGATGTCCACGAGGTGTTGAATGAAGGCGACAGGGTCCTTGTAAAGGTGCTTGAAATCGACAAGCAGGGCAAGATAAGACTCAGCCGCAAGGCCGTTTTAAACAATGGGCAAGAGAGGGCCGGCGCGATTAAGTAATGGAAGGCGTATATTCAAAATCAGTCCTTCAAAACGGGGTGAGGGTCATTACGGAGAAGATACCCGATGTCCGTTCCGTATCTGTGGGGATATGGGTAGCTGCTGGATCGAGGGACGAGGACCGAGATGAGGCTGGGATATCGCATTTTATCGAACATATGGTTTTCAAGGGGACTGAGCGGTATTCTTCTCTTGATATCGCGAAGATATTCGATCAGATGGGCGGCATATCTAATGCTTTTACCTCAAAAGAGATCACCTGTTTTCATGTTAAGGTCCTGAAGAACCACATGGATAAGGCCGTCGGCCTCCTGTCCGATATGTTTCTTCATTCGGTCTTTGATCCTGTTGAGATAGAAAAGGAGTGTCAGGTGGTACTCCAGGAGATTGGCATGGTTGAAGACTCGCCGGATGACCTGATCCACGACCTGTTTTGTGAGGCCTATTGGCCTGATCACGGTCTCGGTCGCTCGATCCTTGGGACCAGGGAGACGGTTTCGGCGTTTGATTCCGATTCCATAAGGCGGTATATGAGCAAGGTATACAAGGGGTCAAAGGTCATTGTGGCCGCTGCAGGGGATGTGGACCATGAGGCTTTTCGCGATAGGATAAACGGGCTCTTTGACGTTCTTGCCGATGGAAACGGCGTTGTCGCCAGATCGGCCCCACTCCCGAAGGCCGGTATCCGTTTTGTCAGGAAGGAATTGGAGCAGGCGCATATACTTTTCGGCTTCAAAGGGCCATCTGTTACAGATAAGTGGCGTTTTACCGCGATGCTTTTTAATGTAATACCAGGCGGCTCAATGGGCTCAAGGCTATTTCAGGAGGTGAGAGAGAAGAGAGGGCTTGCATATTCGGTCTATTCCTTTCTCTCGTCATATGAAGATGCAGGCCTTCTTGGTACCTATGCAGCTGTGGCCCCTGACAATGTCTCGGCGGTGGCTGAGATTATACGTGGCGAGATAATGAAATTGGCCACGTGTCCTTTGTTGATTGAGGAATTGGATGCAGCCAGGGATCATCTGAAGAGTGAATTGCTCCTTTTGTCGGAGAGTACAGACGTAAGGATGGCCAGGCTTGCAAAAAATGAGATAGCATATGGAAGGCAGGTGTCTTACGATGAGGTGGTGGACAATATAGAGGCGGTTTCCAGTGAAGACATAATTGCCTTTGCGGATGCATGCCTCAGCGGCGATGCCTCGTTGGTCTGTCTTGGTCCTGTTTCAGACGCGGAGGTCCATAGATGCGCCGGGTTGATCTAGGGAAGCGATTGTATATTGACTGTAAGACTAAATCGCACTAAAAGGTCTCCATGTTTTCAGAGAAAATTTACGATCCGCCCCCTCTTTCCATAGGTAATTTGGTAGCCCCTTTGCCCATAATTCAAGGGGGGATGGGCATAGGTATCTCAATGTCGGGCCTTGCCTCTGCAGTTGCGCGGGCAGGCGGCATAGGGGTCATTGCGGCGGTCATGATAGGCATTACTGAGCTGGATTTCCACAATGACCAGAAGGGCAGCACGTTCCGCGCCCTTGAGAAACAGATCAAGGCGGCGAAAGAGGCTGCACCCGGCGGGATTATAGGCGTAAACATCATGGTGGCCTTACAGGACTACGATGAGCTGGCAAGGATCGCCGCCGTTTCAGGGGCCGATCTGATAATAAGCGGCGCTGGTCTCCCTTTAAGACTCCCAGGCCTAATTCCAGATGGCTGCGATATAAAGTTGGTCCCCATCGTCTCTTCAGGGCGTGCGGCTCAGATCATTTGTCGCAGATGGAACGAACACTTCAGGCGTCTGCCGGATGCCATAGTTGTAGAGGGTCCGATGGCCGGGGGACACCTGGGTTTTAAGCGTGAAGAGCTGGATGACCCTAAAAATGCGATTGAGACATTGACCCTTGAGGTCATAGAGGCTGTCAGGCCGTTTGAGGTCATGGCAGGCCGCAGGATACCGGTTATTGCAGCAGGCGGCATATATACCGGTGAAGACATCTATAAATTTATAAAAATGGGTGCAGCCGGTGTCCAGATGGGTACCAGATTTGTGGCTACCTACGAGTGCGATGCCTCTGACAGGTTTAAACAGGCCTATATCCAGGCCAAAAAAGAAGATATCGAGATCATAGTCAGCCCGGTGGGGCTTCCTGGGCGGGCATTAAGGAGTCCGTTTATTGAAAAGGCAAAGAGAGGCGAAAAAAGGCCCCGTATCTGCGTCAACAAGTGCATCAAGACCTGCAATTTTAAAGAGACACCCTATTGCATAAGTATGGCCCTTATAAACGCCCAGAGGGGCAATTTGGATGCGGGTTTTGTCTTCTGTGGCGCCAATGTATGGCGTGTGGACAAGATTGTCTCCGTTCAGGAACTCATGGATGAACTTGTAGAGGGTTATCGGGCTGCCGCCCGACTGTCAAACCGTTGAAAAACGCCCGTTTGTGTTGCGTGTACTCTATAGTATTTCCACCCATCCATACCTGTCTTCCAGCTCGCCGTATTGGATGCCTGTAATCTCGTCAAAGAGGGCCTGGGCATAAGGACCGGTATTCCCACCGTTTATGCGGTAGCTTTCGCCCTTGTAAAAAAGGGACCCGACTGGCGAGATCACGGCTGCTGTCCCTGTGCCGAAACACTCCTTGAGTCTGCCGTCCTTCGCCTTTTCAATCACTTCGTCGATGGGTATGGCCCTTTCCTCGACCTTTAGGCCTTGTGTCTTTGCGATCCTAATAACAGAGTCCCTTGTTATGCCAGGCAGGATGCTCCCGGATAGGGCTGGTGTCGCTAGGACGTCTTCAAATAGGAAAAAGATGTTCATAGTGCCCACCTCTTCCACATAGCGGCGTTCGACGGCGTCCAACCACAAGACCTGGGTAAAGCCGAGCTTCTTTGCCTCTTCAGAGGCCATGAGGCTTGCGGCATAATTCCCTGCGTTTTTGGATTCACCAACCCCACCCCTCACAGCCCTTGCATATTTATCCGTCACGAATATTTTGACAGGGTTGAAGCCTTCCGAATAGTAAGCCCCGACCGGGCTCAGGATGACGGCGAAGAGGTATTTTTTCGATGGGCGTACGCCTAAAAACGCCTCTGTAGCGATCATGAAAGGGCGTATGTAAAGCGATGTCCCGCGGGCCGATGGCACCCACCTTTCGTCTATCTTGACCAGTTGTTTTATGGCCGTGACTGCCAGGTCTTCATCGACTTGCGGCATGCACATGCGCCATGCAGAACGATTGAGCCTCTTGACGTTGTCCCTAGGTCTGAACAGACGAATCTTCCCGTCACTGCATCTGTAGGCCTTCAACCCTTCAAATATCTCTTGGCCATAGTGGAAACACACCGAGGCCGGGTCCATGGAAAAATTCCCATATGGCACCACCCTTGGATTGTGCCAGCTCAGCTCTTCCTCGTAGTCCATGAGGAACATGTGGTCTGTAAAATAGACACCGAACTTGAGGTTGTCTTGTGGTGGGAGCCTCTTCCGCCTTGAATCGTCCAGCAAGAGTGTCTTGATATCCACTTTGCATCTTTCCTTTCCCGATTATTTTTTAAGGCATCTCTAAAAAACGCCCGTTTGTCCGACGGCCTTGCCATCGAATAAAATTTTTTGATTTTTAAAGGCACCTTTTAGTCTGCAAGGATAATTTGTTAACCCAATATGTCTGTAATGCAAGTTTATTTTTTATCGGCCCTGTCCTCTTCAAGCCATTTTCCCACAAATATCGTCCTTTGCAGATCCGCCCTTCCGATGGTATGCGGGGTATAAGGGATGAGCGGTTGGCCCTTTGGCCTCAAATTGTCGAATACGACGTCACCTCTGGCGTTAACATAGCTTATGGAGATGTCAAGGAGGGGTCTCATGACCCTTAGCCTGCCGTCCCGGTCTTCCCCGAGCACGACGGGCCACCAGCGCCTCTCTGAAAAGACTTGGAACCACAGACCGAGTCTGGCCTGGCCTGTGAACTTGTCGGTCATGGTTATCGTGTCGGTCTTGCCTGAGTTGTGATCCGTGACCGCCTTTTCGATCTCGCTTGAGCCCTGAACGGCCAGATAGGTCCAGTCATCGAAGATGGGGCTCTCCTGGAGGACCAGGGAGCGCCCCTTGTCATAAAAACCCCATAGCGCATGGCAGGCGTCGCAGCTCACCCGGCCCAGGTCTCCTTTCCTGTGGCCGATTATGCCGGGGTCCATCGGCATCCCTTTTCCTTCCCCACCGGTACTGTGGCACTCGATACAGGAGATGGTCTTTGTTCCCCCTTCTTTATCATGGGTACCTTCTTCTTTATCATGGGTACCTTTTTGGCATGGACCTTTGATGTGGCAGGCGGTGCAGGGCATCCCGTATCTTTTATGGACGTCCGGTGTCATGTCGTGCCATTCAACGCCGTAAGGCCTTGGAATGTGCCGACCCTTTACAAGCGGGGCGCGGAAGTCATCCTCAAAGTCCTTTTCGAACCTGCCGTAGTAGTCCCAGCCCACAAAATTTCCATAGTGGCAGGCGAGGCAGTTTTCATCGCTGACCTGCCTTTTAAACCTGTGGTCGATACGGTCCTTCAGACACGCCCTGGCCTTTATTGGAAGGTGGCACGCTGCGCAGCCTGTCCCGCGTCTTACACCGGCGTAGTCATCACCTTCATAATACACATGGCAGAGGAGACAGCGTCTTCTTAAGAGGTCCGCCACAATCCCTCTTTCCGTGCCGGGTGGCCCCATGTTTGCAAAGTCTTTTATAGATGGCGTCCGATCTTCCGGGAAAAACGCACCCCACAGCGCGCCTATCTCATCTCTTAGAGTAAAATGGGCGGAGGCCTCTGCCGAGGCGACTTCGTCTTTGTGGCACCTGCCGCAGACCTCAGCCATGCGACCTGGACCGGAGGGCCGTGCTATCAACCCTTGATGCGCCCCCTTTATGGTCTTTGCAGCCTCATTCCCCCTGTGACAGGTTGTGCAGCCGATATCGTGGGGAGGGTCAATATCCACCTTATGGCAGACTCGACAGCCAGTCCTGGCCAGGGGAGATCGGACCTCAGGGTTGCTGCAGGCCGAGACAAGACCCAATGCAAGTGCGGACAAGATGGTTATGAGGTAAAATTTTATCGTTCTCTTTCGGGACATGATATGACATTAAAAAACAATTCCTTTGATTTTGCCATAACATATTTAAGCAGTTTCCAGTTTCACGGCTTCAGGCTCGGGCTCGAGAGGATCACGGCCGTCCTTTCGACCATGGGGAACCCGCATCTTTCTTACCCGTGCATCCATGTGGCAGGGACAAACGGCAAGGGCTCTGTCTGCGCAACGGTCGCAAGCATCCTTACAAAGGCAGGCTTCAAGACCGGGCTATACACCTCGCCGCATCTCGTCTCTCTTCGGGAGCGCTTCAGGATAGACGGTGAAGAGATAGGCGAAGAGGCGCTTGGCAGGCTTATATTCAAGATCAAGTCCCTTGTGGACCGCGGCTATGAGCTCAGTTATTTTGAATACACCACGGCCATCGCCATGGAGTGGTTCAGACAGGAGGGGGTGGATATGGCGGTGTTTGAGACCGGTCTCGGCGGAAGGCTCGATGCGACGAACGTGCTTACGCCGCTTGTCTCTGTGATAACCAATGTCTCGTTTGATCATATGGCCTATCTGGGGACGACACTTTCAGGGATTGCCCATGAAAAGGCCGGCATTATAAAAACGGGAGCGCCCGTGGTCTCAGGGGTGATGGATGACCCTCCCCGCGAGGTGATAAGGGCAAGGTGCAGAGAGATGAACGCCCCTTTGTGGGAGCTTAGGAGGGATTTTGACGTAGAGGTGAAGTCAGATGGGCTTTTGGATTACAAGGGCCATGACATGGAGGTCTGCGACATAAGACTGAGGCTTGCCGGTGCGCACCAGGCATTGAACCTTGCCCTGTCCCTTGCGGCCTGTGAAAGGCTCATGGAGAGGGGTGTTAGTCTTCCTATGACGGCCATTAAAGACGGCATAAGCAAGGTCTTTTGGCCATGCAGGGCCGAGTTTTTGCATGGCCCATGCCTTGCCCTGATAGACGGGGCGCACAACCCGGCAGGCGTCCAGGCCCTTAATGCGCTGCTTGCGGATTTTGTCCAAAATGAGGGCGCAGAATATCACCCAAGGGTGCTCCTTTGGGCATGCTCAAACGAGGGGAAAGACAAGGACTTTGTATCGATGCTTTCTGATATCGCCCCATTTTTTGAAGATGTGATTGTAACAGAGCCGCCTGGGCCGAGGCACCCTGTGACCGTGGAGGAGTGGCGGGCGAGAGGCGGGCTTTCTGACGCCGCGGCCCTTGAGAAGGACTGGCAAAGGGCCTTGGAAGCGGCCTTGTCAATAGCCAGCGTGGGCGGGCGGAGGGGCCTCATGTGTGTGGCCGGCTCGCTTTATCTTGCCGGTGCAGTAAGGGAGAGGCTCATACAGTCTGGTTTTACACCCTCATAATCAGTGCGCAGGACCAATGAAACAGAAACCATCCTCCATCAATATAGTCTGGCTGGCTATGGTTGTTTTGGCCACAATTACCGCCTCCTACACAGACCGCATGGACGCGCTTACCAGGGCCTTGTTCGAGTCGGCCAAGGATGCGGTTGAGCTGTCTATAAGTCTCATCGGACCAATGGCGCTCTGGCTTGGGATCATGAAAGTGGCTGAGGTTGGCGGACTCATGCAGACCATTGCCAGATGGATGCGGCCTGTAATGGTTCGTCTGTTTCCAGAGGTGCCGGGCGATCATCCTGCCATGAGCGCCATGATTATGAATATGGCGGCCAATGCCATGGGCTTGGGTAACGCGGCGACCCCCATGGGGATCAAGGCCATGCAGGAGCTGGAGAAATTGGCGCCGGAAAAGGGCACGGCAACGGACGCCATGTGTCTATTTTTGGCGATCAACACATCCAGCGTAACCTTGCTGCCTCTAGGGGTGATCACTATCCGGGCAGCGGCCAACGCCAAAAACCCTGCTTCCATTTTTATACCGACCTTGATTGCGACCTGCTGTTCCACTGTTGTTGCCGTTTTGGCGGCTAAATTTATGGCAGGCAGAGGGCGCGGGCCGGAATTGGCTGGCGGTCTTGAAACACCAAAGCCGAATAAAGATGAAGAGACCTGTTTCAATGCCACCTCCATGCCTGCATTGGATCCGCCAGGTCTTGGCGGTAGAATATTTGCATGGCTTATTGTTGCCGCCTTTATTGGAGGTGTTGGCTATCAGATGAGCAGGGCCGCTGCCCCCTTTGTCCTTTCATCCGTCGTACTTAACAGCATTTCCAACTGGTTGATACCAATGCTGTTTTCCGGCCTTTTGATCTTCGGCTATCTGCGTGGGGTCAAGGTCTATGAGGCCCTGACCGATGGCGCAAGGGATGGTTTTACAACCGTCATCCGCATCATCCCATTTATGGTGGCTATTTTCGTAGCCATCGGCATGTTCAGGGCCAGCGGGGCCATGGACATCATGATCGGTATCTTGTCGCCTTTTACATCGGCGGTTGGAATGCCGCCCGAGGCCTTGGCCGTGGCCCTTATGCGGCCCCTTTCCGGAAGCGGCTCTTTCGCCATGATGAGCGAGATCGTGAAGCAATCGCCGGATAGCTTCCTCGCCGCCCTGGTCTCGGTGATCCAGGGTTCCACAGAAACCACCTTTTATGTACTGGCCGTATATTTCGGAGCGGTCGGCGTCAGAAGGACCAGGCACGCCCTCCCTGCCGCGCTCTGTGCAGACGCCGCTGGTGTCATCGCCTCGGTTGCGATATGCCATCTTTGGTTCGGCTGAAATATTCTCCCTCGCAGACCCCTGTTGCTACATTAGCTAGCAATTAAAAATGCCTATTCTTTTTACTCGCCGATCCCCCAGCCTGAGATATTCAACAGCGACCAGGGTCTCAGTTTACGGGCACCGAGTTTACCTGACGGCTTGAGAGCCTCCCTGTTGTCTAACGTACGGCTTAGGGGCGGCACACATGTGAAGCAACCGACCTGGAATCACCACTGAATCTTATGTGGGGCACGGCCTTGGAAAAAACGCTGCGTTGTTTGCTGTCCCTTGCAGCCGATTGTTGTGCGCTTTATTGTTATTTACTTACTATAAATTCCAATCGTTGCATTGCCGTTTTAATTTTACCATCACTATCTGGTGCATGCTTTGCAATGTACCTTGTAGCGATCAACTCAATAAAACAATTTTTTAAATTCTCTGGTACCCGATAAAGATACGGCAACCAAGTAGTCCGTATCCAACCCCTAAACTTTTCAATATCTCCGTGAACCATAGTTTTTGGTTTTAATTCAAGATGTTGAATTTTAAATCCTACTTCTTTAAGCCAAGGTTAATATTCTTTTGGCGAATAGAATCCATAAGGAAAGGAAAAATCTTTAAAATATTCATTCCATGGACTTTCGTACATTATTTCATCTAAAATCTCTACAATATTTGCAGCATTACCCTTGCCACCCATTTGAATAATAGCTTTCCCTTTCGGTTTTAATGCTTGATATATCCCCTTTAGTACAGGTTTATGATTGATAATCCAGTGAAGCGCTGCGCTTGAAAAGACAATATCAAATTCTTCTCGGAAGGATAATGCACAAGCATCCATTTGCTGAAAAAATAGATTAGGATATTGTGAAATTGGGAATTTATTGGAGGCAAGAGTTATCATTTTTTCTGAATTATCAATCCCAACCACCTGACCCTTAGGGACATATTTTGCGATTTCAGCCGTAACTTTTCCATCGCCACAGCCAATATCAAGTACATATTCATGTCCTTCTAACTGGATTTTCTCTATTAATTCTCTTGCCCATAATTGTTGTGAAACAGAATGCATTGCATAGTCCTCCGCATCCCATTCATATTTATCCTGATATGGATCTTCTCTCATATTCTTCCACTGGCTACTGATTACCATTTAAGTCCGTCCGCCGGACTCCGGATGGCCCGCGGTTGGTTAAGGATATGGGTGTGTATATTATCCAGTTTCTTTGCATCGAAGCGTTATTGCCGCCCCATTCTGTAGTTGGGCACTACCTTCTTGGGCCAGTTTATAGGTGGTCGATCTGTCTGTCTTCAGGTGTTATGTTGCTTCAATGGCTGTGAGCCACTTGATTTCCATCATTTTTCTTCAATCACGAGGGTGAGTGAACGGGAACACGCTTGCCCTGCGATAGTTATGTCGTAGCTGCTGATGGGTACACCTTGTAAAGCAAGTGCCGCCCGTATTTCGCCAGATCCATTACATCTTCTCAATCAAACGGAATGACTTCAAAGCGAAGCGCATCAACGGCGGCCAAATTATGTTCGCGCCGCATGCCCTTGTATGCACCGAAGTAGAGCTCATGAAGCACAATTGCAGACAGGCCAATATCGTTTAATATATATCTAAAAATAATATATTAAGAGTGCTAAGTCGAGATCCAAAAAGAAAAATAAAAAAGACAGGCGTATCTCTGTATCTTTCTGTACATGTTGCTGTTAATTTTTTATCTTAGGAGGTATGAAATGACAAGCCGTGTTCATCTTTAATGGCCTTATAAAGGGCATCGGCGTCGCTGACATGAGCCAACTCTACCTCAACATGAGTTATCAGGGAAAGGCCGGATTCTCCATACCCCTGCCTTGAGTAAGTCCCTGCAATCTGCGCCTGACAGCCCTTGCCTTTATGAATGACCATCATAGCCGGAATCAGGATCAGACGGATTTTGCAAAGAATTTGAGGGGACATCCTTTCCACCGACATTGCTTTTTCAGAACCTGCAATAGAACAGGAAGCGCCTGGCGAATATGATGCCTGAGGAATCCTGTCCAGTAAAGGGGTTTTTTGTGGTCTTTTATGTTGAGCATGACATATTTCTAACAGCTTGATATTTAGTCAGATATATACCATACTGTGCATTCAAAAACGACGTTATTTTATGCTTTTGTGAATAATTTGAATAAGTTAAATCTGTAGATACTTTTTACAAAACCATCATAAACATAAATTAGACTTCCTATAGGGATAGCTGTATGAATGACTCCAGCGCCGCGCTTTCGGACAAACACGGGAGAGAAATCACCTATTTGAGGATATCCATAACAGACAGATGCAATCTGCGGTGCAGTTACTGCACGCCGAGGGACGGTCAGGTCAATTGGCTTTCCCATGAAGACATCCTCAGCTATGAAGAGATAGAGAGGCTTGCCAATGCCTTTTCAGGGCTTGGCGTGAGAAAGATACGTCTGACCGGCGGCGAACCCCTGGTGCGAAAGGGGGTGGAGGGTCTGGCGGGCCGCCTGATCAAAATCCCTGGAATAAAAGAGGTCTGTCTTACCACAAACGGCATCCTTCTTGGAGATATGGCGACCCCCTTGTTCGATGCGGGCGTAAGACACATAAACATAAGCCTCGATACCCTTAAGCCCGAACGCTTCCTGAAGATCACCGGAAAAGATCTCTTTCAAAATGTATGGCAGGGCATAGAAAAGGCCATAGAGACCCGCTTTACAAAGATCAAGCTGAACGCCGTGGCCATGAAGGGCGTAAACGATGACGAAATAGTGGACCTCGCAAGGCTGAGCCTCGAACTTCCGCTTGAGGTGAGATTTATTGAATTCATGCCGGTAGGAAGCGCCACCACCTGGGAAAAATCAAGGCATCTGAACTGTGACGCAATAAAAGAGATGGTCGAGAGGTCGCTTGGTGATCTAATCCCTGTCTCACAGGGCAAAGACTCGGGCCCGGCCATGATCTACCGCCTTAAAGGCGCAAAGGGGAGCGTAGGATTCATAAGCCCTTTAAGCCGCCACTTCTGCGGCACATGTAACCGGGTCAGGATCACGCCCGATGGCCGTTTGAGGCTCTGTCTCTTTTCAGACAATGAGATAGATTTGAAGGGATGGCTCAGGGCCGGGATTTCGAATGATGAACTCAAAATATTTCTGAAAGAGGCCATAGCCCAAAAACCCAAGGGGATCATATCTCTTAAGGACGAAACCCCACATTGCACACGGGCGATGTCCAGGATAGGAGGATAACCGATGGAAAAGACCGCGTTTGTCTTCCCTGGGCAGGGTTCGCAATATATCGGCATGGGCAAGGCCTTCCTTGAGACGCTTCCCCGTGCGCGGGAGATATTTGAGATCGGGGAGGCCGTAACCGGCATTCCGCTGAAGACCCTGTGTCTCGAAGGCCCGATGGATGAGCTCACAAAGACCGCAAATCTCCAGCCTGCCTTGACGGTGATAGATACCGTCTGCGCCGCGGCAGCGATGGACAGCGGCCTCATGCCAGGCGCGGTTGCCGGTCACAGCCTTGGCGAATACCCGGCACTCTGGGCCGCGGGGGTCATTGGGCTTGAAGATCTGTTCCGGCTTGTCCAGGCGCGAGGGCGTCTCATGGAAGAGGCCGGGGCCAGGAGGCCCGGGGCGATGGCTGCTATCATCGGGCTCAAGAAGGCTGAACTGGACGGGCTCATTCAGCCCCTTGCCTTGCAGGGGGTCATAGCCGCCGCGAATCACAACAGCCCTGAACAGATAGTGGTGACCGGCGAAAAGGCGCTCGTTGACGCCCTTGCGGGGCTTGTAAAGGAAAGGGGGGCAAGGGCCGTACCTCTCAAGGTGGGGGGGGCGTATCACAGCCAGCTCATGAAAAATGCGGCGGATAAATTCGCCAGATTGCTTGAAGAGGTGAGATTTTCGCCGCCAAAGACACCATTCTATAGCAATGTCACGGCAGGGCCTGAAAACGACCCGGAAGTCATAAAAGGCCTCATGGCAAGGCAGATGTGCGAGCCTGTCAGATGGTATGAAATAGTGACAAACATGGTCAGGGACGGCGTCAAGGAATTTATCGAACCCGGGCCCAAAAACGTCCTCTCAAATCTAGTAAAGAAGTGCCTGCCCCAGGGTGAGGTCAGGGTCTTCCAGATAGATGACCCTGAAGGACTGAAGGCCTGCATCTCTCAAAGATAATATCTTGGTAAGACCCTTGCACAACTATCCATGCATGGTATGGCTGGGTTCGGCATCCCGACAAGGAGGCCATGGATGGCCTCCGCCTGGCTTGTGGACAGGATGTCCACTGCCGGGAAAAGGGATGCCGAACCCAGCCATACCAGTGGCGCAGGTGTTTTTTTTGATTATAATCCTTGCTTAAGCCGCCTGCATTCCATATCATTGGAAGGAGGAGGATTTTATGCAAAGGAACAAGATCATATTCGCCCTTGGAATCATCATCATTTTCGCCATCGCAGGCGGCGCCCTTTCAGTTATATTCACCAGGTTTATAGACTTTAGCGAGACGTCCGGAGACTTAGCCACCCATCAAAAGACTGGGACAACCGTCCAGCCAGGCATGGCGGCGGTAAAGGTGGAAGGTGTCGCCGCCTTCAATCCTCCGTCCCTTGAATCCGCGCCCGCAGACATAAAAGATGCAGTCATGCTCGGCCACAATATCCTGACAAATACCAGAAAATATGCAGGCGGCTACGTTGGGAACAAGCTCACCTGCTCAAATTGTCACTTCAAGGGGGGCGTAACCCGGGGCGGGGAAAACGGAGGCCTCTCGCTTGTTGGGGTAGGGGCCACCTACCCTGCCTACAAAAAGAGACAAAATTACGCGGTTCACCTCATTACCCGGACAAACGACTGTTTTCAGCGGAGCATGAACGGCAGACCCCTGCCGGCAGACAGCAGGGAGATGACGGCCATCGTCACCTACTATCAGTGGATATCAAAGGGGCTCCCCATCTACGGAAAAATCCCATGGCCGGGCCTGAAACACCTGAAGAGCAATCATAAGCCTGATGAGACAAAGGGGACACAGGTCTTTGCACAAAAATGCGCCATATGCCATGGGACAAGCGGCCAGGGGTCTTCGGCTGCACCGCCTCTTTGGGGCAATGATTCCTTTAATGACGGCGCAGGAATGGCGAAACTGGCCAACCTCGCCGCCTTTGCCCATTTCAACATGCCGTTGGGAAACCCCGACCTCTCAGTCGAAGACGCCCTGGATGTGGCGGCGTTTGTCATAACCAGACCCAGACTCCATTTCACTGCAAAAGCAAAATAAGGGGGCTAAAATATGGAATTCCCCATCTTTCAGTTCCCATACCTTGGAACCGGCATGGTTATAGCCCTGGATGCCGTCCTCCATGTAATCATCAGCCATGGCCTTGCCATAGGCGCGGTCTTGTTCATCGTCATAAGCGAATATCTCGGGCTTAAAAGGGCGTCCAGGGATTGGGAAGATTTTTCAAGGGATTTCCTAAAATTCACAATCATCATCACTACAGGGATCGGGGCGGTGACAGGGGTTGGGATATGGTTTATCCCAAGCGCCCTTTCGCCTCGCGGCATAGGGTCAATGCTCAGGGTCTTCTTCTGGCCCTGGTTTATCGAATGGATGGTCTTTACCTGCGAGGTGATATTCATCCTTGCCTATTATTTTACCTGGGGAAAATGGCAGGGTGAGAAAAAGAGGAGGCATGTCTTTCTCGGCGTGGCCTATCTCTCTTTCGCCTTTATATCCGCCACGCTCATTACAGGCATTTTAGGCTTCATGCTCACATCAGATGGATGGCCGTGGGACAGGGGTTTCTGGTCGGCATTTTTAAATCCCAGTTATACGCCGCAGCTCTTTTTAAGAATCAGCGCCGGTCTTTCGATCGGGGCGCTATTCTCTTCGGCGTTTCTCCTCTTTACTCGAAGAGATAGCGCCTTCAGACAGGAGGCGCTTGGATTTTTCGCAAAGGCCGCGATTATTTCATTTTCTGCCACGATTCTGTTCACCTGGTGGTATTTTACCGTGATCCCTTCGGCGTTTAAGACCCATGCCATATTTGCAGTCCTCACCTCCCGCCTTTCGCAGGAGCCACAGATCTTCTGGTATGCAAACGCCGGCGGCGTACTTCTGTTGTTTGTAACGGCCATGGTCTCATTCGGGGGTTCATGGAGAGGTCCGGCAGTCCTGGCGAAGGTGCTGATCATCCCTGCGCTCCTGGCAGCGATGACATTTGTGACGGAATTTGAACGGATCAGGGAGTTCATAAGGGGGCCGTATCTCATGCCTGGATATATGTATGCAAACCAGGTGCTCATAAGCGAGACCCCGCTTCTCAAAAAAGTCGGGATGCTTAAAAACGACCTCTGGTTCAGCCATGCGCCTGGCAATCAGGAGGCAGCGGTTCAGGGCGCATATCTCTTCGCCCGCAATTGCTCGACCTGCCACACCATCGGCGGGATAAACGACATCGCAGAGAGGGTAAAAGGACGTACAGAGGACGGAATATTTGTGCTCCTCGGCCATACCAGCGACATGGTCCCCTTCATGCCACCTTTTTCGGGGACAGAGGATGAGCGAAGGACATTGGCCGGCTTTCTCTATGAACTCTCAAAAGGAACGGTCAAGTTACACGACCCGTCCCGTCTTGTCCCTTTAACCGGAGACGAAAATCATGGATAGATTATCCGATCTCCTTCTGGTTGCGCCCATCTCTCAAACCCTGCTCAGGGGGCTCCTTTTCGCATCATTTACACTTCACATGCTATTTGTCCTTCTGACCCTGGGAACGGCCATCCTCGCCATCTACTATTTCATTGATTCCCAGTGCGGCGGCCGCGCGAAGGAACTCAGATTCGATAAAAGGATCCTTAAAACCTTTATGGCGCACAAGAGCCTGGCAGTGGTCCTGGGGGTCGCGCCCCTGCTCCTCATCCAGGTAGGCTACACGGTCCCTTTCTTCACCGCCGTGAATCTCTTCGCCCCGTACTGGATGTCGGTGATCGTGTTTCTGATTGTCGCCTTCCTTGCCTTTGACGCCCTGGGGCACAGAATATATTTGCACAGATATATCCATCTGGCATTAGGTACGGTCGCCCTTATATTTCTCCTTGCCGTGCCCGGGTTGTTTTCCGCCATCCTTACAGCGTTTGAAAATCCTGATAAATGGCCACAAATAACGAGCGACAGCTACCGGCTGACCGGAGCGCTGGCCATCCGCTGGCTGTTCAGATATCTCCATGTACTTGGCGCGGGCGTTGTATTCGGGGCAGGATTCCATTACTTTTTTACCGCAAAGGACGAAACAGAAAGAAAAGCCCTTCAGAGATGGCTTGTAGCCGGGATTTTGCTCCAGTTTATCCTTGGCATAATGCTCTATGGAGTATTTCCGTCAAACCCAGGTCATCCCGTCATTATCTATCTGTTTACTGGCATTGCTGCCGCATCTTTCCTCCTGTGGCTCGTCTTTTTCGCGGCGGAAAGGGGTCTGCTTCTGAATATCAAGATCATCCTTCCGGTCTTGATGCTCGTGCTGGTCTCGATGCTCCTGACCAGGCAGTTTCTGCAGGACAGGGCGCTTATCCCCTTTCAGAAAAGGCTTGAGGCAAACGCCGTAGCATACGGAAATGCGCTCAGGCCTTTTGAACAACAGGCATTGGCTGGATATGGGGCGGTCCTCAAGGTGGTCTATGACAATGGCAAGACCATATACGCCAGAAGTTGCGCCTTTTGCCATGGGGAAAATGGGGACGGAAAGGGTGTTGAGGCAAAGGGGCTTGCCATACCTCCGGAAGACATATCAGCCATAAGGACAACCCGCGGGTATCTCTATGGCATTTTAAAGGATGGCGTCCATGGTTCAGCCATGCCCTATTTTACCTTTTTTGACAGGGACAAGCTCGATTCACTGATGGATTACATGGACAAAAGATGGAAGGTCTTAGATCCGCCCGAGGCGGTTTTGGCGAATGTTTCAAAACAGGCGATGGCGCAGGCGCAGGGCGCCTATGCCAAGACCTGCGCCGGGTGTCACGGCATGGATGGAAAGGGCGCAAAGTCTTCCAAGAATCTCGAACCCCAACCCCCCGACCTTACGGCTTACAGCCTTTCGCCCAAAAGGACGTTTGACATAATCTCAAACGGCTATCCCGGCACCATGATGCCGGCCTTTGGGGATATTCCGGAAGAGGTCAGATGGGGGCTGGTGAAGATAGTGAATAAGAAAAGAGGCTTTCAATAGTTCAAGAAAAAAGGGAAAGAGATGAAGAAACAAGTAATATTCGGGCTGGCGCTAATATAGGCGCATTGCTTATTATCAGTCATAAGACCACTGCCCAACAGGGGCCTCAAGAAACCAGCACCTGTCTTCAGTGCCATGGCAATGGAAAAAAGATGCAGGAGTTGGGCTATCCGGACTTCACCATAACCCAGGAGGCAGTGGAAAAGCAGACCGGCATGCCTGCAACATGCGAGATGTGTCATCAGGGGAATCCCAATGACAATACCATGGAGGGGGCACATAAGGGCATCTTGGGATTAGCTGTGGTTATGAAAAAGGGGATTGTTGCAGTGCCGAGGAGAGCTCAAGGGAGAAGACAGGGAATCCATCAAAGGTTTGAAGCTGAAAGGTGACTTTGTCGGCAACGCCCTTTTTCCAAGGGTAACCGCTGGGAATGGAGGGTCTGTGCTTAATCCAAGGGTATTTATTATACAATGGCATGACAAGGATATCAATACTATCGCCTTTAATCCGGGCATCGCTGAGAAGACCTGCGGAACCTGCCACCCGGAGGCTGTAAAAAGCTATATGAAGACAGCAATGGGCCTGGCCTTGACCCAGAGCCAGTATGCGACCTGGGTCGGCCCCACAGGTCCTCAGTCCTGCGGCCTCTGGACCGCGGCCACTGCAAAGCCCGACAATGACAGCTTTACTACCGGAAATATGGAGAAATACAATGCGGTCAGCACCGCCCATCTCGGCAAAGAACAGGCGTTCTCCAACCAGAGAAACTGCAATACCTGCCATGCAGGTTGCCTGGATTGTCACTACAGTCCTTTTAATAAAGAGGCCAGAGACAGTAAAGGCAACCCAAAAGAGGTGGGCGTTCATACCTTTTCCTTTAAACCTACGGTGCTTTCGTGCATGGGCGATGGCAGGGCCCAGATATGTCATGCAGGCCCCATGGAAAGACGGAGGGGAGATGGATTTATAAAGGGGGATTTTGCCAGGAAGGCTGTGGCTGACTTGCGGAACAAAAACTCAAAAAAATATATTGAGACCCCGGACATACACTTTGCCAAAGGCATAACCTGCGTGGACTGTCATGATCAGAATCACAAAACCCACAATATGGGGGATCAGATAAGGAGTCCCGAGCCCATGGAGTGTGCAAAATGTCATAAGCAAGAGGTATCCAGCCATAAGAAGGGAATTCACAGGAATCTCTCCTGCGAGGCCTGCCATACCCCCTTAGTAGCAGGCTATGCCTTTAACTTCTGGGCGCCTGGAAAAAAATTCGGGCTGGAGACCCCACTGGACAGGCATCCATTTTATACGGTTAATGCAATGGCCCCCATCATCCTTAAGGATAAGAAAGGCCAGTGGAACCCCTATCACATAGTCCCGCACATCTCAACCAATGTTAAGAAGGAGGAGATAAAGCTGACAGGGAAGCTCATCTTCAGGAACAAGCCGGATGTAAACATAAAGAGGGAATATCCGTCCGATGATGCCTTTGCTGTCACGGGAACCTATGAAGGCAGCAAGGATGAAGGCACGGTCATGGCCTGGTTGAATATCGACAAGGTCGCTCACGCGACAACAAAGGCCAGAAGCTGTAGGAGCTGCCACGGACCAGGAGGGGCGCAAAGGGTTGTTGTGGATTACAAATGGATGGGAAAACCTGATACCGCTTATAAAGATGTCCTGTCAGGCAGTTTTACGATTGTGGCTGACAAAAAGGGTTTGAGGATCGAGAACCTTTCAGGGGCCGATGGAAAAACGATCCCTGAGGGACTTAAGCCCCTGTCAGGCAAGTGGAGTTTAATGGGAAACTTTTCCATCCCCGAGATAAGAGATAAGAGGGCATACGCTGAAGAAAAAGCCAGGTACGAAAGGGCATTGAGCGGGGGTAGATACCATTAAAATAAACTATCGAGGAGGTGATCGGACTTAACAGGAAAAGATCAATCAAAATTCGTATATTTTAAGGCCTGGCTTGTTGGGCTGACACTAAAAGACAACCAAAAACATAAGGAGGTATTAACATGAGGCACAGGATCTTTTTGATGGCAGGTTTATTTGCATTTCTTTCCTTTAACCAGGCAGCCTTTACCCCTGTGGCGTATTCCCAGACTGCACAGGTGGCCCAAGGCCAGACAGCGGAGCCAGGGGCTGACTTTCAAAAGGCCCATGAGTCCTTTATTAAAAAGGATTTCAAGGCATCCGCCGCGGAGATACGAAAGGGTGCGGATTTTTTAAAGAAGGAGGCGGAATCTGCCGGTGATAAAGGTAAAAAGACCTTGACGGCCTCTGCCCGGGAACTGGACAAGCTGGCAGATTCAGTTGAAAAGGGGGCTGTAAAATCAGACAAGGAGCTGAAAAGTGCATTTTCAAGGGCTGAGCACGCGGTAGCCAGTAATTACTATGTCAAGGCGACCGATTCCTGGGCAAAAAAAGAGACAAAAGAGACCGGCGAGGCCCTTAACTCAGCGGCAGAGCATATGGAACAGGCTGCAGATTGGTCAGGCCATAAACTTAAAAGCGGCGCATCCAAGGCCATTAAAGAGGGGCGCGAGATCTCTGGCAAACTTGTCGAAGGCACGGGCTACGTACCTGAAGAGGTTGGTAATGGCCTTAAAAATATGGGTGACGCCATATCGTGGTTTGGTAAAAAAATCCTGCCCGGAAAGAAATAAGGTGCATATATCCTGGATGTGCATCATATCATGGGAACCTCTTTTAGAGGTCCCCTCAAGGAGAACCCAATGAAATTATACCAACTGATTGCGGCTGGCTTGCTGACGCTAATGATTCTGGCTGGCTGCGCCACTATCGGCATGGGGCGCGGAGAACTGATTGCCAAGGGGGGATCCGCCGAGCCCGTTTTGTTTAAATGGAAAAGCATGGACGGTGGGCTGTCCGGCACGATGACGGCCATACTGCCTGATGCTATATATACAGGCCGGTTCTTTCAGATTACCCGACAGGCGACGCGCGAGGCCCTTGTTCCGATGTGGGACGGTTGGAACGAAGGCTGGTGCGACTGGCCACCGTACTGGGGCGGGCCTTATCCTTATAGATATAGCGTGAGACAGTTCATTACGTACTATAGCGGAAAGGTAATCGCTAATCTTGAAACTAGCGGCGGACGCCATATGCGCTGCCGCTTCAATCTTGTCGATCCGCGAAGCGGCATGGCTGGCGGGGGGCAGGGCGAGTGCCAGCTATCTGGTGGCGGGGTCATTAATGCAACATTTTGACCCATATTTTGTCAGATCAGAGGCTGCACGGCACTACTAATCCTCCCTTTGATCCCCTTCTGTCGGGAGAGGGAAAAATAAAGGAGGCCTATCAAAGGAGGAATATGCAATTTCCAGAGCGGCTCCATGGAGACGTGGATTCAGAGCAGCCCCTCTCCCCTTGGGGAACAAGACTTGCCGGATATTCATGAAACTTGACAAAAAAAGGCCTCTGCGATGGGGCGGCTGAAAGAATCCGAGTCAAGTGCCAACCAAAATCATGCAAAGGAGATCGATTATGTCAAATGAAAATGCAGCGGTTGCAGTCTTTGATGCCCATGTCGATGCAGAAGAGGCTGTGAAGGAATTACAGAAGGCCGGCTTTGATATGAAAAAGCTGTCCATCGTGGGCAAAGACTATCACACCGATGAGCACGTCGTCGGCTACTACAATGCCGGTGACCGCATGAAGTACTGGGGCAAAATGGGTGCCTTTTGGGGCGGACTGTGGGGTATTCTATTCGGCGCAGCATTTTTCTGGATCCCTGGAATTGGTCCGGTTGTTGTAGCCGGACCGCTTGTCTCCGCCATTGTCGGCGGGCTGGAGGGTGCAGTGGCAGCCGGAGGGTTGAGCGCCCTTGGCGCGGGCCTTTACAGCATCGGTATTCCAAAGGACAGCATCATCAATTATGAGACGGTTATAAGATCTGACAAATTCCTGCTGATAGTCCATGGCTCCGGGGATGATCTGGCAAAGGCCAAAGAAATCCTTAAAAGCGTTGGCCATGAGCTGACTATTCATCACTGACATCCTCTCGGAATCCAAGTCAGGGGGGTTCTACATGAAACTTCCAAATTGGGGTATATATAAACCCTTCGGCTATTATGCCTTTACTCCATCTTTACTCCATCCAGCTGTTCCCTATATAAAACAACCTGCTCCCCATCGGAGGGGGTATGATTGAGCAAACGGGAACAACTATCACCGCCCGAGCAACAGGTCACGAAGAGATGAACCAGGCACTGGCAGGGCGGGCGTTTGGGGTGGAAGAGTGGCCTTTGGCCCGTGTTGAATAGATGATGGTGCCTGCGGCGGGGGCACGGGCTGCCCGGGCTGAACCGGCTGCTGAGATGAAGGGCTGGCTTGTTGCAGCGGACCTTGCGATTGAACGGATTGGCCTTCTGCCGCCCCGCCTTCCTTGGGCTGCTCGCCACCTGGTTGAGGTGGTGAAGGGGCCTCAGGTTTTATTTGAGGGGTCTGCAGGCCGACTGGAGCTGTCGCCCTTCGTTCGTCTTTTTCAGGCCCGAAGATGGCGAGATGGACACTCCTCCCCCTGAGCTCGAGATCTATCCCGTGGGGCGTTATGGCCGTAATACGCCAACCTTCCAGGGAATCCCCTATTTTCACAGGATGCGGCCTCTCTGCCTGGGCAGCCTGATTCATGGCGGGGAACTGTGGACCGGCCAATGGGAACACAGGATGACTTGTCTGGGGGGTGTTCACGGCCTTTATAAAGGCCTGACGTCTGCCGTTGATTATACTTACTCCATAGACCAGATAGCGATTGATCAGCTCCTGTTCACTGGCATACCTGGCCTTTTCATCAGCCTCATTCTGTGCGCCTTGGCCGCGTAATGGATCAAAGAGGTTTTCCTTTACTATGACATCATAAAGGCCGAGACCAGGCTTAGCACCGTTTGTATTTGATGGTCCAGCCATGCACAGTGCAACTGGTGTGATTGCCCCCAAAAGAGATAAAATGCATATAAATAGACTGCCTCTGTGTGCAGGGCCGGACATCATTGCTTCTTTGTCTCCGGACTAGCCTCCCCCGCAGGGGGGATGGGCTGGTTTTTTTTGGCATCCGGCCTTGCGGCAGGTCCTTCAGCCTTTGCAGGTACCTCGGCCTCAGGGCTGGGCGGCAGATTCGCATTTTCAGGCGTCGTCTGGACATTCGGTTTCGCAAGCGGCGCTTCAAGCCCTTTGCCTGAATCAGCCGCTTCCGTCGCCTTCGTCCCCAATCCGCTGATGCTCTTTTTTTTCAAAGCCTCCTTCAGCTCTTTCACCCTCTTGGAAAAATCCAAGGTGAGCGCATCAGCGTCCTCGCGTGTTTTGATAAGATAAGGTGTAATAGCGAACATGAGCTCGGTCTTGCTGGTCTTTACGCCTTGATCGCCGAACAAATGACCTAGAATAGGTATATCTTTTAAATATGGAATCCCTGAATTGCTCTTGGTCTTCTGTGTCTGTATGAGACCCCCCATTATGATGGTCTGGCCATCCTTGGCCACCATATATGTGGTGGCCTTTCTGGTCCTGAAGCTCGGGGAATTGAGCCCCCCGGTCTGCATGCTGGTGACTGAGCTTACCTCCTGTGTCACCTCCATACGCACCAGGCCACCGTCATTTATCGATGGCTTTACCTTAAGTATTATACCGGCGTTTCTGTACTGCACTGACTGTGTGGTCGTACCACCTTCGGTGGTGGTTGTGCCTGTAAGCGTTGGCACCTCGTCACCGGATTCTATCTTGGACTCTTGGTTGTCAACGGCAAGGATCGTCGGGCTCGACAGTATGTTGACGGTGGTCTTCTGTGCCAAGGCGCTGATCAAGGCCCTTAAGCCCCCTGCATTGTCGAAAAGGCTATATGTCAGACCAGTAGGGCCTGTGCCAAGCGGCGTATTCTGTTTCATAGTGGTGCCGTCCGTTAAGGCTACATCTGCATTATAGGTTGTACCACCGAAATTTAAGCCCTTGTTTTTAAGAAACCACTCAACGCCGTATTGGAAATTGTCGTTGAGCGTCACATCCACTATGAGGACCTCTATCAGGACCTGCCTTGGCACCACATCTATCTTTTTGATGACATCCGATATGACCTTATAGTCCCTTGGGCGGGCCCTTACCAGTATGGCATTGTTGGTCTCATCAGGGATGATCTCTACATCCCCCGCCAGCTCCCCGGTACCGCTTATACCTTCCGGCTTAGCAACAGCCGCCGGTTTTTCCGTCTTGGTGCGTTCGACCATGACGGTTTTGTTCTTGTCAGTTTTTGAAGCAGATGATCTTGATGCGCCCCTTATCCCATAGAGTTCATTCAACATATCTGCTATATCCTTGGCCTTGCCGTTCTGCACGAAATAGACATATACCTGCTTGCCCTTATCAGCCTGTCTCTGATCAAATTCCTTGATCCAATTCCCTACCACATCTAGGACATCTTTCCATTTTGTAACGACCAGGATGCTGTTTATCGTTTTGAGCGGCAGGATCTGAAAGGCGCTTTGATCAAGGCCTGCCCTGCCGTAGATGACTTTGCCCTGGATAAGTTTTTCTATATCATCATAGACATCGGTGACGCTTGCATTCTCAAGGGTAAAGAGCCGCCAATGGTAATCTTTGAAGATATCTGTATCTATAAAGGTAAGTATGCTGCCTATTTTGTCTATATTTTCGGCGGTATCAGAGATCAGGAGCGAATTTGTGCTCGGCTCGGGCACTATTACGGCACCTTGGGACAGGAAGTTCTTTAGATTTGAGGCTGCGGCCGTGGCTGACAGATATTTGAGTTGAAATATCTGGACTACGTCGCCCGGATTGGCCAAGGCATCTTTCCTGTTTATGACGATAGGGCCGGTCCTTGCGGTGTCGGGTTTTCTTACGACCTTGTAAAGGCCGTGCTCCCCCTTTGTTATGCCAAGGCCGTGTATCTGAAGCACCGAATTAAATAGGTTCAAAAGCTCATCCCTCGTGTATGAACCCTGTATGTGGAGCGACACCACACCCTTTATTGCCGGATCAACTACGTAATTAAGCCCCAATATCTGGGACAACACCAGGTCGAGCACAGGATAGATATCCATATTGTCAAGGGTGATGTCAATGGGCTTGCGCTCTAAAGGCGATGCGCCTGCAAATGGAGAAACCGAGGCCTGTGGCTGGGCCTGGGGCGCCTGCAGAGGTACAGGGTTGGGCGGAAGAGGAACGGCTGCCTGCCCCTGGGCGGGAGGGGGCTGATTTACGGACGGTGCAGCCTGGTTTTGTGCAGGCGCCGAGGCAGTAGGCTGTATCGGCATAGGGGGCTGCGCGGCTGCAGGTTGTTGCGGCCCAGACCGTGCCGGCGCCACCCCCGGAACGGCTACCGGAATGGATGGGCGGTCTATATGTTTGGACCTCTGCCTCGAATTTTGGTCGACGCCCTGCGCACCCTTCTGCGTCTGTCCTTTATCTTGGCCGAACGAATAACCTGCGTTGGATAACAGTGTAATTATCAAAACAATGCTGAATAGCCTAATGATATCGACTTTCATTTCCAATCCTATTATCTTCATTTTTACCCGCTCTTACGCCATGCTTGGCCTCATTCTTTGCCTTTACGGCACAAAGGGCGTCAAAGTCCATATTGATCCTGGTATATGGAGTCGGACCCTGTATTACCATTACATTGAGATTATTCAATCTGACCATCTTGCCTTCGGAATCAACCTTCATTAAAAACTGCACCAGCCCCTTCATGCCTGACTTGGTGATCAGACTTACAGTACCCAATGGATATTCATTCCACTTGCCACCGGCAGCCGCCCTATAACTCAAGACATCCATGCCGGCATCCGATGCCTTTTTTAGTAAGTCATCCTGAAGATTTGAGGCAACCACCTGCGGGTTCTCCCCTGGTATCAACAACTGCATAAACCTGGCCCTCTCCTGTTCGACCCGTTTTAGTTCCTCGTCTATGCTGCGCAGCCGTTTGATCTCTGCCTTGGTACCCTCTATCTTTTTTTTCGTAACCGCAATCCGGGTCGTCATCTCGTCGATCTTTCCGGTCGTTGGTTCAAACAAAAATGAATACCAGAATATTATCGCTATTATCAAGATCCCATAGCGCAAAACCGGACTTTTTGAGTCAAATTGCCATTCAGAGGCCTTCATTATCTTATCCCTTTTTGGTTTGTAAGGGTTATCTCCACAGAGAAGCGTTCTTTCTGGTTGTTGTCCTTCATAACCGGGGATGTGAACTTGAGTTCGGCACAAAACGGCAGCTTTCTCCATTCTGTGGTGACCTGAGAGGCTGAATTTCCTTCTGCCGTTATCCTGAGCTTGTCATCTTTAATGGTCAGGTTCTGTATCCAGGTATCCTGGGGCGTATTTACTGTAAGCAGGCGTAGAACATCGAGTGGACGCGGAAATTCGTCTTTAAATCGTGTCATCAAGGCCATCTCACCCTTTATGCCATCGACCTTTTTTTTGATCTCAAGAAGGGGCTTGAGTTTCTTATCCAGAGCTGCAAGCTCGGCTTCTCGCGACTTCAGGGCGATTGAATGCCCATAAAATTTAACCCCCAAGATGCACGTATTCAGCAGTATGATGGTCCCCATCGCTAATACAGCCGCCTGGAACGGATTGATGCGGAGGATAAGTGGTGGACGACGGGGCGTCTCTTGAAAGGATATCGCCGGGTACATACTGAGTCCGAGAACTGCGGCGCAAAGCCCCCAGCTGAGTCTCTCCTTTTTCCCGCAAAACCTGGATATCCCTGGTAGGGCGTGGCATGGATCTTGGCAGGACGTCGAAATCGAGCTGGATCCACTCGGATCTACAATATAGGCAGGACTGGGTATGAGCCTGAAGAACTTGGCCGGCACATAGGATGAGAGATCGAGAAGCGCCTGAGAAACATCCCTGCCTCCCTCAATCGGCAGGGTATAGACCCCTTCGCAGACTGTTTCTCCGTGCAGGGAAGTATACCAAAATCCGCCTTGCCTGCCAAGGACGACGCACGGGAAACCGGCCTTGCCTCGTCTAATGAGTATATCCAGTCCGACGAAAGCGGGTGACACAGGACCTAGAGACACCTTGTGGCCTGTCTCTGAAAACACCTTAAAAAGTGGATCAAGAACGGCACGTCTTATATAGGCAAGAAGGACTATCGTTTCGCCGTTTCTTTCAAAGGCATATTGATCATAATATATCTCCGACTTATCCAGGTGGGAATGGAGCTCTATGCCCAGTCTCACCGATTCCGCAGCCTCCGCCGGGATAAGCCGGGCCATGGCCAGCTCTCTAAAAAAACAATACCTCTGAGGCAGGGCTAGACAGAACCTTCGCCTTCGTGACGGGTTAAACGCCTGCAGAAAGACCTTGAGCTGATTATAAAAAGATCCTTGTTGACGACCAGGCCACTCCGGTATGTCAAAAGGCGCCCAACCTTTTGGTCCAAGCCTTAGGCCAAAGACCTGTGGATCATCTTCGTCTGCATATATACCTATTATCTCAGTGTGAAAAGCCATCTTTACCCGGCGTCTCCCCATATAAGACGTCTTCTTGATCAGAGCCTGCGCTCGCGGTCTCGGTCCAGTGTACTAGCTTGAAATTGGTGCCGCCCTGAACCGGTTGCCAATATATCCAATAGCTCATGCCGCCGATCTTGGTCTTAAGACAAACCACCTCGTGGGAGAATGGGGCGTTGCCAGCACCGGCTATGTGTCTCAAGGGCGGCGGCGCATACTCTTTTATAACAGTTCCGGTCTTGTTGTAAACTGTAAAAATATCCCTCAAACCGCCTTTCCACTCCAGATCCATCCCTGAGTCTTTGAATTCATAAGGGATGGGCCCATAAAACAGCTCCTGCGTAACACCATTTACAAGCAAAAGTTCTTCCAATGTGTGAAACGGGCCGTTGGCAGGGAGATAGGGCGGGGTCTTCGCAAGATAGACCTCATCCTCGGCCCCGTTTTCCCTTGGTATATTGTCGGGATCCCTCCAGTCCAATATCCCATCCACGATCTCGTCCGCGGTCGTCCCCTTGCCCAACAGTCCTCCAAGTGCCTCTTTGAGCTGTTCCTCGGTCGCATTATTCAGATCCAGCTTCCCATGTTCGTCCTCAAGGGAGAAGGTCACATCCTTTCCGCCGATATTTACCATATAAATGGTCCCATCCGGGATCAACAACCCTTTATCCCAAGCCTCGTCAGGCTTCATACCAGGAGGTGCAAGCCTTGTCGAGACAAGGAGCAGAAGGGAACGGGTTAGATATTGTGCATCAAGCGAGTCCCACACTTCCTGGCCTAGATTGCGCCTGACCCTGGACTGGACCGCATAGAAACCGGCTATCATGGTGAGAAAGGCCAGTGTCCAGAGGACCAATATCATCACGAACCCCTTTTGCCCCTTCACCTCTTTTTGTCTCCCTCGCAAAAAGGATCGGTGCACAGCATCCGGTAAGAGAGGCCCTTGTCCTTTGCGGTCCCCCAGGCCAGGACCACTATCTGCGGGACGTCGCTGGCTTCATCCCATTTATCTCTCCAATCCTTCGGATTTGCAGCCTCGTCTTGATCGGCGCAATAGAAGAACGAAATGGGCCCTGTACCGCTGACCTCGGAATATACCCAACCTTTGGTGATACTATCTTCGTTGAACTGCTCAGGCGGTGATTCGTTCAGTTCATCCTTTCTCGTTATAAGTCTCTGAGCATATATCAGTTCGTCTGAGTCGGCGTCGTATCTGTAGATTACATGGAATATACCGCCCATTCGGGAACCAAGGGGGACATAAGTGGTCACAAAAGAAAGTTCGGCATTGTCGCCCTTGAACATAGCGAATTCCCCGAGATCCTGCGACGAGGTACGGATCGCACACTTAAGCTGCCGCGCAAGGAGATTTTCTATGGAAGACTCAATCATAAGGGCCCTGTCCTCTTCGTGGCCCCTTTCCCATGCCATTAGACCCGCATGGATCGCCATGGAGAGTATGACCGTAATAACTGCCATAAGGGTTATGGAAATCAGGAGTTCAAGGAGCGTAAAGCCATTCCCGCTGCATCTTGATGTCAATTAAGACCTCCGGCAAAGGGCGCCTGCGCGCCTGGAGAAGGCTGATCCGCAGACTGCATGAGGCTTGCAAGTACAAAAGGCGCCCCGTTTCCGGGCGGGAATATCTTTAAGACGACCTCCACGAGCCCTGGTGTATCAAGATCCTTTTCGCCCATATCTTCATTCTGAAGCGTGACAGCCGCATCCCTTACGACAATACTATAAGACCAGCCCGGATGCCCCTCGACCTTGCCGGAACCGGCTGTGATTGACCCTCCTCCGTCTCCAAGGTCCCGAAGAATATCTCCTGCTATCTCTGCCGCCTCTCTCGCCTGATCTCCTCTGAAGGCCTCCCTATGGCCCATGGCTATACTTGAAAGGATTACGCCGAGCGCTATGCCGACTATGGCGATTGCAACGAGCACCTCTATGAGGGTAAAGCCGCTTGAGCGCTTCATGATATGTGTCTTGACTGTATTATGCCTAGAAATCGATCGATGGTAACCCTGTCGACGGAGCCATCGGCCCGTTTAAGATCGATCTCCCCGCCGCTCGAACTGCCGTCGGGGAAAAAATAGACTATATAGACGCCAGGCCTTGGTTCGCTTATCCCCTTGCCTTCCACTTTGATGGTCTCAGGGACATGTTCCGGGCTCCTGCCCTGCACAAAAAATTCCCTCTCGGGCCCATAGATTACAAAACGCACCACCTCGCCCCTGACAAGACTTGCGCTCCTAGCACTGGCGATCGCCTGTGTGAAATCTACAACGAAACGGCTCTCGTTAGACTTCAGCATCCCGCTCCCGACCGAGATAAAGACCATCGCACCTACTATGCCTATCAATACAAGGACTATCAGGAGCTCTACCAAGGTGAAGCCCTTACCGGACAGACGGCGACGTCCTGAGAGGACATCGGCGACTCCGTGGCGGACGGGGGCATGCCCGGCCATGACCGCCTTCCGTGCCGCAACACCATTAACAGGATCGTCGAATAGAGAGATGGCCGCTGCGTAAACAACGACCTGCAAAGGCAGCAAGCAGGTGTCCTTGAACGGTCTTTCAGAACGCGACATCGTTTATGCCGAATATGGCGAGCAGCATAGAGAGGATAATGCCGCCGATCACGATGCCCATGAACACTATTGTGATAGGCTCCACCAGGGAGAGATAGACCTTTGTGTCATGCTGTATCTTTTCATCGAAGTCATCAGCCACCTTCAGGAGCATGGCGCCCAGTTCGCCGGTCTCCTCTCCGATGCCGACCAGATTGACCATCAGGGTTGGAAAGAACCGTGACTTCTTCATTAGCTGACTGAAGCTCCTGCCTTGACGTACCCCTTTGTATATCTCGCCTATCTCGTCTCTTAAAAGGCTGTTCGACACAACATCACCTGCAAGAGATATGCCCTTTAAAATAGGGACGCCGCTCTCTATCAATGTTCCTAGAGTGCGGCAGAAGCGGGCCAGCTCAATCTTTAAAAGCATAGGGCCAGCAAGTGGGAGTCTCAATACAAATCCATCCCACCAGGCCCTGCCGTCGGGCGTCTTTATATACTGGCGGAACCCAAAAAATCCAGTGGCGGCTATTGAAAAAATAATCCACCACCACTTCTTGATGACAATACTCGCTTGAAATATGATCCTGGTCATAGTCGGCATGGGCTGATCCAGGTCGTCGAATATCTGTCCGAACTTAGGCACGACAAAGGTTATGAGTATCACTACCGAGAGTATCCCGACCAGCATCAGTACACCGGGATATATGGATGAAGTGACAATAAACCTCTTTATCTGCCTGGAGCGCTCCAGAAAACCGCCGAGCCTCTTCAAGACCTGAGGCAGCACCCCACCCATCTCACCGACTGTAACCATGTTGACATAGAGCTTGTTGAATATATCAGGATAGGCGGAAAGTGCGCCGGAGAGCCCTTTACCACCCTGGACGTCTTCCTTTATGGCAACTACGAGTTCCCGCGTGCCAGCTTGTTCAGATGAATCGGCTATAATAGACAAGGCCCTCTCTAGAGGGACGCCAGCCTCAAGGAGATCGCCCAGCTCCTTGGTGAAAAAAAGGACGTCCTCATGACTGAACCTGCGGCGCTGCCTGCCGAAGACGGCCTGGAGCGGCCTTATGCGCCTTATCTTGATGGGTTGCAGACCTTTTGACAGGAGCTGCGCCAAGACAGCCTCCTGGCTTACGGCCTCATCTACCCCCTTTATTCTCTGCCCGCGCTGATCAAGGGCCTCATAGGCAAAGCTTGGCATCAGTTCGTAACCCTCATTACCTCTTCAATGGTGGTCTGGCCGTCTATAACCTTTTGAAGGCCATCCTGTCTCAATGTGCGCATACCCCTTTTTATAGCTGCGGCAAGTATCGCTGAACTGTCGTCCCCATGCATTATGAGTCTCCTGATCTCATCATTCACCAACAAGAACTCATATATGCCGGTACGCCCGGAATAACCCGTGCCAGCGCAGTGAGCGCAGCCGGTGCCGCGCCATACGTTCGTAGGACATCTAGAGGGATCAACACCTAGGGCATGGGCTATCTCATCAACAAACCCGGGCGGCAGTGCATAAGGCACCCGACACTCCGGACAGATCTTGCGCACAAGTCTCTGTGCCATCACGGCAAGGATGCACGAGGAAAGGAGATAAGACTCAATACCCATCTCCTGAAGCCTGGTGATAGCACTGGCGGCGTCGTTTGTATGCAGGGTCGAAAAGACCATGTGTCCTGTTAGGGCCGATTGGACCGCTATCTCCGCGGTCTCGGAGTCCCTGATCTCGCCTATCAGGATGACGTCGGGGTCTTGCCTCAAGATGGTGCGAAGGGCAGAGCTGAATGTGAGCCCGATGTTTGCGCGGACATGAATCTGGTTTATGCCGTCGAGCTGATACTCTACCGGATCTTCTACAGTCACTATCTTTTTTTCAGGGGAGTTTATCCGGTTCATTACCGCATAAAGCGTAGTGGTCTTGCCACTGCCAGTGGGCCCGGTGACGAGTATCATGCCGTAGGGCCTAGTTATGACACCCTCAAAGGCTCCTAAAAGCCCTTCAGAAAGACCAAGGGCTGTAAGATCTAGCTTGACCTCTTCGCGGTTTAAAAGCCTCAAGACTATACTCTCGCCAAAAAGTGTGGGCAGGGATGAGACGCGGATATCTATATCCCTCGAACCCTCGCGCACCCTTATGCGCCCATCCTGGGGGAGGCGCATCTCGGCTATGTTCATTTTGGCCATCAGCTTGATCCTAGAGGTAATGGCAGGCTGGAGTTTTTTTGAAACGGTTTCGACGTCGTGCAGCACGCCGTCTATCCTGAACCTGATCGTCAAGTGATCCCTGAATGGCTCAAAGTGAATGTCAGAGGCCTTCACCTCAAGGGCCTGGCTGATCACGTGGTTTACAAGACGTATTACAGGGGCCTCGGAAGCAAGGTCTCGCAGCTGTTCCGGATCGTCCCAAAGACCTTCTTCTATCCTTGACTCGATGTCGTCATCGTCCTCTCCGCCAAGATCCACCTCTGCTTCATACCAGCGGTAAACAGCGGCAAGTATATCTTCTTCACTGGCTAGAAGCGGCTTTATAGGTCTTTGGTAGATATCCTTAAGCACCTCACGGAGGTAAAGGTCATGAGGCCTCGCCATGGCAAGCCTTACCTCATTTTCATCTATGGCAAGGGGGACAACGCGCCACTGCTTCATGAGACGAGGCGGCAGGCCGTTTACGAGCGGCGGTCTCTCAGGAAAATCACCCTGACCAGCCCGCGGGAATTCAGGTAAAGGGCGTTCGCCCTCTCCCCCTGATTCCCTTTCGGCCCCATCCACAGACAGGTCTCCGCCATGGGGGATAAAGCCGCTCTTTTGCAAGAGCCTTTCTATCTTTTCTTTACCGCCATTCAAAAAGGTATTAAATTGACCGGCAATGGATTTAATATCCATACTTATTGCCAGCTTGTGATGTCGGCGTCTTCCCCTTCACCGCCTGGCTGCCCATCCCTGCCGTAGCTTATGATGTCGTAGTCTCCATGCTCACCGGGGCAGCGATAGACATAGTCATGGCCCCACGGGTCTTTTGGTATCGGCTTGGGAAGATAAGGGCCATTCCATGTATCAAGGCCGGGCGGTTTTTCTCTCAAGGCCTTAAGGCCCTCTTCGGTGGTTGGATAACGCCCGTTGTCGAGCCTGAAGGCGTCAAGGGCCTCGCCGAACAACTCTATCTGGGCCTTTGCAGTCTTCTCTTTACTGGCTGCAAGTTTACCGAAAAATTTCGGCGCAACGAGCGAGGCCAAAAGCCCTATAATAATGACGACGACCAGGAGTTCTATCAGGGTAAAACCTGTTTGCCTATTTTTTTGAATTCGAGACTTCGCTCCCCACAAGGAGACACCTCCAAAATTTAGGATCTTAATTGGATATATATAACACCTATTGGGCTTACAAAAAAGAGGAGTCCGAAGTATCTGACCGAATAGGACGCCAAACCTGAGATCTCACCGCCGGCACAGGTCCATACGAAAGGAGCGCCCACAATCATAACCGCGCCCGCAATACCCTTGGCAAGATGCAGCATCATACCCAAATAACGATTTGAAGTCTTTAAATAAGATAAGGACATCCTTTTCGACATCCATGGGGGTGCCTCGGTGCATCATGACACGCGATCGGCGTATCAGCGGCGGATAGTGTGATACCTAATACGCATTTCAGTACGTGTTGTGCCGTTTCAAGCGCCTTTCTTGCATACGCCTTGCAGCAGCTCGGGCCCGTCAGGTCACGTATGGCGGCCGAAATCTCACAGACTGCATCCATCGTCAGCCTTTGTTCCCGATCCGTTCCGCATTTTGAACCCAAGATAACAGCAAAGCATGCCCCAAGCGCTGGGGTGATCCCACAGACGCCAGTCAGCCCGCAGTAGCCCCCTACAGCCTGTCGCCCAGTCCTCAAAAAGACCTCTTCCATTGTAGAGTCCGTCACGTTCAACGTCCCTTCATTTTTTATGGCGGCGATAAATGCCCCGGCGGCGATAAATGCCCCGGCGGCCATAAAGGCATGGTGACACCCCAGCATGGGGACGCCTGAAAACCGGAGCATCTCTTCGAATATCCCAATCGGATCCGTTGAATCTGTAGAGGAGCAAACCTGCTTTATAAGTCCTACGGCGTAATTATTGTGGCATATATCGCATATATAATGCCTATTCGGGCAGACAACGTGGGTTACAAAATCTTTCCCACAGCAGGAGCATTCGACCGTCTTGCCGGTTGTCAGATACTCAAGTGGGGCACCGCACAACATGCAATTTTCTCCCTGTGCGGCATACTTGACAGCAGAGGTGTCGTTATCTGTAGCCTGACCAGGCTGGTTGACAGATGGCAATCAACAGATTTGGGCATTTCTGTCGAGTATGTCCATAATTCGACTTTCCAATGCCTACAGGCCGCAGGCTTAGTAGGAGATAAAAATCATCCGCGATGTAATGCGGCCCTGGCTTCAATTTATAAAAGGCGGACAAGACGACCAATCAGCCGTCGTCTTCAATGCCTGAATTGTCTTTTATGATATCTTTTACGTTTTCTAACGTATAGAGGACATCATGTATAGTAACTTGCGGGTTTTCTTCACAAAAATCATCGACAACCGATAGTATGCGCTCTGTAAGGTCTTCGAATTGCTCAACTGTAAGGTTTGTCGCAGGCTCGTTTGACATCAACTGGTCAAGATCGATGCCATAGCCTCTGAGGAGCTCCTCTTTGAGGCTTTCAAGCCTACGGGTCCGCCCGATATAAGAGCGTTTTACATCTTTAATGTTTACTACTTTTGCCATGTGACCCCTCGACAGGCCTATAATACAAAACTTAAATTCATGCCGTTGTTTTAGTAATTTTACGGAAAAACAGTATGAAATGCAAGGTGTTTTCCATTATATTTTTATTTCTAGGCTGCATGACCTCATTTCTTCTTGACAGATCAATAAAAATCAATAATGATTCCGGCAAAAAATATTCTAAGCGTAAAGGCGGTGTAGCTCAGCTGGTCAGAGCATGCGGCTCATATCCGCAGTGTCCGGGGTTCAAGTCCCTGCACCGCCAAAAAATAAATCAACTGCCGGCCAAAAAAACGAGCAGCCTATATATCAAGGCCGCTAATTTTAAAAAATATGAACCTTCTTTTTAACGCCCTGGGGATCCTTCTTATAGTGGAAGGCATCCCGTATTTTGCCTTCCCCGAAAAGATGCAGGAAATCATGCGCGAGGCAGAAAAGATGCCGCCGGCCACGCTTCGCTGGTTTGGGTTCGCAAGCATGATCGTCGGGCTCGGCATCTGCTATCTAGTTCAAAAGACAGATCCCTTTTAATTCCCCACCTTACATGCCAGTCAGCTTTAAATTGGAAGATTACGACTACAATTTACCTGGGCATTTGATAGCAAAACACCCGGCAAGGCAGCGAGATGCATCGAGACTCATGGTGCTCGATCGGGCAGGACGTTCGATAACCCATAGCTCATTCAGCAGGCTGGAGGAGTACCTAAGGCCGGGGGATTGTCTGGTATTAAACAACACCCGCGTCTTCCCGGCGCGGGTCAAAGCTAGAAAGGCAACAGGAGGAGCGGTCGAATTCCTCCTGTTGCACTTCCCTGTCATGCAGACCGAGGGCAGGGCAAGGGCTACGGCGCTGTCGCGTTCGTCAAAACCCTTGAGGTCTGGTCAAAAGGTGAGTTGCCGTGGTATTTTGGACATATCTATATTGGATATACTGCCGGAAAATCATGTTGAGATAGAACTCGCATTTCAGGGCGATCTCAAGACAGCGCTCAGCCTGTGCGGCGAAACGCCGCTTCCTCCGTATATAAAACGAGACGAAGTGCCGTCTGATATGGAAGACTATCAAACGGTCTACGCTAAGGAGACAGGGTCGGTTGCAGCGCCTACAGCAGGCCTGCACTTCACACAGGGTCAACTCGAACGTATTGAAGACATGGGGGTCGTCATGGCATGGATCACTCTCCATGTGGGCTACGGCACATTTGCCCCTGTCAGGACGCCCGACATACGTGAACACAAGATACACGCCGAATGGGTCAAGATCCCGCAGGATACGATCGATAAAATGGCCGCGGCAAAGAAAAACGGCGGGCGCATTGTAGCGGTAGGAACCACATCTGTAAGGGCGCTGGAGGCATCGTCATCCTGCGACGGAACGCCCAGGGCCTTTGAGGGGCTGTGCGACCTCTATATAGTACCTGGATATGAATTCAAGGTGGTGGACGCCATGATTACGAATTTCCATCTCCCGCGATCATCCCTGCTCATCTTGGTCTCGGCATTCGCAGACAGACTTGAGGTCCTAAGGGCTTATGGCGAGGCCATAAAGGCAGGATACAGGTTCTACAGCTATGGGGATGCGATGTTCATCGTCTAATAGAATCAGGGGTGATCTCCCCAGCGTCCAGTGATACCACAACCAGATCCAAACACAGGATTTAAACGATTTGACAGCCCCAACACTTAAAAAAAGAAACTATTTAGCCCTTGCAGAAACTCATTGGAATTTTCAGGGAACGGATTTATAGTCAAATACGATATACGATAAATCAATGCGGTCTCCTTGCTGTTTCCTGTATATACCCGACGCCCATATTCCGTTAAGGACTTAAGGCCGGAATACCGATAAAAAATTATACGGCAAATTCTATTGTGAAGACCGGATTCGACGCCAGCTTATGAATCATAGATATAATCCAGACGATACCCAGAAGTTCGTGATATTCCTGGCGATCGGGATTGCCCTTTCCATATTGATTATAGGCCTTAGACTATTCGCCCCCTTTTTCTACCCCATTGCATGGGCTATCGTACTGACCTTGTTTTTTTATCCGGTCTTTCAGCGGATAAACCGCATTTTAAAGGGGAAAGAGGGTATATCGGCATTATGTATGTGCCTCATAATCATATCTTTTATAATAATTCCAGTCTTCATCCTTCTAGGGAGCCTTGCTAACGAGGTCCTGAGGGTCTATGACGAATTTCAGGCCGCCATATCGTCCAAAGGGCCGGGCCTCATACCTGATCCGGGGGCGCACCCTTTGTTAAATAGGTTATTGTCCAATCTGTTTTCTATGTTCAACATCCATGGCAATATCTCTCCAGGGCAATTCATGACAGACCTCGTCAAGAGATTCAGCGAATCTTTTATAGCGCAAGGGACGGTGGTTTTCAAAAATATAATCACCGTCGTCTTTGACGGCCTGTTGATGCTGGTGGTGCTCTTTTACCTCTTCAGAGACGGAGAAAAATTCCTCGACACATTTAAGGGTGTCCTGCCTTTTCACGACGTAGAAATAGAGAGATTTTTCAAGATCATATCAGATGTATTGTACGCTACCCTTTACGGCAATATCCTGACCGCCTTAATACAGGCCGGGCTAGGGGTGTTTATCCTCTGGGCCCTTGGCTTCTCGGCCCCCTTATTATGGGGAATAGTCATGGGAATCGCCACGTTCATCCCAATCGTAGGCACAGCCCTTGTATGGGTACCGGCAACCCTCTATCTGTTTCTGGCTGGCTCATATTTGAAGGGTGCCGTACTTCTTATCTTCAGCATACTCCTGATAAGCCAGATAGATTACTTCCTAAGGCCCTATCTGATAAGCGGCAAGACACATCTACACAGCCTCTTCCTATTTTTCAGCATACTAGGCGGTCTTAACGTCTTTGGCCTCCTTGGACTCGTGC
This sequence comes from Dissulfurimicrobium hydrothermale, assembly GCF_022026155.1. NCBI lineage: Bacteria > Deltaproteobacteria > Dissulfurimicrobium > Dissulfurimicrobium hydrothermale. Next base: position 340,474 of record NZ_CP085041.1, on the reverse strand, counting down.
TAGGTCCGATCATAATCGCACTCTGTGTATCCATTCTCGAGATATACCGGCTTAACTACCTTGGATATCCGGGCAACGGCATGAAACGGCTACTAGAATAAAGATATCAGCTTGACTTTACAGGAGATATTTTTTATTTTTGCAATTATGTTGCAAGCCTTAAGGCAGGAGGACAAATGACCCTTACAAAGGCGGATATCATTCGGCGCATATATGAAAGCAAGGTCTTGAGCAAGGCTGATTCGACAAAATCCGTTGAGACGCTGCTTGAGCTCATGAAACAATATCTTGAAACAGGAAACGATATACTTATAAGTGGATTCGGGAAATTCATTGTAAAAGAAAAGAAGGCGCGGCGCGGAAGAAATCCGCACACAGGGGATGACCTGATACTTGAACCCAGACGCGTGGTCACATTTCGTCCGTCAGGTGTGCTTCGCAGAAAATTGAACGCCGGCAAGGGGTGATGCAACACAAAAATAAGATGCCGCAATAAAAATAAATAAATCCCCCGGCCTCAAGGCCAGGGGGTTTATTGCGCTTATATCTAGATCTTAAAGCGTCTGATCTCTTCCTCGACCTGTCTTGCCTGTGCCAACAGACCTTCCATTGCCGAGAGTGTTCCTTTGGCGCTCTGGGCGTTTCTGGTTGCCGTCTCGGCCATCTCATCCATGAGTTTCTGGAGCGCTGCGCTTCTCTCCCTCTGCATCGCAGTCCTTTTAGTGATCTCTTCCGAATTGGCGGCGACCTTTTCAACTGTCTTCACGGCGCCCTTGGTTATATCCTCGGCCGACTTGGTTATGTTTATAATCTCTTCACTTATAGCTATAAGGGTTTTCATGGCGTCTTCAGCCATCTGCCTACGGGTTGCCTGCTGGTTCGTCATCTGGACGATGTGATCCGCAAGACCCTTCAGATCGTCGGTCAGTTTGAGCAGGGCCTGGGTGTCGCCCGCATATTTGGTGGCGAGTTCCGAGATATTGGTCGTAACCTCAGTGCCGGATTTGACGCTCTCCATGATCTTCAAGATGATCTGCGCGGTCTGATTTGTATATCTCTTACCCTCCTCAACCCTTTCAATGCTAGATCTGATAAGTTCCGCTATTTCCTTGGTGGATTCCGATGTGCGTTCCGCCAGCTTTCTAATTTCATCCGCCACCACCGAAAATCCCCTGCCGTGTTCGCCAGCCCTGGCCGCCTCGATGGCCGCATTCAATGCAAGGAGGTTTGTCTGTTCAGCAATATCCGAGATGAGGTCAACAATCTCCTTGACCTGGTCGGAACTCTCGGCAATGGCGTCCATACCTTGGATCATCTGCTCCATGGCCTTGCCACCCTCTTCGGCGCTTACAAGCGCATCTTGGGAGCGCCTCGCCGATTCCTGGGCCTCAACTGCCATCTTACTGAGCTGATCCGCCATGGCATGGAGCGCCTCGGCGGTCTTTGCAGAAGACGCGGCCTGGGCATAGGCTCTTGCCTGGACCTCCTTAGCGGTCTCCCCCATCTCCGAGACAATCTTTGTCGCGGACTTCGAACCCTCTTTGTTTTGTACCGATATCTTGGCAATCTCCATACTCAGATCGGCTATTTCTTTTATGGATTTGGACGCCTCTGATACGATATTAGCGGACGATTCGGCATGGGAGGCCACCTCGGCCGCAGTCTGACCCATAACGGCGACCCTCTGCATGACGTCCTTGGCCCTTTCAGCCTGAACGGACGCGTTGGTGACGATATTTTTTGACACCTCGTGCACCTTCTGACTCATCTGTGCAAAAGATACCATTGTCTGCATGACGTCTTTGAAGGTATCCTGCAGCACACCTAGGAGCCCGTTTACTGCCTCGGTCATGCGTCCGACCTCGTCTTTGGTCTTTATCTTTATCCGCTTAGTGAAATCCAAATCCTTGGCGATCTTCTGAAGTACGGATGCGGTATCAGTAATAGGTCTTACGAGGAGGGAATGGAAAAACAGCGAAAGAGCGGCGGCCATAATTGCCAGATAAAGTATAACAAGACCTGTAAACTTAAACTGCCCCATATAAAGTTCGTTAAATTTTCCATTCAAAATACCGATATCTTCTGCAACTATATTAAGGCCTACATTCTGTCCCTGATAATCGATTACCGGGCTATAGGTAATAAAATATTTATCTGTTATTTCGTAGCCATCAGCTAAAAGTTTTTTATAGTCAAGTGTTTTTGCAATATATTTTTCTGTATCATCAAACCACTTATCGTCTGAAATGATATAATTATCCCCCACTGCCACCCTTGGCTCTGCCTCGATAATTCTTTTAACCTGTGGCATATCTCTTTTTAAAACCAGAATATATTTTAGATTTTTTTTGTGTAGATCTTTGGCTATTTTATCCGGAGTTTGTTCTATTTCCACCGATCCTATGTAATCGTTGTCTCTGATAATCGGCGCCATGCATCTCATTGCAATATCAACTGTCCCTACTTCAAATACCGCTATAACTTTTTTTGTTTGCTCCACCGCCACAAGAGTCGGCCTTACGTTTTTTACATTGTCTCCATAGGCATCTGGCGCCCAACTTCTTAGGAATGATGTACCATCTGCAGTACGTAGCTGTACTCTTATGGCTGTCAAGTCAGTACGTTGTCTATAATCATCGAGAAGGCTGGTTAGCCTGTCTAGTGCAAGCTCTCTATTATTTTCAAGAATAGCCCTTGAAAGAGTACCGTTGTTTGCTATAGCAACAGCATTAGTTTTGGCTATTGTAAAAAATTCATTGATATCATCATTTAATAATGACAATATTACCTGCTTTCTATTTTCAATTGCCTCTCTTTTTAGAGGTTCTATACTATAGAATGTATAAGCCAAGTTTACTATGATGATAATCAAACCTATCCCAAGAATAATCCCTGCAAA